>NZ_JBEOPW010000011.1:0-194987 GCF_040310465.1 Pseudomonas sp. H26/SER47-MNA-CIBAN-0231 | reverse complement strand
CAGCCGTCGCTGGACCTCGAAACCCTGCTGCACAAACCGGCCTTTCTGCAGCTGTCGCCTGACGGCAGCGGCATTCATGGCCAGATCTATCGCGCCGCGCAAGGCGATTCCGGCAAGCGTCTGACCCGTTATGCGGTGACGCTGCGCCCACAACTGGCGTATCTGGCGCACCGCATCAACCAGCGTATCTTCCAGAACCTCAGCGTGCCGAAAATCATCGGCCAGGTGCTGGAAGAGCACGGCATTCAAGGCAACGCCTACGAATTCAAGACCGGCTCGATCTATCCCGAGCGCATCTACTGCGTGCAATACGACGAGTCGGATCTGCACTTCATCCAGCGCCTGTGCGAGGAAGAAGGCATTCACTTCCACTTCCAGCACAGCGCCAACGCGCACAAGCTCGTTTTCGGCGATGACCAGACGGTGTTCCCGAAACTGGCCCCGGTGCCCTATCAGCAAGACTCCGGCATGGTCGCCAGCAACCCGGTGATCAAGCGCTTCGACCTGCGCCTGGAAACCCGCACCAGCCGCACCACCCGTCGCGACTACGACTTCGAAAAACCGCGTCTGACCCTGGAAAGCGAAAACCGTGGCGACGCCCTGCCCGACCTCGAAGACTACGATTACCCGGGCCGCTTCATCGACCGCGAGCGCGGCAAGCACCTAGCCAAACGCGCCCTCGAACGCCATCGCAGCGACTTCCAATTGGCCGAAGGCACGAGTGATCAGCCACTGCTGGTCAGCGGCCACTTTCTCGCCCTGACCGAACACCCGAAAGCCAAATGGAACGACCTGTGGCTGCTCACTGAAGTCCTGCACGAAGGCAAGCAGCCGCAAGTGCTCGAAGAGTCGGTGACCAGCGACACCACCGCGCTGAAAGACGATTTCCATCAGGGTTATCGCAACCGCTTCCAGGCCACGCCGTGGGACGTGCCCAACCGCCCGCCGCTACGCCACCCGAAACCGCGCATTCTCGGCAGCCAGAGCGCGGTGGTCACCGGCCCGAAAGGCGAAGAAATCCACTGCGACGAATACGGCCGAGTCAAAGTCCAGTTCCACTGGGATCGCGAGGGTCAGGCCGACGACAAGACCAGCTGCTGGCTGCGCGTCTCCAGCGCCTGGGCCGGCGCCCAGTACGGCGGCATCGCCATCCCGCGCATCGGCATGGAAGTGCTGGTCACGTTCCTTGAAGGCGACCCCGATCAACCGCTGATCAGCGGCTGCCTGTACCACAAGGAAAACACCGTCCCCTATCCACTGCCGGCGAACAAGACCCGCAGCACTTTCAAGACCCTGAGTTCCATGGGTGGTGGCGGCTACAACGAACTGCGCATCGAAGACAAGAAAGGTCAGGAACAGATCTATCTGCACGCCCAGCGCGACTGGGACGAGAACATCGAGCACGACCAGAAAATCCGCGTCGGCAACGAACGCCACGACACCGTCGAGCAAAACAGCTACAGCGAATTCAAGGCCGAAGAACACCACACCGTCTACGCCGACCGCAAAGTCGAAACCCGCGCCAACGACCACCTCACCGTCGGCGTGAACCAGCACATCAAGATCGGCACGGGCCAGTTCATCGACGCAGGCCAGGAAATCCACCTGAGCAGCGGCATGAAAGTGGTGATGGAAGCTGGTGCAGAGCTGACCCTGGTCGGCGGTGGCAGCTTCATCAAGATCGACGCTGGTGGCGTGACCATGAGTGGGCCGGTGATCAACATGAACTCCGGCGGCAGCCCCGGCGTTGGTACGGGCGCCGCGCCATTGATGCCCGGCGTGCTGAAACAGGCGGATGCCGACAAGGCTGGCCAGGTCCTGACCCCGGCGCAAATCAACACCCTAAAACGTAACGCGCCGTTCTGTGAAGAATGCGAAAAATGCAAGGCAGGTGCCTGTGCCATCTGAACCAATCTCCCCCAAGGACTGGCTGGCGCAACAGCCGCTGCAAAGCGGCGAGCGCCTGTACCTGATCGTCAGCGCCGCCAGCGACGCCGACGCCCTGAAAACCCTGTACCTCACCGAACCCACCGCCCAGCTCATCCCGATCTGGGGCGGCACGCCCTACTCCACCTGGCAACCGGTGATGCCCTACCTCACCGAACTCAAAGCCAACTCCGCTTTCCTGCCCTGGATCGCCGAAACCGACGCCCTCGACTGGGGCTGGCTGGCGGTGTCGCGTTCAGAACCGAACGAAGTGTTCGAGCATCTGCGCAGCCTGACGCAGGTAAAAATGCCGGATGGCACCGAGGTGTTTTTCCGGTTTTGGGATGGGCGGCATATTTATCCGATTCTGCGGGGGCTTGGGGAGAAGGCTGGAGAAGTGCTGCCGGTGTTTGAGCGGTATCTGATCAATGGGCAGGCGCTGGAAGTGGGCACGCGGGTGGCGGCGAAGGTCAGGGACTGGCCGTGGTGGGAGGTGCCGAAGGGGTTGCTGGAAGGGTTGAGCAAGGACAATCCGGCGACGCTGGTCAGCAACCTGATGCAATGGCTGGAAGAAGACCGCCCGGACCTCTACACCGCGTGGCCCGAGAACAATCTGAAGCTGAAAATCACCCGCTTCGTGCGCCGCCCGGATGCGCCGCAAAATCTTAAAGAAGCATTGATAAACCACCTGATTCTGGAGCAAGGCTGATGGATCGCGTTGCCTTTGTTGACAACCAACTGAACACCTTCAAGGACAGTCTGAAGCTGTATCAGGAACAAACCAAAACCTGGTATGCACAGGCCCTCGACAAGGGTAGCCGTGCCGCGGACATGCCGTCCTTGTTGGGCATGGAGCGTGTCATCAAGGCGGGCAACACCAGTAAAACGGTGAGCATGACCGACGGTAACTTCACCTCGAACGTGGCTCAATGTCCGCTCAAGGGTCCGTTGCTGATCGAGAGCAAATTCGAATCGGTTTACGACATTCCCGTCGGCGATATCGAAGTCGAAATCGTGGCCGTGGACGGTGGTGCGGTCAGCAAGGTCAAACTCGACGCCCAAGGCAAAGCCGCATGGACCGGCGGTGTGCCCGGCAAGTTCTACACGATTCGCGTCCATAACGAAGTGACCCCGGCGCAGATCGACGCCCTCTTCAGTTCTTACAGCGGCGTGACTGCGGACCTTGAAGGTTTCCTGCGCAAGGAATGGGCCGGCTTCAAACCGCAATGGTCGAATCTTTCGACCTCCGGCACAGCCATGGCCATCGGCAACGGCATTCTTGAAGGTGGCTGGGAAGCGATCAAGGGCGTATGGGACGGCATCAGTCTCGTGCTCGACATCCTTCAGGACCCAGGAAAGTTTGCGAAGGATCTCGGCGCTGGCGCAGACGAGCTGATCAAAGTCGCCAAGAGCTCGCCGGACATCATGAAAAAGGCCATGTTGCTGGCCAGCGACGAGGCGGCTTTGTTTTTGCTGGTGCGCAGTGCGGTGATCTGGCTCGCGGGCTTGCCGCCGATGAAGATGGCGGGCGACGTAGCGAAGATGACCACGGCCATTGTCGTAGGCATTGCGATCGACATCGTGATCGGCGTGGTATTGACCATCGCGGCAGAAGGTACCGGCGTCATCTACCTTGCGGCCCGACTCAAGAAGTACGGAGAGCTTGTCATCAAGGCTGTGATCGGCTTCGTGAAGTCGGTGTTCAAGATCATCAACGGCTTTATGGAGTATGTCGCCAAGTACACCGCAGTGGCGGCCCGAGGGGTGACGGCGAAGGTCAGGAACGGGATTTCCGAGTTGCGTTTTGATGGCAAGAAAAACGCCAGACTTGCTGACGGTAAAGTCGCTGATGACGTATCGAACCAGGCGACGAATCCCGCCGAAAAGAGCGCAGAACCTGCTGCAAAGACTTGCACTAACGGGTGCCCTGTTTCGATGGTCACTGGCGAAGAGTTATTGACGTTAACTGACGGCCAACTCGACGGCCTGCTGCCATTCGAATGGACCCGTCTCTATCGCACCAGCGCTGTGGAAATCGACTGCGGTCTCGGCTATGGCTGGAGCCACGCGCTCGCCCACCGCATCGAGATCAATGGCGATGAAGTCATCTGGACCGATCAGGAAAACCGCTCCACCGTTTTCCCACTTCCGAGCGAGCAGCGTCCCGCCATCACCAACAGCCTATCGCACGCGGCCATTTTTCTAGGTGACGATCCATCCGAGCTGATTCTCGCGCAGGCTGGCAAGCGACCATCGTTCTATCACTTCCGCTTCGACAGCAAAGACGCGACCCTGATCGCCATCAGCGATAGCTATGGCAACCGCTTGCACGTTACTCGAGACATCCATGGGCGCATCAAACGTCTCGACAACGGTGCCGGCCGCGCCCTGCTCCTGCGCTACGATCGCAAGCACATCATCGCCGTCGACTATCAACAGTTCCTGCCAGCGGACAATCTTGAGGCCGCATGGAACACAGTGCAGACGCTGGTCACTTACAGCTACGACACGCAGCATCGCCTGATCGAGGCGAAGAATGCCGCCGACGAAGCCGAACGCTATCGCTACAACGACCAGCACGTCATTCTCGAGCGGCAATTGGCAGGCGGCGCGGCGTTCTACTGGGAGTGGGAAAACGAAGGCAAACTGTCTCGGTGTACACGTCACTGGGCCAACTTTTCCCAGATGGAAGCGCAATACGCCTGGGACGACAAAGGCAGCGTTACCGTTACCAACGCCGATGGTAGCGAAGAGGTCTACACCCACGATGATCAGGCGCGACTGATCAGCAAAATTGATCCCGATGGTGCCGAGCATCAAAAAGCCTATAACGACAAGGGTCAATTGATCGCGGAAAAGGACCCATTGGGCGCCGTTACCGAATACCGCTACGACGACAACGGACTGATGACCGCTGTCATCCCCCCAGAAGACGAAGCTACAACTTACGAATATATCAACGGCTTCGTCAGCGACGTTCGTCGCGGCAAAGCCAGTTGGAAGTATCAACGCAACCGACAGGGTGATGTCACTGCGCAGATTGACCCGGACGGCAATGCCACCCATTACAGCTATGACCCGCAGGGTCGTCTGTTGGAAATCCGTCACCCGGACGGCAGCCGTCATCAACTCGGTTGGAACAATCTCGGTCAACTGCTTGAAGAACGTCTTCCCGACGGCGGTCAGCGCAAGTACCGTTACGATGCACTAGGCAGGCAGATCACTCGCCAGGAAGAGTCCGGCGCGATCACTCATTACCAATGGGATGCTGCCAATCGCCTTGCCCAAGTTACGCTGCCCGGCGGCGCCACTCGCGCATTCAGCTACAACGCCTATGGCAATGTCACCGCCGAACGCGATGAACTGGGTCGCATCACCCGCTACGAATACGCCGACAATCTGCACCTCGTCAGCCGCCGCATCAATCCCGACGGTAGCCAACTTCGCTACCGCTACGACAACTCGCGCCTGCTGCTCACTGAAATCGAAAACGAGCGCGGCGAGCATTACCATCTCGATTACTACGCCAACGGTCTGATCCAGCAGGAAACCGGCTTCGACGGTCGTCGCACCGCGTACGAATACGACCTCAACGGCCAACTACTGAAGAAAACCGAATTCGGCGATGACGGTAGCGAACTGGTCACCGAATACCAGCGTGATGCCGCAGGCCGCTTGCTGGTAAAAACGCTACCCGATGGTGAGGAGATTCACTACAGCTACGACGCACTTGGTCGCCTCGTTAACGTCGACGACGGCCACTGGCCGCTCGCCTATAAATACGATCTGCAAGACCGGCTCATCGAGGAACACCAAGGCTGGGGTACTCTGCGCTACGAATACGACAGCGTTGGCCAGCTCAAGCACTGCCGTTTGCCCGATGGCAGCAAACTCGATTACCGCCACCAGCCTGGCGGGCAACTCACCAGCATCGACCTCAACGGTTCTCGCCTGACCTCTCATCAGTTCAACGCCGGTCGAGAGCAACAGCGCCAACAAGGTCTGCTGCTTAGCCAATACCAATACGATGAACAGGGACGTCTGCAAGCGCACAGCGTCAGCCAACGGGACAAACACCTGTTCCAGCGTCGCTACAACTACGATGCCAACGGCAACCTCGCCGGTATTAACGACAGCCGCAAAGGCAACCGCAGCTATCACTACGATCCACTCGACCGACTGATCAGCGTACGCGGCGCCATGCCAGAGAGCTTCGCTCACGACCCGGCAGGCAACCTCCTCGGACAAAATGACCTGCCCGCAGCCAACCTCGCCAACGTCAAAGGCAATCGCCTGCTCATGCAAGGCGACCGCCACTACGATTACGACGCCTACGGCAACCTAGTCCGCGAGAGTCGAGGAACAGGCCAAAAACTTGTCACCGAATACCGCTACGACTGCCAGCACCGTCTGATCGGCGTCAGCCTGCCGGGCGGCAGCACAGCAACCTACAAATACGACGCCTTTGGCCGCCGCATTGAAAAGTCAGTCGACGGTCACACCACCGAGTTTCTGTGGCAAGGCGAACGCCTCATCGCTGAAAGCGCCGAGAACCGCTACCGCAGTTACATCTACGAACCGGGCACCTTCCGCCCGTTGGCAATGCTCGACGGCGAAGGCCCGCTAAAAGCGGCCCCGTTCTACTACCAACTCGACCACCTCGGCACGCCGCAGGAACTGACCGACTACAGTGGCGAAATCATGTGGTCGGCAAAATACCGCGCCTACGGCAATCTCGCGGCGCTGGATGTGAGCGAAATCGATAATCCGCTGCGTTTTCAGGGTCAGTATTTCGACGCCGAGACAGGCTTACATTACAACCGCCACCGCTACTACAATCCGGGGACTGGACGGTTCTTGACCCCGGATCCGATCAAGCTTGCGGGTGGGTTGAATAGCTACCAGTACGTGCCTAACCCTACGGGGTGGGTGGATCCTCTAGGTTTATCTAGCGGCCCCACAAATTGTCCACAGCCTGTCCCAGGCGGAACATGGAAGTTCAATTCTGAGGTTGATTTAGACTGGAGAGATACACCTGGGACGTCATACCAGCAAATGCATAAAGGAGTGGACGAAGCATTTACTCGAACAGGCGTGTCGAAAAACGAATTTACAGTTACTAAGTGGGGCAAAGACCAATATGGAAAATCTTATCCTACAGAGTGGCGAGTATTAGAAGGCAGAAATAAAGGCGCAGAAGTTAACATGGATGATCCTCGTCTCGTTCCTTCTGGTGATGGCCCGGCTGATCCCCATGTCGGTTACCAAACGCCAGGCAAACGGGGTACAGGTGGAGCTGTTAGAGGCCACATTTTATTGGAATCCTTACCCGTATCACGCGCAAGAATTGGAGATCCGCAATGAACTACCTAGAAAAAGAGATCGATTCAACGTTAGTGCTGCATGCCTTACCGCATGAAAAACTAAGTGACGATGAACTATCTGATTTGATCACTAAACTGACGACCGTATTTTTTTCTACTAAAGCTAAATATCTTGACCCGTACCAATTAAAGTCAAACAAAAAACACCACGACCCAGAGTTTTGGAAAAAAGTTGACACACTCGAAAATCTTGAACACCCGCTCCTTATAGTTCAAGACAGCAACATACACGCTTGGAAACTCGAAAGCTCCTTAGATCTAAAAAAATTATTTTCCGAAACAACTGGATTCCCTTTTTGGATAGCCGACGATCTTTTTAACGTTCTAATCTACATGGATGATCATGACTGCATCCATATCAGTAACAGCACTGATTAGAAACAAAGAAAAATGCAGCCCTTCAAATCAGAATAGATCATATCCTCAAACGTTATACGCAGGCTGCCCGTAGTTGAATCTCTAAATAATCATCGAATTGAGCAATCGGGGAGAAATCCAAGCTCAGGATAACAATCGTGTTTACGTCGAACCCGCCAACAAGAAGCCGCTGAGCCAGCTTGATGCTGAAGAAAAATACCAAATTGGCAGAGGCCGCGGCCGGGATTACATTGAGACAGACGTACCTGACTCGCAGCTCGAATGGGTTAAAAACCCTAGGCATGGAACTATGGAGCTGACCATTAAAGGAAACTTAAAATTAGAGAACCCAACTTTTACTCGGAGAGAATAATGTTAGAAAAAAACAAGAAAATCATACTGACTGGCGAAGATGCTCTGGAAGCACTCGCAAATATTGAATTCATCATGATTTCTCTACATAAAATGGGAAGTTACTATAGCGACAAACCGGTTGAAAAATATCGAAAAGCTACAACCGAGTTCATTGACAATGAAAACGTAACTCAGCGACTAGCAAAAATCAGAACAATTATCAGCAAAAACTTTGACTCAACTCTTGGCGAGGATGACATGGATGACATAGAGCGTCATGTGGAGGGAATTGAATTCTGGAAGCCTTGAATGCTTAGCTGTACGAAGAAATCTGCTGGGCCGCCTGATATGCGTGAAAAACACGTCACTGAAACCTTCAAGGCGACTGTCAACTTAAACTCTCCATTCAAGAATAATGAAAAACAGAAAACTTATGCTCAACGCATAATCACCAGATCACATCTCTGCGACCACTCTCACGGATTAAATAACCAAAGGACTGTTATCTTGAAACACTTGAGCCGCACTCTCGCCTTGCTTTTAGCCTTCACCTTCTCCCTAAGCGCAATCGCGCTGTCACTACGATCCGAACAACGTTCCGACGGCACAACTGTCTTGTTGCTTACAAACGAAGCCAGTCCAGAACGGGCTCACAAGCTCAACCAAGACCCGGCGGTTCGTTCTGCACTCGTTGATTTTTTTGGCTACCAAACCGGAAGTTACACCAATGACAATACGATGATCGTGCAGCAGGTTCTTGAAGCGCTCGACTCAGAAATGTCGACTTTTGTTGATGGTGTGCCTCCCGGCAGAAAAATGATCACTGCCATGGACGACGGTAACAACGGGTTCGAGCGCGCCGCATTGCTGCTGGACGACAAGGGGCAGTTGCTCGCCGTAGGACTGGTCAATGGCCACTGCACCGTCAAGTCTCGCGAGGAACCATTGACTTGTAACGATGCGCCGGAAACCGTGCTGACTATTTTCCAGCCAGAAGGCGCCGGCAAGTCTGACGCCGATGCTTTGATCCCCTGGAGTAAGCAACTACCTCCTATGATGGCGCTGTGGGCGGAGAGTGACGATCCAGAACGCCGAGCCGCTGCGCAGAAGATTGCCCACGTTGAGTACATCGTGACTCAGCCGAAACAGGGAGCCTGGACTGCGGCTCAATTACCTTCCGATTTTCCAAAAGCGATGCTGCCGTTGCTTCCGCAGCGAGCTCACTTGATTGGCGCCGGCGCTCACGGTGTCTTTACGACACCGGGTATGGAGGGCACGTCAATTGACGGTGACTGGGACAAAATAGCCGGACGCCCTCAGCATGAATATGAGGTCATTCTCAGGACTTTTACCGAATACGCGGATGTTATCGACTTCTATCAGCAACATGCAAAGGACGCCGAAGTCAGCGGCAACGAGCGCAAAGCGCTCGTTGAAGGCCGCATCAATGGTGGTACCTATAAAGTAGAAATCACCAACAGAAAAGAAGCCGGCACAGTGATCACGTTTTCCGCTTGGCGGCAGGAGGTCTAATTCATCTCTGAAGACAGAGCGATCATGTGGTCGCTTTGTCTTCTGAGCAAAAGGGACTGAGTAAAAGAGGACAGATTTCTTTCTTCAAACTGAATATAAATCTGTCCCCTTTTCTTAAGGCAGGCTGCTCAGAGCGGATGGGCGCTGTCAGCCCAATAGGAAAGTGGAAATAACCTGAATGATAATTGAACTTGACGGCCTATCCATTTCTTCCGAGCAGGATTTCCACAAGCGGATAGCTTCTGCATTTTCTTGGGCTCAGTACTATGAAAACAACCTAAATTCTCTGTGGGATTTGCTCAGTACGGACGTGGAGCGTCCGATTGAAATAGTGTGGAAAAATTCGAAAGAATCTGAACAAAGCATGGGCAAAACTTTTAAAAAATAATATTTATATTCGAGCGAACAAAAAATCAGGACATATCCCTGGGCTTAGATGAAAAACTCGAATACAAACTAAAGTAAAAAAATTGATACTTGCCAGCGCATTTATTCAACGCTGCAGTAAGCACGATTATCGTTTAAATGATCAGAGCAAAGTATTCACGAATGCAAAGATTCGGAGAGACCCAATGAGATCAAAACTCGAATACAAACTCCAACCCATCCGAGTACCAAGCGGCTGGACAATAACAATCAACAATCTGTTTGAGGTGGAGCTGACACCGGAGACTTGCAACTGGTTCTCTAGTTCGGTACTGATCGGAGGAGTCCGCCAGAGTACCGGCCATTGCTTTGACACGAGAGTCGAGCCCGAAGGGGATCCCGACGGAGAATTTGTGATTGATATGCTAACGATCGAATACGATAGAAGAGGTGAGCCAATCAAAAACTCCGAAAAGTTTCTAGGTGAATTCAGAACCAAAAGCAAAATCGAATTCATTGAAAGAATTGAAGATTTTATGATTGAGGCTTGATTACATCATTGTTCACGAATCAAAAAGATTAAAAACGGCTTTCCGAGCTAAATCTGTATTGACGCCTCAATAAGCGACACAGGAAAAATCGCAGCACAACACTGCGATTTCTCACCCCATAGAATCAATCTGCCGCCAACCGCACCTGCCTCTCCAACTCCACCTTCAACCCCGGCTCCAATTTCAACTGCCGCGCCAGTTCATCCAGATAGCTTTTCTCCATAAAATTCTCCTCATCCACCAGCATCACACTGGCGATGTACATCTCCGCCGCCATTTCCGGCGTGCTGGCCGCGCGGGCGACGTCGGTGGGGTCGAGGGGTTTGTTGAGTTCGGCGTGGAGCCAGTGTTGCAGCTCCTGGTCGTTGTCGAGTTTGGTGAATTCGCCTTCGATCAGTTCGCGCTCGCGCTCGTCGATGTGGCCGTCGGCTTTGGCGGCGGCGACCAGGGCTTTGAGGATTGCCTGGCTGTGCTCCTCGACTTGCGCGGGTGGCAGGCGGTCGAGGGTTTGTGGTTCGCGTTGTGGTGCGCTGCCTTTTTGGGCGTTGTAGTTGCCGTAGGCCTTGTAGGCCAGTACGCCCAGCGCGGCGAGGCCGCCGTAGAGGGCGACTTTGCCGCCGACCTTGCGGACCTTTTTATTGCCGAGCAGCAGGCCCATCGCGCCTGCGGCCAATGCGCCGCCACCCGCGCCGGAGAGCAGGCCGCCAAGGCCGCTGGAGCCAGACGAGCCACCGAGCAAACCGCCCAGTCCGCTGGCAGCCGACTTGTTGGAAGCGCCACTAGTCTTGTTCTGCAGCATTTCCTGCCCGGACTTGAGCAGTTGATCGAGCAATCCACGGGTGTTCATGTTCCGTCTCCAAACAAGGGTTATCCGGATCTAAGGCCCTCAGCCTAGTTCGAAAGTGCCCGGACCCGCCCCGCGAGTGTGCTTCGAGATGTTGCTCGCCACTCAAAAGGGCTCGTTCCGAGCGTTACCCAATGAAAAGGGGCAGGCCTTTCGACCTGCCCCCCTTCTCCCCTCCTCCCTAAAACCGCGAAACACTCCGCATCGCATCCACCAGATAGCGCATGGCGATCCGGTCGCTTTCCGATAGCTCTCGATAACGTTCCACCAGTTTCAATTCCTCGGAATTGAGACGGCGTCTTCTGCGCCCGCCGCCCAAGCAAGGAAAGATGCCCAACATTTCGGTGATGCCCTGTATTTTTGCCATGGACGATGTCCTTCTCTATTGAGTCAAGAAACTGCTGAACCTCACATCGCCCTGCCTCTTCGAGCAGCGTCGTGTGCCCCGCCGGCACGAAGGCTTGTATCCGGTCTTGCTCATAGAATAGGAATTAAATCGGCGTTGAAAAGTGGTTTTTAGAGTAATTAATCGAAAAAAGCAGATATGCCCTCTAAATCAGAGGGCCCTGTCAGAAAAATTACAGACATGTCTTGTTTCATTGCCAGATGGCGCAACGCAAACAAGCCTTTTTGCCCGACAATCGAACCGATTAAGCTAGCGGGCATCTGTTTATAGTCCGTTGCGTTTGGCCGAAGGCATGACCGAACCGTAATTTCCGATCCGACAGGTGCCAGGAACGGCGCTGGATTGCACACGACAGGTTGTATTTATGCACCGCAGGAATTTGCTCAAAGCGTCCATGGCCATTGCGGCCTATACCGGTCTTTCCGCGTCGGGCCTGTTGGCTGCTCGCGCCTGGGCGGCCAATGGTGGCGCCGCCGATGGCGAGGCTCAGGCCTTCGATTTCGAGGCGTTGAAGCGTCAGGCCAAGCAGCTCGCCGGCAATGCCTATCAGGATACGAAACAGGTGTTGCCGCCAACCCTGGCGACCATGACTCCGCAGAATTTCAACGCGATCCGCTACGACGGCGAGCATTCCTTGTGGAAGGAAAACAAAGGTCAGCTGGACGTGCAGTTTTTCCACGTCGGCATGGGTTTCCGTCAGCCGGTGCGCATGTACAGCGTTGATCCGAAGACGCGCATGGCGCGCGAGGTGCATTTCCGCCCGGCGCTGTTCAATTACGAAAACACTTCGGTCGACACTCAGCAGCTCAAGGGCGACCTGGGTTTTGCCGGCTTCAAACTGTTCAAGGCGCCGGAGCTGGATCGGCATGATGTGGTGTCGTTTCTCGGCGCCAGCTATTTCCGTGCGGTCGATGCCACTGGCCAATATGGCCTCTCCGCGCGCGGCCTGGCCATTGATACCTACGCGAAGAAACGCGAAGAGTTTCCCGACTTCACCAAGTTCTGGTTCGAGACGCCTGACAAGAACGCCACGCGTTTTGTGGTCTACGCCCTGCTCGACTCGCCGAGCGCGACCGGCGCCTATCGCTTCGACATTGATTGCCAGGCCGAGCGCGTGGTCATGGAAATCGACGCGCACATCAACGCACGCACCACTATCGAACAACTCGGCGTGGCGCCGATGACCAGCATGTTCAGTTGCGGCACCCACGAACGGCGCATGTGCGACACCATCCACCCGCAGATCCACGACTCCGACCGTCTGGCCATGTGGCGCGGCAATGGCGAGTGGATCTGCCGTCCGTTGAACAATCCGGCAAAGCTGCAATTCAACGCATTTGCCGACAAGGACCCGAAAGGTTTCGGCCTGGTGCAGACCGACCACGAATTCGCCAACTATCAAGACACTGTCGACTGGTACAGCAAGCGCCCGAGCCTGTGGGTAGAACCGACAACCGCATGGGGCGAAGGCTCTATTGATCTGCTGGAAATTCCCACGACCGGCGAGACGCTGGATAACATCGTCGCGTTCTGGACGCCGAAGAAACCCGTGGCTGCCGGTGATTCGCTGAATTACGGGTACAAGCTGTACTGGAGCGCCCTGCCACCGGTCGGCACGCCACTGGCACGGGTGCACGCGACGCGTTCGGGCATGGGCGGCTTCACCGAAGGTTGGGCGCCGGGTGAACACTACCCGCCAGTCTGGGCGCGGCGCTTCGCCGTGGACTTCACCGGTGGCGGCCTTGAGCGCCTGCCACAGGGCACCGGGATCGAGCCGGTGATTACCTGTTCCAACGGCAAGGTGCAGGACTTCAGCGTGCTGGTGCTGGATGACATCAAGGGTTATCGGATTCTGTTCGACTGGTACCCGACCAATGACAGCGTCGAGCCGGTGGAACTGCGCCTGTTCATTCGCACCAACGATCGCACGCTGAGCGAAACCTGGTTGTACCAGTATTTCCCGCCGGCGCCGGACAAGCGTAAATACCCTTGAGGTTCTAAGGCGGCTGTTCTGGCGTCATTCGCGAGCAGGCTCGCTCCCACAGAGATCCGCATTCCTACTGTGGGAGCGAGCCTGCTCGCGAAGAGGCCCGCCTGACAACGCAAACTTGTGCCGAATAGAAAAGCCCCGACCATCACTGGTTCGGGGCTTTTGCTTTCCAGCCTTCAATCAATCGCGCAAATCCGATTCATGAATCGGCTGATCCCGATGGGTCGCGCGCTGATACTGTGCAGGCCACACTGCTTTGCGTCCGCCCAGATCATCGTCGGCGTGCAGCGGCCAGTACGGATCGCGCAGCAGTTCGCGCGCAAGGAAAATGATATCGGCCTGACAGGTGCGCAGAATGTGCTCGGCCTGGGCAGGCTCGGTAATCATTCCGACAGTACCGGTGGCAATGCCTGACTCTTTGCGTACCCGCTCGGCAAAGCGCGTCTGATAACCGGGTCCGACCGGAATTTCCGCGTTTGCAGCTGTCCCTCCTGAAGACACGTCGATGAGATCGGCGCCCAGCGTGTGAAGGCGACGCGCCAGTTCCACGGTTTCGTCCGGATTCCAGCCGTCTTCGACCCAATCAGTCGCCGAGACACGGACAAACACTGGCAATTCCTCCGGCCATACCGCCCTCACCGCTTCAGTGACTTGCAGCACCAGACGGATGCGATTCTCGAACGAACCACCGTACTGATCGCGACGTTGGTTGCTCAGCGGCGAAAGAAACTGATGCAGCAGATAGCCGTGCGCGGCGTGCACTTCAACCACGCTGAACCCGGCCGTAAGCGCGCGTTTGGCCGCGTCGACGAACGCCTGAATCACGTCGGCAATCTGCCCTTCATCGAGCTGTTTCGGTTGCGTGTGCTGCGGATCGAAGGCAATCGGCGATGGCCCGACCGGCGTCCAGCCGCCGTCCTCGGGCTTGACGCTGCCATGCTTGCCGATCCACGGCCGGTGGGTGCTGGCCTTGCGCCCGGCGTGGGCCAGCTGAATGCCAGCGACCGCGCCCTGGGCGGTGATGAAGCGAGTGATGCGTTGCAGCGGTTCGATCTGTTCGTCGTTCCACAGTCCAAGGTCTTCGGCGGTGATGCGCCCGTCGGCGGTCACCGCCGTGGCTTCGGTGAAAACCAGACCGGCACCGCCCACCGCGCGACTGCCCAGGTGCACCAGGTGCCAGTCGTTGGCCAAGCCGTCGACGCTGGAGTACTGGCACATCGGCGACACGGCGATGCGGTTGGGCAGGGTCAGTTGGCGCAGGGTAAAGGGTTCAAGCAGCAGACTCATGGGGCACCTCTCGAATCAGTGGGCAGGCTCCAGGGTTCTGTTTGAAAAGTCGACGAGTGACAGAAAAAGGGTGCAGCACCCGCCCCCGCGGGCAAAAAAACGACAAAACGTCACAAGGCCAATCAAGCAGTGCTTAGAGCCTAGTCGACAACCGGGAATGACGGAGGGTTCAGAGTAATTCAGTGTGTGAAAGGACACTTTCGCGAGCAAGCTCGCTCCCACAAGACTGCACCGTACCTGTGGGAGCGAACCTGCTCGCGAATGGCTTAACGCGGTTCGATATGAGCAATCATCAGTTGCACAGTCTCGTTGCCACGAAACTCGTTGACGTCGAGCTTGTAAGCCAGTTCAACCCATTGAATCGTCGGGTTCGGCCACACATCGCGATCAATGCCAAACGCGATGCCATCGAGCTTCACCGAACCGCATTCGCTTTTCAGCACCACTTTCAAATGCCGTTCGCCGACCACACGCTGCTCGACCAGTTGAAACACACCGTGAAACAGCGGCTCGGGAAAATGCTGCCCCCACGGCCCGGCGTGGCGCAAGGCGCGGGCCAGTTCGAGGTGGAATTCTTCGACGGCCAGCGTGCCGTCCGACAACATGCGCCCGGTGAGGTCTTCTTCGCGAAGTTGCCTACGCACTTCAGCGTCGAAAGCCTCGGCAAACAACGGAAAATTCTCCTGCGACAAGGTCAGACCAGCGGCCATCGCGTGGCCACCGTACTTGGCGATCAGGTTCGGATGCTGCGCCGCGACCACGCTCAGCGCATCGCGAATATGGAAGCCCTGCACCGAGCGACCGGAGCCCTTGAGCAGACCATCACCGGCATCGGCAAAAGCAATGGTCGGGCGGAAATAGCGCTCTTTCATGCGCGAAGCGAGAATGCCGATCACACCCTGGTGCCACTCCGGGTCGAACAGGCACAGACCAAACGGCATCGACTCGACCGGCAGATCCTTGAGCTGCGCCAGCGCTTCGCGCTGCATGCCCTGCTCGATGGATTTGCGATCCTGGTTCATGCCGTCCAGTTGCGCAGCCATTTCCCGCGCCAGATTGGCGTCGGCGGTGAGCAGACATTCGATGCCCAGGCTCATGTCGTCCAGACGTCCGGCGGCGTTCAGGCGAGGGCCGACGATAAAACCCAAGTCGGTGGAAGTGATCCGCGCAGCCTCTCGCTTGGCGACTTCGAGGATCGCCTTGATCCCCGGCCGCGCCCGGCCGGCGCGAATCCGCTCCAGCCCTTGATGCACAAGAATGCGGTTGTTGGCATCCAGCGGTACCACGTCAGCGACGCTGCCCAGCGCCACCAGATCGAGCAGTTCGCCGATGTTCGGTTGCGGTTTGCTCTCGTACCAGCCGAGGCTGCGCAGACGCGCACGCAACGCCATGAGTACGTAAAAGATCACTCCGACGCCGGCCAGCGCCTTGCTCGGAAACTCGCAGCCCGGCTGGTTCGGATTGACCAGCGCATCGGCCTGCGGCAGTTCATCGCCGGGCAAGTGGTGGTCGGTGATCAACACTTTCAGTCCGGCGCGCTTGGCCGCCGCGACGCCTTCGACGCTGGAGATGCCGTTATCGACGGTGATCAATAGTTGCGGTTCACGGGTCAGCGCGACTTCGACGATTTCCGGTGTCAGGCCATAGCCGTATTCGAAACGGTTCGGCACCAGATAATCGACATGCGCAGCGCCCAGCAGGCGCAGGCCGAGTACACCGACGGTGCTGGCGGTGGCGCCGTCCGCATCGAAGTCGCCGACGATCAAAATGCGCTGGCGTTGCTCCAATGCCGTCACCAGCAGGTCAACCGCCGCATCAATGCCTTTGAGCTGCTGGAACGGGATCAAGCGCGCCAGACTTTTGTCCAGCTCCGCTTCCGATTGCACGCCCCGCGCCGCGTACAGGCGGGTCAGCAGTGGCGGCAGATCACCAAGGAAAGGCAGCGTGGCAGGCAGTTGACGAGGTTCGATACGCATGGGGCGACGGAGGCTTCTCTTTGATTCGTGGGAAATATCAGCGGTGTCACGACCTCAGCCGCGCTCACCTTGCAGCCATTGCAACTGGACTTCGTGCTGACCGCGATCGTCGGTGACGAAGATCGTGCCTTCGCTGATCATCACGTCCCACTTGATGACGCGCGGCATGTCCTTGGCGAGGGTCTCCAGCACTTCCTGCGGGACGGCGGCGATGTTGACGTTTTTCAGGTTCTTGATCGCCGGGATAACCTTGGTTTCCCAGACACGCAGGCTGCCGTAGGCCAGCAGGCTGGTGCGTTCAGTGCGGCGCGAGCACCAGGTCAGGCGATCGGCATCCGGCTGACCGACTTCGATCCAGTGCAGGACACGGTCGTCCAGGCTCTTTTCCCACAAGGCCGGTTCATCCACGTCTGACAGACCACGGCCGAACGACAGCTGCTCGTTGTACCAGAGCGCGTAGGCCAGCAGCCGCACGGTCATGCGTTCTTCGGTTTCCGAAGGATGACGGGCGATGGTCTGCTTGACGCTTTCGTAGACGCTGCGGTCGAGGTCGGTGAGGTTCAGTTCGAATTTGTAGGTAGTGGACGGCTGTGCCATGAACGGGCTTCTTGATACGAGGAAAGTCGGCAAGTCTAACCGATGCCGCAGGCAATCATCGAATTGATGGCAATCCAGCTGCGGCGTCTGACAGCCGGCTATGTTAAAACCCTGTATCCGTTCAGCCTTGTCCTACAGGATTTCGCATGCCGTTCACCAGCAAACCGCTCTCGGGTCTGAAAGTCATTGAATTGGGTACGCTGATCGCCGGGCCGTTTGCCTCGCGCATTTGCGGCGAATTCGGCGCCGAGGTGATCAAGATCGAATCGCCGGACGGCGGCGATCCCCTGCGCAAGTGGCGCAAGTTGTACGAAGGCACCTCGTTGTGGTGGTTCGTCCAGGCGCGCAACAAGAAGTCGCTGACCCTCAATCTGAAACACCCCGACGGTTTGGCGATCCTGAAACAACTGCTGGGCGAAGCCGACATCCTCATCGAGAATTTCCGCCCCGGCGTCTTGGAAAAACTCGGTCTGAGCTGGGAAACCCTGCACGCCCTGAACCCGAAACTGGTGATGGTGCGCCTCTCCGGTTTTGGTCAGACCGGGCCGATGAAGGACCAGCCAGGTTTCGGCGCGGTCGGCGAATCCATGGGCGGCCTGCGGTACATCACCGGTTTCGAAGACCGGCCACCGGTGCGTACCGGGATTTCCATCGGTGATTCGATTGCCGCGCTGTGGGGCGTGATCGGTGCGCTGATGGCGCTGCGTCATCGCGAGGTCAACGGCGGGCTGGGCCAAGTGGTCGACGTTGCGCTGTATGAAGCTATCTTCGCGATGATGGAAAGCATGGTGCCGGAGTTCGACGTGTTCGGTTTCATCCGCGAGCGCAGCGGCAACATCATGCCGGGCATCACGCCCTCTTCGATCCACACCAGCGCCGACGGCAAGCATGTACAGATCGGCGCCAATGGTGATGCAATCTTCAAACGCTTCATGCTCGTGATTGGCCGCGAAGATCTTGCCAACGACCCACTGCTGGCCAGTAACGACGGGCGTGACAGTCGCCGGGACGAGTTGTATGGCGTGATTGATCGCTGGGTCAATTCCTTACCGCTGCAGACCGTTCTCGACTTGCTCAATCAGGCCGACGTACCGGTCAGCCGGATCTTCAGCGCCGAGGACATGTTCAACGATCCGCAATACCTGGCGCGGGAGATGTTCCTGCATGCCAAGCTGCCGGACGGCAAGGACTTCAAGATGCCCGGCATCGTGCCGAAGCTGTCGGAAACGCCGGGGTCCTCCGAGTGGGTCGGACCGCAGCTTGGCGAACACAATGCGCAGGTGCTTGGCGATCTGGGCTACGACGCGGCGCAAATCGCTCGGCTGCGTGAAGACGGGGCCATCTGAGCAGCGCCGGGTGCTTCGGTTTTTCAAGCAACAAGCCGCGCACTGCGCAAACGCCGGGCAAAAGAAACCCCGAGAAGTGGGGAGACAACTCGGGGTTAAACGGGGTCTGCTTCGAGACCCGTAGCAGCAAGCGACAAGCACCGGAGCACAATGCTTGATCCTGCTGTTATGGGCTCTGACTGACAGGGATGCAGGAAGGTTCCCACAAAAAATATTTCATCTTTACAGGGCCGGACGCTTGTCCAGAGCTGCATTGCGCAACGCCGCAATGACGCAGGGTTCCAGCCGCCCTTCGGCGATCATCACGTCACGGTGCAGGCCGTCCACCACGTCGGTCAGCAAGCGCTTGTCGCTCAACTGGGCCTGATTGAATTCGCGTTCCACCACAATGGCGCCGCTGCTGTTCTTCAGCGTCACCAGACATTCACCATGGCTGCCGCGAGGGGTCAGCGTCACCTGATACGGGCTCAGAGCCTCACCGAGCAATAGACTGATACTTTCCATCTCGATCTCCACTCAATAGTCCGAAAACACAGTGCCTGGGGCGTGTTCACATTAAATGACCACCGGCCCGAGAAGAAAGTTCTGCCTGTCGCGTCCCGACCTTGCGGCTCCGCGTCTGACAGAGCATGCACGGCGAAGATGACAGAAAAATATTCGCCGGTTTCAGGCCTCGATGAGCTCGTGCGGGGTGATCAGATAACTGTCCAGCAGACCTCTCATCAACACCGCCGAAACCGGCGTTTGCAGCCGTCCCAGCAGGCGCAGGCGTTGCTGGCGGAGCAGCGGCTCCAGATCACTCATCAGACTCTGCGCGACCGAGCCCAGCAGAATCAGGGCACGCGCCTCATGGTGCGCCGCCAGGTGATGAATCAAAGCCAGCCCATCGCCACCTTTGAGCTGCGGATCGCAAATGGCGATATCGACCGCGCCGCGATGCCCCAGTGAACTCAAGGCTGACGCCAGCGAAGGCGCGGTCAATACATCGTAGATGCCGATGGCATTGAGCATTTGATGCAATGCCATCAGCTGGAACGGGTTGGGTTCAAGAATCAGGACTTTAAGCGAGCGCATGGGCGACCTCTGGAGCGATCATCGCGGACTCTCACCGCAGTTGTCGTTCACTCTAGGGCAGGCGTCTTAAGCCTCCCATCAGAAAAGTAGCCGCGTCTTGCAGGACATTTCCCTTCTTTACGGCAGACAGCGACACCCGCTCTCGGTCCTGCGCTGAGTGATATCGGTCCAGCCACCCAACAGGCCGCGCAATTTACCGTCACCGCTGTAAAACGGCACGGTCCACTGATACACCTCGCGAGACCCGCCCTTGAACAGCAGCTGTCGTTTGCTGAAGCGCGACTTGCGGGTCTGCAACTGGGCGATGAATTCATCGTGCAGCATCCGCGCAGTGGTTTCCGGAAACGCATCGACTTCGATCAGCAGGCGCCCCTGCATCTGGTCCAGGCGCACCGACAGTGCTTCCTCGTAACTGCGATTGCAGATGATCAAGCGCCCGTGCAGATCACGGACAAACACCGGATCCGGCATCGAATCGATCAGGGCGTGCTGAAAGGCCAGTTGATCACCCAGCTCCTTTTCCGCTGCGCAGCGCAGCTTGATTACGGCTGCCAGACGCCTGTTCCACACCAGCGACAGCATTCCGAAAACGCCGATTACCCCCATCGCCCAACATGCCCACTCGACCAGCCGTTCCCAGACGGAGGGCACGGGCGGCGGCGAAACGCCTGCCAGCCACTTGAGACGCATCGCCCGCAACTCCGCCGCAGGGAACGCTTCCAGCGCCTTGTTGAGAATACTCAGTAGTTGCGGCATGCCTTTTCGTACAGCCAGATGATCGGCTTCCCACTTGCCCTCTACCAGGGCACCGACCTTGAGCATGCCCAACGGATAGAGCTGCGCGCCGATTTCGTTTTCGATGGTTGCGTAGGCTTCACCGCTCTCGACCAGCGCCCGCGCTTCGGCGTAGGTTTTCACCGAGCGTATTTCAATCGACGGATAATCGCGCCGAATCGCATCCTCCAGGGCATGACGGGCGGGCAGCACCAGAACACGCTTGGCCAGTTGCTCGAAAGACTCCACCCGCGGGGTATTGGCATGTCCGACAAACACCCAGCCTGCCCCTCCAAAAGCATGACTGAAATCGAGAAACGCCTTGCGATCATCACTCATGGCCAAGGTCGTACTGATGTCCGCGACCCCGCTTTGCAGGCGATCGAGCATATGGTCGGTAGAAAACGATTCCTGGTGCTCGAATTGCAGGCCGGTCATTGCGCTGACGCGCTTGAGCACATCGTTGTTCAGACCGCTCCACTGGCCATGTTCGTCCTGAAACAGGTACAACGGATATTGCACCGATGCCACCGTCACTCTGGGGTTGTCACGTATCCATTGCTGCTCGTGCGCATCCAGCTCGATAGCCTGGACACTGGCTGACGCATTGGCCTGATCGAGTGCCATTTGCGCTGCCATGCCGCTGTGTGTCCACCCCAGCACCGCCAACAAAAACAACCAGCCCAGTGCCGGTTTCAAACCTCTGTAAAACAGCATTGCCATTTCCTTCGTGATCGACTCACCCGTCCTTCGTGGGTGAAAACCCGAGCAGTGTGGCAGCGAAAACAAAAAAGCCCGTCAGGAGACGGGCTTCAAAATGTGACAGCTTTTACTGGCTTAGAGCGGCTTGCCGCGGTTGCCATGCTGGCTGACAAAGGCTTGCACGGCTTTCAGGTCGTTTGGCAGAACCGTGCAGCGCTCGTTTCGCTCAAACAAATCAGAAAGATGTGCAGGTAGTTCGAGCGCTTTTCCTACACCCGCTTTCTCCACTGCCTCAGGAAACTTGACCGGATGGGCAGTACCCAGAATGACCATCGGAATATCCAGGCTGCGACGGCATTCGCGCGCGGCTTTCACACCGATGGCAGTGTGCGGGTCGAGCACCTCACCGGTTTGCTCGTAGATGTCGGCGATGGTTTCGCAGGTCTGCGCATCGTCCACCGCCAGCGAATCGAACAGCTTGCGTGCTTCGGTCCAGCGCTCTTGCTCGACGCTGAAACTGCCGTCCTTTTTGAACGAGTCCATCAGGCCGGCAATCGCCGCACCGTTACGCCCGTGCAGGTCGAACAGCAGGCGCTCGAAGTTCGACGAGACCATGATGTCCATCGACGGCGACAGCGTTGCGTGCAGGGTTTCCTTGACGTACTGGTTGCCGCTCATGAAGCGGTGCAGGATGTCGTTGCGGTTGGTCGCGACGATCAACTGGTTGATCGGCAGGCCCATGTTGCGCGCCAGGTAACCGGCGAAGATGTCGCCGAAGTTACCGGTCGGTACCGAGAACGACACCGAACGCGCCGGACCGCCCAACTGCAGGGACGCATGGAAGTAGTAAACGATCTGGGCCATGATCCGCGCCCAGTTGATCGAGTTCACCGCCACCAGACGTGTGCCTTTGAGGAAGCTCTGGTCGGCGAAGCTGTTCTTGACCATTTCCTGGCAGTCATCGAAGTTGCCTTCGATGGCGATGTTGTGGATGTTCTCGCCGAAGATCGTTGTCATCTGCCGACGCTGCACTTCCGATACGCGCTGATGCGGGTGCAGGATGAAGATGTCGACGTTTTCGCAGTGCTTGCAGCCTTCGATGGCCGCAGAACCGGTGTCACCAGAGGTGGCACCGACAATCACCACGCGCTCGCCGCGCTTTTCCAGCACGTAATCGAGCAGACGACCGAGCAGTTGCAGGGCGAAGTCCTTGAACGCCAGGGTCGGGCCGTGGAACAGCTCAAGCACCCATTCATTACCGTTCAACTGACGCAGTGGCGCCACGGCGCTGTGGGCGAACACACCGTAGGTTTCTTCGAGAATCTTCTTGAAATCGGCATCCGGAATGCTGCCGGTGACAAACGGGCGCATCACCCGGAAGGCCAGTTCGTGATACGGCAGGCCAGCCCAGGAAGCGATCTCTTCCTGAGTAAAACGTGGCAGGTTTTCCGGGACGTACAGACCGCCATCGGTCGCCAGACCGGCCAGCAGGACCTCTTCAAAATTCAGGGCCGGGGCCTGGCCGCGAGTACTGATATATCGCATTTTTTTCAAACCTTCGGTTTGAGCTGCAAGCTGCAAGCTGCAAGTCGCAAGTAAAAGCCAGACTGCTTCTCTCTTGCCACTTGCCGCTCGAAGCTTGCCGCTGCTTTTTAGTTCAAATGTTCGACACGGATCCGTACAACCGGGCCGTCAACGCCAGCCAGTGCTTCCAGCGCGGTGATCGCATCGTTGATGCGCTGCTCGACCACGCGGTGGGTCAGCAGGATCATCGGCACCAGGCCGTCATGCTCTTCGACTTCCTTCTGCATGATCGATTCGATATTGATGCCGCGCTCCGACAGGATGCTCGCCACCTGCGCCAGTACGCCCGGATGATCCTTGGCGTGAATGCGCAGGTAGTAAGCGCTTTCGCAGGCTTCGATCGGCAGGATCGGATGGGCCGATAGCGAGTCCGGCTGGAAGGCCAGGTGCGGCACACGGTTTTCCGGGTCGGAAGTCATCGCGCGAACCACGTCGACCAGATCGGCGATCACCGACGAAGCGGTCGGCTCCATGCCAGCGCCGGCACCGTAGAACAGCGTCGAACCGGCGGCGTCGCCATTGACCATCACTGCGTTCATCACGCCGTTGACGTTGGCGATCAGGCGATCGGCCGGAATCAGCGTCGGGTGCACGCGCAACTCGATGCCGGCGTCAGTGCTGCGCGCCACACCCAAGTGCTTGATGCGATAGCCCAGCGCTTCGGCGTAGTTGACGTCGGCGGTGGTCAGTTTGGTGATGCCTTCGGTGTAAGCCTTGTCGAATTGCAGCGGAATGCCGAAGGCAATCGACGCCAGAATGGTCAGCTTGTGCGCGGCATCGATGCCTTCGACGTCGAAGGTCGGGTCGGCTTCGGCGTAACCCAGCGCTTGCGCTTCGGCGAGTACGTCTTCAAACGTACGGCCCTTCTCGCGCATTTCGGTGAGGATGAAGTTGCCGGTGCCGTTGATGATCCCGGCAACCCAGTTGATGCGGTTGGCGGACAGGCCTTCGCGGATCGCCTTGATCACCGGAATGCCACCGGCCACCGCTGCTTCGAATGCCACGATCACGCCTTTCTCGCGTGCCTTGGCGAAAATCTCATTACCGTGAACGGCTATCAGCGCCTTGTTCGCGGTGACCACATGCTTGCCATTCTCGATGGCCTTGAGTACCAGCTCGCGGGCAACGGTGTAGCCGCCCATCAGCTCTATGACGATGTCGATCTCAGGGTTCGTGGCCACTTCGAAGACATCGTTGGTAATCGCAATACCGGTCGTCTGGAACTGAGGCTTTGGCGTGCGCGTGGCAATTTGTGCCACTTCGATTCCACGCCCGGCACGACGAGCAATTTCCTCGGCGTTGCGCTGAAGTACGTTGAAGGTACCGCCACCGACGGTCCCTAACCCACAGATGCCTACTTTGACCGGATTCACTGTGAACTCCCCATGAAACGGCCGACACAGGGTCGGCCGGAAAACAACCGCGTGCTCGCGGCTCTCTGTTGATGGCCCGGCGCTGTTGCCGCCGGACCACGATCGTCAACGGTTGCCCGTGACGATGCGAATTACTTCGCGCCCAGCGCCAGTTTGGCGACTTGTGGCGCCGGCTGGTAGCCCGGAATGACCTGGCCGTCGGCCAAAACGATGGCCGGTGTACCGTTCACGCCGATCGACTGACCGAGGGCGAATTGCTTGGAAACCGGGTTATCGCACTTGGCGGCCTTGATTTCCTTGCCATCGACCATTTTGTCCATGGCGGCTTTCTTGTCTTTCGAGCACCACACTGCTTGCAGCTGCTCGTCACCCGGCGAATTCAGGCCCTGGCGCGGGAACGCCACGTAGCGCACTTCGATGCCGCGCTTGTTCAGCTCGGGCACTTCGGCATGCAGTTTGTGGCAGTACGGACAGGTGGTGTCGGTGAACACGGTGATGTGCGATTTGGTCTCGCCCACGGCCGGGTAGACAACGGTTTCGGCCACCGGGATGGCATTGATCAGTTTGGAAATGCCCAGGCGTTCGGTCTTCTCGGTCAGGTTGACCGGTTTGCCATTCGCCAGCTGATACAGGTTGCCCTGCACGATGTACTGGCCATCGGCGCTGGCGTACAGCACGCGGCTGCCTTTGAGTTTGACTTCGTACATGCCAGGCAACGGGCTGGCACTGATGCTTTCGACCGGAACCTCGAGTTCGAGTTTTTCCAGGCTTTGACGAATGGCTTTGTCAGCCGCGTCGTCGGCGACGGCAAAGGTGCTCACCAACGCAATGGCGGCGGCAGCGAAAATCTGGGTCAGACGCATGAGTACTCCTGAGGGCGGGCCAATGAAACGGTCAGAACGCCCGTGCGAAACACCGGGTCATAACCGTCCATCGTGCAAACCGGCAAAGCCTAACACATAAGGTCACGAGGGCCGAATGCGCCTGTCGCCACACACTCATGTGCAACTGACACATCTTCATGCTTGTACAACTGACCCACAACCACATGTGGCTGACACACATTATTGTGGCGAGGGAATTTATCCCCGATGGGTTGCGAAGCAGTCCTAAACCATCCACCGCGATCTTTCAGTCAAAATCGAGCCAGCCGGGTTTGCGACTGCTGCGCAGCCGAACGGGGATAAATCCCCTCGCCACAGGTCAGTGTTTCAACATTATGGGATGTGTCAGCCGCGAGGGTGGTGTTTGGCGTGCAGATCCTGCAATCGGGCGCGGGCGACATGGGTATATATCTGCGTCGTAGACAGGTCGCTGTGGCCGAGCAGCATCTGCACCACGCGCAAGTCCGCGCCATGGTTGAGCAGGTGTGTGGCGAACGCGTGGCGCAAGGTGTGCGGCGACAGCGACTTGTTGATCCCGGCGACCTTGGCCTGATGCTTGATCCGATGCCAGAACGTCTGCCGGGTCATCTGCTCGCCGCGCTGACTGGGGAACAGCACATCGCTGGGGCGGCCACCGAGCAACTCGCCACGACCATCACGCATATAGCGCTCGACCCACACAATCGCCTCCTCGCCCATCGGCACCAGACGCTCCTTGCTGCCCTTGCCCATCACCCGCAATACGCCCTGGCGCAGGTTGACCTGCTCCAGCGTCAGGCTGATCAGTTCGGTCACCCGTAGGCCACAGGCGTACAGCACTTCCAGCATCGCGCGGTCGCGCTGGCCGATGGCTTCGCTCAGATCCGGCGCCTTGAGCAGCGCTTCGACATCGGCTTCCGACAGCGATTTGGGCAACGGCCGCCCCAGTTGCGGCATGTCGACGCGCAACGTCGGGTCGACGCTGATCAGTTTTTCCCGCAACAGATAGCGATAAAAGCCACGCACCCCGGAGAGAAATCTCGCGGTGGAGCGCGGCTTGTAGTTTTGCTCCAGCCGCCACGCCAGATGATCGAGGATCAATTCGCGGCCGGCATTGATCAACTCGAGATTTTTCTCCTGCAACCAGCCGTTGAACAGTGCGAGGTCACTGCGATAGGCGTCGCGGGTGTTGTCGGACAGGCCTTTCTCCAGCCATAAAGCGTCGAGGAATTGATCAATCAGCGGATGGTCGATGGCAGGCATGGGTGCTCGGGGCAGGCAGTTTTTAACACTGCGCGCAAATAGACAGTGAACGACGGGAATGGCCGCTAGTCTTTCATAGCCAGCCAGATCAAGGAACAGGGAGCATCAATGAACGAGCAGCAAATTCTCTTGGCATTTGGCGGGATCGGCGCGGCCGCGCTGGGTTGTCAGTGGCTGGCATGGCGCCTGAAGCTGCCGGCCATTCTGTTTCTGCTGCTGACCGGCATTCTGGCCGGCCCGGTGCTGGGTTGGCTCGACCCGCAGGAAATGTTCGGCCCGCTGCTGATGCCACTGGTGTCGCTGGCAGTGGCGCTGATCCTGTTTGAAGGCAGCCTGACCCTGCACCTGTCGGAATGGAAAGAGATCGGCAGCGTCGTCCATCGCCTGGTGACCCTCGGTGCGATCTCGACCTGGATCGTCATCGCGGTCGCCACGCACTTTCTGCTGGGCTTCGACTGGATGCTGGCGATTCTGTTTGGCAGCCTGACGCTGGTCACCGGTCCGACCGTAATCGTGCCGATGCTGCGGGTGGTGCGGCCAAAAGCTTCGATTGCCAACATCCTGCGCTGGGAAGGCATCGTCATCGATCCGATCGGCGCTCTGCTCGCCGTCGTGGTGTACAGCTTCATCATCGCCAGCGCTGAAGGCCATGGCCTCAAGCAAAGCCTCTTCACCTTCGGCGGGGTGATTCTCTGCGGCACCGTGTTTGGTGTCGTCGGGGGTTGGCTGCTGGGGACGGTGATCCGGCGTCAGTGGCTGCCGGAATACCTGCATAACCTGGCCTCCCTGGCAGCCGTGCTGGCGATCTTCATCGGTGCCAACCAGGTGATGCATGAGTCCGGACTGCTGGCGGTGACCCTGATGGGCATGTGGCTGGCCAACATGAAAGGCGTGGACGTGCGGCACATCCTGCACTTCAAGGAAAACCTCAGCGTATTGCTGATTTCCGGGCTGTTCATCCTGCTCGCGGCGCGCCTGGACCTGAACGCTTTGCTTGGTCTGGGACCGCTGGTGTTGATTCTGCTGTTGGTGATCCAGCTGATCGCCCGTCCGTTGAATGTTTTGCTCAGCACCGCCGGTTCCAGTCTGAGCTGGCGTGAACGGGCGCTGCTGTGCTGGATCGCGCCGCGCGGGATCGTCGCTGCGGCTGTCTCGGCGATTTTCGCGATTCGCCTGGATGAATCCGGACATGAAGGCGCCCTGCTCCTGGTGCCGCTGACCTTTGCGGTAATCATCGGCACCGTGGTTTTGCAAAGCGCAACGGCGCGACCGCTGGCACGGCTGTTAAAGGTCGCCGAACCGGCGCCGAGCGGTTTTCTGATCGTTGGAGCCAATGGCCCGGCCCGGGAATTGGGCAAGTCGCTGCAACAGCTGGGCAGCCGCGTGCTGCTGACCGATTCGAGCTGGGAGAATATCCGCGCGGCACGCATGGAAGGCTTGCCGACCTATTTCGGCAACCCGGCGTCGCAGCATGCCGACGCGCATCTGGATCTGGTGGGGTTGGGGCATTTGCTGGCGCTGTCACCGTCAGGCGAGCTGAACACACTGGCGGCGATGCGCTTTCGTCATGACTTCGGTCATCAGCGCCTGTTCGGTCTGGCCAGCGGCCATGAAAGCCGCCGCAGCGATAAACATCGGGCGAGCCTGGAACACCGGGGCAATCAGTTGGGCAGTGAGGCACTGACCTATTCGAAACTGGCCGGCCAGATGGGCCAGGGTGCCGAGCTGTACAGCACAACCTTGACGGATGGGTTTGGCTGGGAGGATTACCAAGCGCTGCACGGCAATCGCGCGACGCTGCTGTTCATGCGTGATGACAGCGGCTGGGTGCATGTGGTGACGCCGGAAACGGCGTTGAAGCCGGGAGCTGGGTGGACGTTGCTGGCGTTGATTCAACCGCAAGGTTCCAGCGCCTGATGGATCGATTCGCTAGCAGGCTCGCTCCCACTGTATTCCTGTGGGAGCGAGCCTGCTCGCGAAGGCCGCGACTGGGTCACGGACAGACTGAAGATCTTTGCAGCACAAATCCCGGGCAACAAAAAAGCAGCCCGTAGGCTGCTTTTTTCTGCATCGGAAGCTGGGCTTAAGCCAGTTTTTCCTTGATGCGTGCTGCTTTACCCGACAGGTCGCGCAGGTAGTACAGCTTGGCTTTACGTACGTCACCGCGACGTTTAACAGCCATGCTGTCGATCTGCGGGGAGTAGGTCTGGAAAGTACGTTCTACGCCAACACCGTTGGAGATTTTACGAACGGTGAACGCACTGTTCACGCCGCGGTTACGCTTGGCGATTACAACGCCTTCGAACGCTTGCAGACGGGAACGATCGCCTTCCTTCACTTTCACCTGAACGACAATAGTGTCGCCTGGGGCGAAGGTAGGGATTTCTTTGGTCATCTGCTCTGCTTCGAGTGCAAGGATGATTTTGTTGGTCATGCTGTGCTCCTAAGGTAAATCGTTCGATCTACCATCGATACGTTGTTAACTATCGTCCCGCTCGCGGATGTATTCCTCGAGCAGCTTCTTCTCTTCTCCAGAAAGCGAGCGGCTTTCCAGAAGATCGGCGCGTCGTTCATAGGTCCGACCAAGGGACTGCTGTAAACGCCAACGCCGGATATGCGCGTGATTGCCACTCAGCAACACGTCGGGAACACGCTGATCCGCATACACCTCCGGTCGGGTGTAGTGCGGGCAATCCAGCAGACCATCCGTAAAGGAATCTTCCTCAGCGGAATCCGCATGCCCTAAAGCTCCAGGCAGCAGTCGTGTAACCGCATCGATCAGGACCATGGCCGGCAGCTCGCCGCCAGACAGTACATAGTCGCCAATCGACCACTCTTCATCGACATGAGCCTCAATAAAGCGCTCGTCAATGCCTTCGTAGCGGCCGGCAATCAGGATCAATGCATCCGATTGTGCCAGCTCGCGTACCGCCGACTGAGTCAGTTGACGGCCTTGGGGGGACAGGTAAATCACCTTCGCCGCCTCCCCGGCTGCTGCCTTGGCCTGAGCCAGCGCATCTTCCAGGGGCTTGATCTTCATCACCATGCCCGGACCACCGCCAAACGGGCGATCGTCCACAGTGTGATGCCGATCCGTCGTGTAATCTCGCGGATTCCAACAGGTCAGCTGCAAGAGCCCCTGTTTGACCGCACGACTGGTGATGCCGTAATCGCCAATGGCGGAAAACATCTCGGGAAACAAACTGATCACTTCTACGCGCAAGTTAGCCACGTTCAGAAGTCCGCGTCCCAATCCACCTTCATCTCGCCCGCTTCCAGGTCGACGGCCAACACGCATTGCTCCGTATAGGGCAACAGGCGTTCGCGATCATCCAGGCTGCCAGCGCAAGGCTTGACGACCATTACATCATTGGCGCCGGTTTCCAGAAGATGATCGATTTTCCCGAGCAGTTGCCCAAGGGTATCGATGACCTTCAGACCTTCCAGCTGGTACCAGTAGTACTCGCCTTCGGTCAATTCAGCGAACAGGTTGCGCGGCACGCAGATCTCATAACCGGCCAGAAGACGAGCTTCTTCACGATCATCGAGACCCTTGAGCTTGGCGACCAGGAACTTGTCGCTCCCGCGTCCACTGACCAGCTCGACCTGTTTGACATTGCCTTCGCGCTTGAGCGTCCAGGTTTTGTACTGCAACAGGTTTTCAGTCGGATCAGTAAAGGAATAAACCTTCACTTCGCCGCGAACGCCATGAACAGAATAAATTTTGCCAATAACGATCAAATCATCGGCAGGGGCTGGCGTCGCGTTCATATTGCTCAGGCCGCAGCCTTGGCAGATTCCTTCAACAACTGAGCAACGCGCTCAGAAGGTTGTGCACCAACGCTCAGCCAGTAGGCAACGCGCTCTTGGTTCACGGACAGACGGATTTCCTGACCACGGGCAACAGGGTTGAAGAAACCAACCTGTTCTTTGTGGGAGCCGTCACGCGGGTTACGCGAGTCGGTTACGGTCAGGTGGTAAAACGGGCGCTTTTTGGAGCCGCCAAGGGCAAGACGGATTGTTAGCATGTGAACATCGTTCCTGTAGTCGGTGCTGCAAATCTAAATGCACAGCGGGCATGGGTGCCCGAAAGGCCGCATATTCTAAGGAATATCCGGACTTTTGCAAATGACTTTTTCCGGCGCCCATGGCATGCCGTGCAGATTTGCATAGAGAGCCGTCGATAAAAACGGCCAGTCAGCTCCCGCCGAGTGCGGGTTTGCTGTTGATCCTGCGTCCTTGCAGGGTCTGCGCCGGTGCGACGACCGGCGAAGTCTTTACATCTTCGGCATGCCGCCGCCGGGCAACATACCGCCCATGCCGCGCATCATTTTTGCCATACCGCCCTTGGCGGTGAATTTCTTCATCATCTTCTGCATCTGCTTGTGCTGCTTGATCAAGCGGCCGATGTCCTGCACCTGCGTGCCGGAACCCATGGCGATCCGGCGCTTGCGCGAACCGCTGATCAGCTCAGGGTCGCGGCGCTCGGCCGGGGTCATGGAATTGATGATGGCTTCCATCTGCTTGAACTGCTTCTCTGCGGCGTTCTGGGCATTGCCCATCTGCGACAGGTTGACGCCGCCGATGCTCGGCAGTTTGTCCATGAGCCCGCCGAGGCCGCCCATGTTCTTCATTTGTTGCAGCTGATCGCGGAAGTCTTCGAGGTCGAAGCCCTTGCCCTTCTTCAGCTTCTTGGCCAGTTTGTCGGCCTTGTCCTTGTCCAGCGTCGCTTCGGCCTGCTCGATCAGGCTGAGCACGTCGCCCATGCCGAGGATCCGCGAGGCGATACGCTCAGGGTGGAACGGATCGAGCGCTTCGCTCTTCTCGCCCATACCGATGAACTTGATCGGCTTGCCGGTAATGGCGCGCACCGACAGCGCGGCACCGCCACGGGCGTCGCCGTCGACCTTGGTCAGGATCACACCGGTCAACGGCAGCGCATCGCCAAAGGCCTTGGCCGTGTTGGCGGCGTCCTGACCGGTCATGGCGTCGACCACGAACAGGGTTTCGACCGGGTTGATCGCGGCGTGCAGCGCCTTGATCTCGCCCATCATCTCTTCGTCGATGTGCAGACGACCGGCGGTGTCGACGATGACCACGTCGATGAATTTCAGTTTGGCTTCTTTAATAGCTGCGTTGGCGATGTCGACCGGCTTCTGGCTCAGGTCGGACGGGAAGAACGTCACGCCGATGTCGTTGGCCAGGGTTTCCAGCTGCTTGATCGCCGCCGGACGGTAGATGTCCGCCGAAACAACCATGACCGACTTCTTCTTGCGCTCTTTAAGGAAGCGCGCCAGTTTGCCGGCGGTGGTGGTTTTACCCGCGCCCTGCAGACCGGCCATCAGAATCACGGCTGGCGGAACAGCGCTCAGGTTGAGGTCTTCGTTGGCCGCCCCCATCAGGCTTTCGAGTTCGGCCTGGACGATCTTCACGAACGCCTGGCCCGGCGTCAGACTGCGCGACACCTCGGTGCCGACAGCGCGCTCCTTGACCGAATTGACGAAGTCCTTGACCACCGGCAGTGCGACGTCAGCTTCGAGCAACGCCATGCGCACTTCACGCAGGGTGTCTTTGATATTGTCCTCGGTCAGCTTGGCCTTGCCGGTGACATGGCGCAGCGTCTGCGAGAGACGGTCGGTTAAGTTTTCAAACATTGCGCGATCCTTTCAGGCCCTGTACGAACCGGGATAATGGCGGCCCAGACCGGAATCAACATGTGCTCGGCGAGCCTGCGGCGTGGGCAGGTCGCGGATTATAGCGAAGACTGCGGCCGGCGGACACCTCGCCGTCAGCTTGCGGAGTCTTTCGTGCCGTGGCGGTTCTATGCCAAACTCAGCGCCTTTCGGGCTCGCCTAACAGGATTTATGCTCCCCTTGTCACCCAGTTTGCTGACCACCCTCGCCGCCGCCCTGCTCTATGCCGCTGCGACCGTCTATCAAAGCACCCGCCTGGCCACCGGCGCCAAGGCGAACAAGCGCCTGCTGGTCAGCCTCGGCGTCTTCGCCGTGCTTGCCCACGGCGCCAGCCTGCTTACACATCTATTGACCCCGATCGGCCTTGGCCTGGACTTTTTCAGTGCGTCCAGCCTGATTGCCGCTGCGGTGATTGCCCTGACTCTGCTGGCCTGTTCGCGGATCCCGGTGGAAAACCTGCTGGTGCTGTTGTTCCCTCTGGGCGCGATCACGGTATTGCTGGCGCAGTTCGCGCCGACCGGCACGGTGCAGATCATCGATGAAGAGCCGGGCATCCTCGCGCACATTCTATTGTCGATCCTCGCCTACGGCATGTTCACCATCGCCGTGTTCCAGGCGTTGCTGCTGCTGGTTCAGGACCATCAGCTCAAGCACAAGCACCCGTCCGGGCTGATCAAGAACTTCCCGCCCCTGCAAACCATGGAAAGCCTGCTGTTCGGCTTTCTCTGGGCCGGCTGGACGCTGCTGTCGCTGTCGCTGATTTCCGGCTGGCTGTTCGTCGAGAACCTGTTCGCTCAGCATCTGGTGCACAAGACCTTGCTGGCCTGTTTGGCATGGATCGTCTTCAGCGTGCTGTTGTGGGGCCGCAACCGTCTGGGCTGGCGCGGCCACAAGGCGATTCGCTGGACCCTCGCCGGTTTCTGCCTGCTGATGCTGGCGTACTTCGGCAGCAAACTGGTTCGTGAATACATTCTGCACATCTGACGGGCGGCATAAATGGACGGTTTGCCCATAGGGCCGATGCTCGCGGTATTTGTCCTGCTGATTTTATGGTCAGGGCTGTTTACCGCCGTCGAAATCGCGCAGCAACACTTGCTCGCGCAACGTATCGCCTCGCGCGCCAGCGATAAACCGCTGGCGAAGCTGAGCTTCCCGCTCGACAGCCTGATCCTCTGCAACACCCTGTGCCGCGCCCTCGCAGTGATCATCGCGACGCTGCTGGCGATTTTCCTCTGCGAAGAAAACGGCCCGTGGGCGGCCTGCCTTGGCGCCGGTGGCATCCTGTTGGTGTTCGCTGATTATTTCCCGCGCACAGTGGCTCGGCGCTATCCCGACGCTGTGCTGGCGTTCGGCAATGCCCTGCTGACCGTGCCGATGAAAATCGTCTACCCGTTCGCGTGGCTGTTCAGCCGGGTCAGCGCTTTGTTGATAACCCCGTTCACGCGCAAGGCTCAGGTGGTGCAACAGAGCGAGGACGAGTTGCCGACCGATCACGATGAGGATCACGAGCATCCGGTCCGCAGCCATCCGGTATCGGGCATTCATGCGCTGGACAACATCACGGTCAATGACATTCTGGTGCCGCGCAGTGATGTCGACGGCATCAACCTCGACGATTCGATCGAAGAGATCATCGAGCAACTGCGCGAGAACAAGCGCACGCGTCTGCCGGTGTTTCACAGCGACATCAATCAGGTCGAAGCGGTGCTCAACACCCGCCAGATCGGCCATTTGCTGAGCAACGGTGGATTGACCCGCGAGGCACTGCTGGCCGCCAGCTACGAGCCCTACTTCGTCCCGGAAAGCACGCCGCTGCAACTGCAACTGCTGAACTTCCACAAGCAGCAACGCCGCCTCGGCATGGTCGTCGATGAATACGGCGAAGTGCTGGGCATCGTCACCCTTGAAGACATTCTCGAAGAGATCGTCGGCGAATTCGAAAGCGAGCACAGCCTCGACAACCCGCACATCCATCCCCAGGCCGACGGGCGTATGGTGATCGATGGCGCCGCATCGATCCGCGACCTGAACAAGTGCCTGGGCTGGCACCTGCCGAGCGACGGGCCGAAGACACTCAACGGCCTGGTCACCGAAGCGCTGGAAACCATTCCGGAAAGCGCGGTGTGCCTGAAGATCGGGCGTTATCGACTGGAAATCCTCGAGACCGAAGAGAACCGGGTGAGCAAGGTGCTGATCTGGCTGACCTCATCGGTGCCTGCTCTGGTGCCTGCTCGATAAAGCTGCATTGTTTGCGCTTGTTTGATCGTTAGCCCCCTTCCTATAATCGAGGCGCTTACCCAAGCGCCGTCGATCCCTGTGCTTACCCGGCACTGCCCGGATCCTGACTGTTTCCGCTGCAAACCGACGACTGTTCCTACTCGAAACAGCGCTCGCGCCCTACCCCACATCCCTGGGTGTTCGACCATAATAATTCGCTCCACTGGAGCTCATGACTGTCAGGGATCACCGCATGACGACCCATACCGCTTACAGCGAAACCGCGCCTGCCCAGCCGACCAATTCCGCCACCCGCGTGGCCACGGCAAGCTTCATCGGCACCGCCATCGAGTTCTACGACTTCTACGTTTATGCCACTGCTGCGGCGCTGGTGATCGGGCCGGTGTTCTTTCCGCAGACCTCCGGCACGGCGCAGATGCTTTCGGCGTTTCTTACTTTCGGCATTGCCTTCCTCGCCCGACCACTGGGTTCGGCACTATTTGGCCACTTCGGCGACCGCATCGGGCGCAAATCGACGCTGGTCGCCTCGCTGCTGTTGATGGGCGTGTGCACCACCTTGATTGGCGTGTTGCCGGGCTACGACAGCATTGGGGCCTGGGCGCCGATTCTGCTGTGCGTGCTGCGTTTCGGTCAGGGCCTGGGCCTTGGCGGCGAATGGGGCGGTGCGGCGCTGCTGGCCACGGAAAACGCGCCGAAGGGCAAACGCGCCTGGTTCGGCATGTTCCCGCAGCTCGGCCCATCGATTGGTTTTCTTGCGGCCAACGGTCTGTTCCTGGCCCTGGCGATGACGCTGGATGATGAACAGTTCCGCAGCTGGGGCTGGCGCATTCCGTTTCTGCTCAGCGCGGCGCTGGTGATGGTCGGCCTGTATGTGCGCCTGAAATTGCATGAAACGCCAGTGTTCGCCAATGCGATCGCCCGTCAGGAGCGAGTGAAAGTGCCGCTGGTGGAGTTGTTCAGCCAATACTGGGCGCCGACCCTGCTCGGGGCGGCGGCGATGGTGGTGTGCTATGCGCTGTTCTATATCTCGACGGTGTTTTCCCTGAGCTACGGCGTGGCCACGCTGGGTTATAGCCGCGAAACGTTCCTCGGCCTGCTGTGCTTTGCTGTGTTGTTCATGGCTGCAGCGACGCCATTATCCGCTTGGGCCAGCGACCGTTACGGGCGCAAACCGGTGCTGATCATCGGTGGTGTGCTGGCGATTCTGTCCGGATTCCTGATGGAACCGTTGCTGACGCAGGGCTCGACCTGGGGCGTGGCGCTGTTTCTGTGCATCGAGCTGTTTTTGATGGGCGTGACATTCGCACCGATGGGCGCGCTGTTGCCTGAGCTGTTTCCAACCCACGTGCGTTATACCGGCGCTTCAGCGGCGTACAACCTGGGCGGGATCGTCGGGGCCTCGGCGGCGCCGTTCTTTGCGCAGAAACTGGTGGCGATGGGTGGGTTGAGCTATGTCGGCGGGTATGTGTCGGCGGCGGCGGTGTTGAGTCTGATTGCGGTGCTCTGTTTGAAGGAGACGCGCAATAACGATCTGAATCAGGTTGCCTGACAGATCGCTATCGCGGGCAAGCCCGCTCCCACAGGGTTTTGGGATTGGTCACAGATTCTGTGTTCACCCAGTCCCATGTGGGAGCGAGCCTGCTCGCGAATAGCTGCCGCGACCCGGTTTACAGCTCGACAACAACCGCCTGCGACGCACGGGTCGCCTTGGCACGTGCGGCCTCGATCGACTCATCACGCGCCAGCGCCACGCCCATGCGGCGCTGACCGTTCACTTCCGGCTTGCCGAACAGACGCAGCGCGGTGTCCGGCTCGCTCAGCGCAGCGCCCAGGTTGGCGAATGCAGTCTGGGTCGACTGGCCTTCAACCAGAATCACTGCCGACGCCGACGGGCCGAACTGACGGATCAGCGGTACCGGCAGACCGAGAATGGCGCGGGCATGCAGGGCGAATTGCGACAGGTCCTGAGAAATCAGCGTGACCAGACCGGTGTCATGCGGCCGTGGCGAGACTTCGCTGAACCACACCTGATCACCTTTGATGAACAGCTCGACGCCGAACAGACCACGGCCACCCAGTGCTTCAGTGACTGCTTTGGCAACGCGCTCGGATTCAGCCAGAGCAATCGGGCTCATGGCCTGCGGCTGCCAGGATTCCTGATAGTCGCCTTTCTCCTGACGGTGGCCGACCGGTGCGCAGAACGTGGTGCCGCCAATGTGGCGCACGGTCAGCAGGGTGATTTCGTAGTCAAAGTCGATGAAGCCTTCGATGATCACCCGACCTTTGCCGGCGCGACCGCCCTCTTGCGCGTAATCCCAGGCCTTCTGCACATCATCGGCGCTGCGCAGCAGGCTTTGGCCCTTGCCTGACGAACTCATCACTGGCTTGACCACGCAAGGGAAACCCAGGTCCTGAACGGCTTTGCTGTAGTCCTCGAAGGTGTCGGCAAAGTGGTACGGCGAGGTCGGCAGATCCAGCTCTTCGGCAGCCAGACGACGGATGCCTTCGCGGTTCATTGTCAGCTGCGCCGCACGCGCGGTCGGAATCACGGTGAAGCCTTCGGCTTCCAGCTCGACCAGCGTGGCGGTAGCGATGGCTTCGATTTCCGGCACAATGAAGTGCGGCTTCTCGGCTTCGATCACTGCACGCAGAGCAGCGCCGTCGAGCATGTTGATCACGTGGCTGCGATGGGCGACTTGCATGGCCGGCGCGTTGGCGTAGCGGTCGACGGCAATCACTTCAACGCCCAGGCGCTGCAGTTCGATTACCACTTCCTTGCCCAACTCACCACAGCCACACAGCAATACGCGGGTCGCGGTTGGCGACAATGGAGTTCCGATACGGGTCATCTCAGGTCCTCAAAGGAAGCGGATCATCGAGGAAAGCCACGCAGGTGCGCTTTCCATGGGGAGAAAGCGCGGCATTTTACATGAACCCGAGGGTTTGGCTTCAGCTGGCGACAGCCTGTTTGCGATCACGCCAGGCCATGATCAGCCAGACGGCGGTGACGCCGGCAAACTTGGAGGCCAGCGCGGTGATGATCACCGGCGGCGTCAAGGCGTCAATCATGCCGAAGAAGATGAAGGTATCCAGCGGAATGCTCAGAGCCGAACTGATCCACAGTCGATCACGCAACGGCCGCTTGGTGATGCTGAACACCAGCCAGTCGATGCACTCGGAGACCGCGAACGCCGTGGCGCTGGCCAGCGCGATGGATGGGTCGGACGTGATGTAGGAGAGCACCAGCGCCGCCAGCATAGCCACGATCGCGCCATGACCGAAGCGCGTTTGCACCATGTCGCGCAGCACAAACACCAGCCCGCCCCAGGCCGACCAGATGATGTCCAGGTGCGGTGCGGTGGAAAAGGCGAAGTTGATCAGCACGACGCTGCTGATGTAGGCGATGAGGAAGATCATGGGGGGCGGCCTGTAAATGTGGCGCACAGGTTACTTGAGCGCTGGTATTGCGCCAATAGGTGCGGTGACAGGACCGACGTCTTCGCGAGCAGGCTCGCTCCCACAGTGGAATGGATTTTCAAGGTGGGAGCGAGCCTGCTCGCGAAAGCGGTGGTTCAGACGCCTGACTTCGCGGGAATCATCCAGACCAATCCACTCGCCTTCGCCCGTTCATGACACAACCCCAGCACCACCCGGCGCTCGTCATTGCTCATGCGGCCCCAGCGGGTGATCTCTGCGACCGTGCGCTGGCACCCGGTACAAACGTCATCTTCATCCAGCGCGCAGATATTCACGCAAGGCGAGGCGACTGGTCGTTCAACAGTCGTCATTGTTCCTGCTCGACCAGATCGCGGGCGTAACGCTGCGAGTTATGCACATAGTGCGCGGCGCTGGCTTCGAGCATCTTCTTTTGCGCCTCGGTCAGTTCACGCACGACCTTGCCCGGCGAGCCCATCACCAGCGAACCGTCGGGAATTTCCTTGCCTTCGCCGATCAGCGAATTGGCGCCGATGATGCAGTTCTTGCCGATCTTCGCGCCGTTGAGAATCACCGCGTTGATACCGATCAGGCTGTAATCGCCGACCGTGCAGCCGTGGAGCATGGCGTTGTGGCCGATGGTCACGCCGGTACCGATGGTCAGTGGATAGCCCATATCGGTGTGCATCACCGTGCCATCCTGCACGTTGCTGTTCTTGCCGATGAGGATCAGTTCGTTGTCGCCGCGCAACACAGCGTTGAACCAGACGTTGGCGCCCTCTTCCAGGCGGACCTTGCCCACCAGCACGGCATTGGGCGCGACCCAGCTCTGTGGATGGGTTTCGACACGGGCGTCGCCCAGGCGGTATTTCATTTTGTTTTCCTCGGGGCTCACGGCCGTTCGAACGACGGCTCAGGTATCGATAAAGCTTTTCGGCGGTCGGTGCAGGCTGATTTTGGCGTCATAGAGCAGGTTGATCAACTCGACGATCATGATCGCCGTCAGGCCCCAGATCTTGTACTCGCCGAAGCGATAGCTCGGCACGTACCAACTGCGGCCCTGATAATCGATGCGATGGGTATGCTCACGCGGGTCCTTGCGGAAGAATTCCAGCGGCACGCTGAAGACGGCGGCGATCTCGGCATCATTGGGCTGGTATTCGACAAAGTCGGGAATCACGCCGACATACGGCGTTACCTTGATGCCGTGCAGGGAGATCAGCGGACTCAGCGGGCCGATGACTTCGACCAGACCCGGTGGCAGGCCGATCTCTTCCTCGGCTTCGCGCAGCGCGGTGAATATGAGGTCCGGATCTTCCGGGTCGCGTCGCCCTCCGGGGAAGGCGACCTCGCCGCCATGGGTCGAAAGCCCGCTGGCGCGCAGGGTCAGGACCAGTTCCGGTTCGTCACTGCGGGTGATCGGCACCAGCACGGCGGCTTCGGGGAAACGTGCGTCGGTCTCCAGCGTGCGCGGTGTGTGGTTGCTTACCCTATGCAGTAGCTCGTCCAGCATGAGTGTTCTCGATCGGTGCCTTGCTCCGCATCATGCACCAATCAAAGCGAGCGCCCAAGCCCCCGAAACCCGTCGTGTCGCGAAACGACAACTTGCCGACCGGCCCCGCTGCACGCCAAGATAGGCGCAGCATTCAGGAACCCGAGCATGAAATTTTGCAGCCACTGCGGTAACCCGGTCACCCAGCGCATTCCCGAAGGCGACTCGCGGCTGCGATTTGTCTGCGACAGCTGTCAGACCATTCACTACCAGAACCCCAATATCGTCGCCGGGTGCGTGCCGACCTGGGGGACGAAAGTGCTGCTCTGCCGCCGCGCCATCGAGCCGCGTCTCGGTTACTGGACGCTACCTGCCGGCTTCATGGAAAACGGCGAGACCATCGAGCAGGCCGCCATCCGCGAAACCGCCGAAGAAGCCTGCGCCCGGGTGCGCAACCTGAGCATCTACACGCTGATCGACGTGCCGCACATCAGCCAGGTGCATGTGTTCTTCCGCGCCGAACTGGCCGATCTGCAGTATGCGGCCGGGCCGGAAAGCCTTGAAGTGCAGCTGTTCGAAGAAGCCGACATTCCCTGGGACGAGCTGGCTTTCCGCACGGTCGGGCGCACGCTGGAATGCTTCTTTGCCGATCGGCGCAGCGAGGTTTATCCGGTGCGTTCGGAGTCGATTCCGCCACTGGTGCAGCCGGCGATCACTTGAGCTTCGCGGCACCCTGCCGATAACCACACCTGCATCTATCACTATGTTTCTGCGTCATTCTTGGGGAATCGTTTCAATGCGTTGGTTGCTTGCCCTGTTGTGCCTGTCGTTCGTCAGCGTTTCGCAAGCGTCATTCGTGACCACCGTGACGCCCTCGAACACTCCATTGATCGAAAAAGTCCTGGTACTGAAATCGGCCCACCAATTGCAGTTGATTGCCGACGGCAAGCCGCTGAAGACCTATCGCATCTCCTTGGGCAAGGGCGCGAAGAAAGGCCCGAAACTGATCGAGGGTGACAAACGCACACCCGAAGGTTTCTATTGGATCGACTGGCGCAAGACCAGCGACAAATTCAACCTGTCGATGCACATTTCCTACCCGAACATCAGCGATGCCGCCCGCGCGCGTCGTGAAGGCGTCGAGCCCGGCGGGATGATCATGATCCACGGCACTCCGGATTCGGCAGACAACCCTGAGCAGTTGTTCCACACCCTCGACTGGACCGACGGCTGCATCGCCATGCGCAACGTCGACATGCGTGAAGTGTGGAATCTGGTACCGGACGGCACGATGATCGAGATTCGTCCGTAACCTCGACCGCTGGTCACCCGCAAAAAAAATAATTCAAAAGATCGCAGCCTGCGACAGCGCCTACAGGGGTGATACCACTCTCAACTGTAGAAGCTGTCGCAGGCTGCGATCTTTTGCTTTTTATAGGCCATCACTAATACCACTTTAAACACTGCCCCCTGAAACCCGCCAATCCATTGGGTCAGACGCCATTTCATCGCGTTGACATGGTATTCAAGTGGTATTAGCTTCCGTCGCACAAGCGAGCCACAACAATCCTATACTCGCGACGGAAACGACCTACATGAACGACCTTCAAACCCTACGTCCCGATGACTCCCAGCCGACGCCGCTGTACTTGCAACTGGCGCGCAATCTGGAAGCGGCGATTCATGCCGGGCAGTGGAAGGCCGAACAGGCGATGCCGTCCGAGCGCAACCTCAGCGACCAGCTCGGCATCTCCCGGGTCACCGCACGCAAGGCTTTGGAAGTTTTGCTCGAGCAAGGCCTGATCCGCCGCCTGCAAGGCTCGGGCACGTTCATCACCCCACGCCTGGAACAACCGCTGTCGCGTCTGTCCGGCTTCAGCGAAATGCTGCGCCTGAAAGGTTTCGTGCCGAGCTCGAAATGGCTGGAGCGGGAGATCACCCTGCCGACCCACGAAGAATTGATCCGCCTCGGCCTGTCGCCGAATGACAAGGTGGCGCGCATGAAGCGCCTGCGCAAAGCCGATGACACGGTCATGGCGATCGAAATGAGTACCCTGCCCGCGTCGATCATGCCCAGGCCGCAAGCGGTGGGCGATTCGCTTTACGAATACCTCGACGGCATCGGCAAACCGATCGTCCGCGCCCTTCAGCACATCCAGGCAATCAACGCCTCGGACGAATTCGCCGCGCTGGTCGGCATCGCCCCCGGCACCGCCATGCTGCTGATGACCCGGGTCGGCTATCTGGAAGACAACACGCCGATCGAAGTCACCGACACCTATTGCCGCAACGACTACTACGACTTTGTGGCAGAGCTGCGCCGCTGAGCGCGGCCCCAAGCGAGAACGAAAATGTCCGAAGACAACATCCTCACCGCCAGCGGCTGGGTTCGCGGCCGGCTGATTCACGAACACGGCAAGGTCGTGTCGATCGAAGGCGTGCCCTGCGACCCGGCCACTAACGATCTGCCCTATCTGCTGCCGGGTTTCATCGACCTGCATGTGCATGGCGGCGGTGGCAAAGACATCATGGAAGGCGCCGAAGCCTTCGAAACCATCAGCAAAACCCACGTGCGTTTCGGCACCACTTCGCTGTTGGCCACGACCATGACTGCGCCGAGTGCGGAGATCTCAAATGTCCTGAAAGAGGTAGGACAATTCTGCGAACAGCGTCCGAAAGGCGCCGCGCGTGTTCTCGGCGTGCACCTTGAAGGCCCGTACATCAACCCGGGAAAACTCGGCGCTCAACCGAACTTCGCCCACACCGCGTTGATGGCCGAAGTTGAAGAATATCTGGCGCTGGCGCCGATCCGCGTCATCACCATTGCCCCGGAAATCGCCGGTCACGATGCATTGATTCGCGAGCTGAGCAGCCGTGGCATCCGCATGCAGATCGGGCACACCCTCGGCAGCTACGAGGAAGGCGTCGCTGCGCTGGCTGCCGGTGCCAGCAGTTTCACCCACCTCTACAACGCCATGAGCCCGCTGCATCACCGCGAGCCGGGCATCGTCGGCGCAGCACTGGCCCACGCCAAATACGCCGAGCTGATTCCCGATCTGCTGCACGTGCATCCCGGCGCCATCCGCGTGGCCCTGCGTTCGATCCCGTGCCTGTATTGCGTCACCGATTCGACCGCCGCCGCCGGCATGCCCGACGGTGAATACAAGCTTGGCAGCCACACCGTGACCAAATGCCTGGGCGGCGTGCGTCTGCCCGACGGCACGCTGGCCGGCAGCACCCTGACCATGGATCAGGCCCTGCGCAATCTGGTGAAGATCGGTCTGCCGATCGCCGAAGCCTCGCAGCGTCTGTCGCAATTTCCCGCCGACTATCTCGGCATCACCGAACGCGGGCGCCTTGCCCCCGGCGCCTGGGCCGACTGCGTGCGGCTCGATCGCTCACTCACACTGACCGCCGTCATGGTCGAAGGAGAAGACATTGACTTCAAAAATGCTTGAGGAGGCGCTGTCCTCGTTCGAGGCCGTGCAAGCCCAACTGCAACAGCTCGACGCACCGATGATCGAGATCGCCGGGCGCCTGCGCCGGCAGCCGCCGCAAGTGGCGATGACCGTCGCCCGTGGCAGCTCCGACCACGCGGCGAGCTACTTCGCCTACCTGACCATGCAGCAACTGGGCGTGCCGGTGGCCTCGTTGCCGATGTCGGTGGTGACCATGCAGCAGGCGCCGCTGAAAGTCAGCGGTCAGGTCGCGTTCGCGTTTTCGCAGTCGGGACAGAGCCCGGATCTGGTCAACAGCCTGCGCCTGTTGCGCAAGCGTGGCGCGCTGAGCGTGTCGATGGTTAACGCTGCCGACTCGCCACTGGAGGCAGCGTGTGAATTCAGCCTGCCGCTGCTTGCCGGGACTGAAAGCAGCGTCGCCGCGACCAAAAGCTTTATCGCCACTCTCAGCGCCAGCGCGCGTTTGATCGCGCACTGGAAAGAGGACAGCGAATTGCTGCAAGCCCACGATGCGCTGCCAGAAGGCCTGCGCGAAGCGGCGAAACAGGACTGGAGCGTGGCCATCGAAGCCCTGCGCGATTGCGAGCGCCTGATGGTGATCGGCCGTGGCGCCGGTTTCGCGATTGCCCAGGAAGCGGCGCTGAAGTTCAAGGAAACCTCGGCGATTCAGGCCGAAGCGTTCAGCAGTGCCGAAGTCCGTCATGGGCCGATGGCACTGATCGACGAACACTATCCGCTGCTGGTTTTCGCCCCGCGCGGTGCCGAGCAGGCCGGCCTGCTGAGCCTGGCGGCGGAAATGCGCCAGCGCGGCGCCCGGGTCTTGCTCGCCGCGCCAGATGACGTCAACGAACGCGACCTGACCTTGACCCGCGCCGAACACCCGGCCCTCGACCCGATTCTGGCGATCCAGAGCTTTTACGTGATGGCCGCAGGCCTGGCCGTGGCGCGGGGCATGGACCCGGATCAGCCGCGCCATTTGAGCAAAGTGACCCGCACGCATTAAGTCCGACTGACTGCACATCTGATGAGACCCAGCCATGCCCGACAACAATAAAGAGCTGACCCTCAGCGCCCCGCTCAGCGGCCCGGTGCTGACGCTCGCCAACGTCCCGGACGCAGTGTTCGCCAGTGGCGCGATGGGCGACGGCATCGCCATCGACCCGCTCAACGACACGCTGTATTCGCCCTGCGCCGGCGTGGTCATCCACGTCGCGCGCAGCAGCCACGCGGTGACCGTGCGTGCCGACAACGGTGCGGAAATCCTCCTGCACCTGGGCCTCGACACCGTTGAATTGAACGGCGAAGGTTTCGCCATGCTGGTCAAGGAAAGCGATCGCGTCAGCCTTGGTCAGCCGCTGCTGCGCTATGACCTGGACAAGGTCGGCCAGCACTGCAAAAGCCTGGTCAGCCTGTTGATCCTGACCAACAGCGCGGATTTTCAGGTGCGGCCGATCACCCTCAAAGCGGTGAAAGTCGGCGAGCCGTTGCTGCACATCATTGCGCGCAATGTTGTCGCGGCGAATGCCGATACAAGCGGAGGGCCTGAGGTTCGTGGCCAGGCGCGGGTCGCTCATCGCGGCGGCTTGCATGCGCGCCCGGCTGCGCTGATCCGCCAGACCGCCCAGGGTTTCAGCAGCCATTCACAGCTGCACTTCAACGGTAAATCGGCGCCGTGCAACAGTCTGATCGGTTTGATGGGGCTGGCGATTGGTGAGCAGGATGAAGTGCAGGTCAGTTGTCAGGGGCCGGACGCCGATGCCGCATTGCAAGCTCTGCTCAGCGCATTGGCCACGGCGCTGCCGGACGATGATCACGGGCAAGCGCCGACCTCCACTGCGGCGCTGAAACGCCCGGCCGAGGCTGGGGTGTTGCATGGTGTTTGCGCCGCGCCAGGGCTGGTCGCCGGGCCGTTGTTTCGCCTGAACGCGATCACCTTGCCGGCGGATGCGGGCCAACACGATCCAGAGCAACAGCAGCAGACACTTGAAACGGCATTGAACGCGGTGCGCAGCGAAATCGCCGCCACCCTCGCCCAGGCGAAAAAGCACAAGAACGCCGACGAAGAAGCGATCTTCGCCGCACACATGGCGCTGCTCGAAGACCCGGCCCTGCTCGACGCCGCGCAGCAATTCATCGCGCAAGGCACCGCTGCGACGCACGCCTGGAGTCAGTCGATCGACACGCAGTGCGACATGCTCCAAGGCACCGGCAGTCCGCTGCTGGCCGAACGGGCCAACGATTTGCGCGACCTCAAGCAACGCGTGCTGCGTGCCCTGCTTGGCCAGGCCTGGCAATACCAGGTGCCGGCCGGCGCCATTGTTGCCGCCCACGAACTGACGCCATCGGATCTGCTGCAACTCAGCGCGCAAGGCGTCGCCGGGTTGTGCATGGCCGAGGGTGGCGCGACCTCGCACGTAGCGATTCTGGCGCGCGGCAAAGGTCTGCCGTGCATCGTCGCTTTGGGCGCGCAATTGCTTGAGCAGCCGCAAGATCAGGCCGTGGTGCTCGACGCTGATGGCGGGCGCCTCGAATTGACCCCAAACGCCGAGCGCCTGAGCGAAGTGCAACAGGCACAAATCCAGCGCCAGCAGCGCCGCGACAGCCAACAGGCCAAGGCCCATTTGCCCGCTGAAACCCGCAATGGCGTGCACATCGAAGTGGTCGCCAATGTCGCCTCAAGCAACGAAGCGGCGGACGCTTTTGCCAACGGTGCGGATGGCGTCGGCCTGTTGCGCACCGAGTTTCTCTTCGTCGATCGCCAGACGGCACCGGACGTTGAAGAACAGCGCAGCGCCTATCAAGCGGTGATCGATGCCATGGGCGACAAGTCAGTGATCATCCGCACCATCGACGTCGGTGGCGACAAGCAACTCGACTATCTGCCACTGCCGGCCGAAGCCAACCCGGTGCTCGGTCTGCGCGGCATTCGGCTGGCCCAGGCGCGCCCGGACATTCTCGATCAGCAACTGCGCGCGCTGCTGCAGGTCAAGCCGTTGTCGCGTTGCCGGATTCTGTTGCCGATGGTCACCGAGGTCGACGAACTGCTGCACATCCGCCAGCGCGTCGATGCCTTGCGCCTTGAGCTGGGCATTACCGAGCGCCCGGAAATCGGCGTGATGATCGAAGTCCCCGCCGCCGCGCTGCAAGCCGAACAACTGGCCGAACACGCCGACTTTCTCTCGATCGGCACCAACGATCTGTCGCAATACACCCTGGCCATGGACCGCGACCACGCCGGGCTGGCGGCACGGGTCGATGCCCTGCATCCGGCGTTGCTGCGCCTGATCGCCATGACCTGCGAAGGCGCGGCGGTGCACAAGCGCTGGGTCGGTGTCTGCGGCGCCCTCGCCTCCGACCCGCTGGCGACGCCGGTGTTGATCGGCCTCGGCGTCACCGAACTGTCGGTGAGCCCGGTGCAGATCGGTGAAATCAAGGACCGCGTGCGTCAGCTGCATGAAGCCGAATGTCAGCGCCTGAGCCGCGACCTGCTCAAGCTGGCCAGCGCCGCTGCCGTTCGCCACGCCTGTCATCAACATTGGCCTCTGCGCTAACAAAAACAAAAAGGACAAACGCCATGTACCAACTCTTCATCGAAGGCCTGCAACGCCTGGGCCGCGCGCTGATGCTGCCGATCGCGATCCTGCCGATTGCCGGCCTGCTGCTGCGTTTGGGCGACACGGACCTGTTGAACATCGCGATCATTCACGATGCCGGGCAAGTGATCTTCGCCAACCTGGCGATGATCTTTGCCATCGGCATCGCCGTCGGTTTCGCCAAGGACAACAACGGCACCGCCGGCCTCGCCGGGGTGATCGGTTATCTGGTGATGATCTCCACGCTCAAGGTGCTCGATTCGACCATCAACATGGGCATGCTCGCCGGGATCGTCAGCGGCCTGATGGCCGGTGCGCTGTACAACCGCTTCAAGGACATCAAGCTGCCGGAGTATCTGGCGTTCTTCGGTGGCCGGCGTTTTGTGCCGATCGTCACCGGGTTCGCGGCGGTGGGTCTGGGCGTGCTGTTCGGCTATATCTGGCCGCCGATCCAGCAGGGCATCAACGCGTTCGGCGCGCTGATGATGGAAAGCGGCAGCATCGGCGCCTTCGTCTTCGGCGTGTTCAACCGCCTGCTGATCGTCACCGGCCTGCACCACATCCTCAACAACATGGCGTGGTTCGTCTTCGGCAACTTCACCGACCCGACCACGGGCGCCTTGGTGACCGGCGATCTGTCGCGATATTTTGCCGGCGATCCGAAGGGCGGCCAGTTCATGACCGGCATGTTCCCGATGATGGTCTTCGGCCTGCCCGCCGCCTGCCTGGCGATGTACCGCAACGCACTGCCGGAGCGGCGCAAGGTGATGGGCGGGATCTTCCTGTCGATGGCGCTGACCTCGTTTCTCACCGGTGTGACCGAGCCGATCGAATTTGCCTTCATGTTTCTCGCGCCGCTGCTGTTCCTCCTGCACGCGCTGCTGACCGGGCTGTCGATGGCGATCACCAACGGCCTGAACATTCATCTGGGCTTCACCTTTTCCGGTGGCTTCATCGACATGATTCTCGGCTGGGGCAAGTCGACCAATGGCTGGCTGGTGGTGCCGGTCGGGCTGGCTTACGCGGTCATTTATTACCTGGTTTTCGACTTCTGTATCCGTCGTTTCAACCTGAAGACGCCGGGGCGCGAAGACGTCGCCAGCGCCGAAAAAGCCGTGCTCTCGGAAACCGAACGCGCCAGTGCGTATATCAAAGCCTTGGGCGGCGCCGAGAATCTGCTCACCGTCGGCGCCTGCACGACCCGACTGCGCCTGGAGATGGTCGATCGCAACAAGGCCTCGGACGCCGAGCTGAAAGCGTTGGGCGCGATGGCGGTGGTGCGCCCGGGCAAGGGCGGCAGCTTGCAGGTCGTGGTCGGGCCGTTGGCTGACAGCATTGCCGATGAAATTCGCTTGGCCATGCCTGCGCTGGGCCGAACAGCGTTGGTGGAAACCGCAGTCATTACCGATGAGCCGAAGAGCGTTGCGCTTACCCGCAACGAGGCGCAGCAATGGCTGGATGCACTGGGCGGTCGCGACAATGTGCTGCAACTCGATTGCATCGCCATGACCCGCATTCGCCTGCAACTGGCCGATGCCAAGGTGTTGTCCGATGCGCAGCTCAAAGCGCTCGGCTGTCTGGGTGTCAGCCAGTTGGACGGTGGCGTCTGGCATTTGCTGGTGGGGGACAAGGCCGCGAGTTTGAGCGGGGCGATCGAGGCATTGCTGAGTCGCGGGGAGGTCAGCGCGCAGGTTTGATCTGCGCGGGTAACGGGAGGGCTGGAGCGGGCGGGGAAAATCCGGCCCGCGCACGATACATGGATACCACCCTCCTCCACGCCCCGCTCGCCATGCTGGCCCTTCATCCCCAGCATGGAAATCGTGCCCATGAGCACCCCCAACGCACCCACACCCGATGAGATCAAAAACGATCTCAACCAGATCGGCCGTCTGCTCTTCAACACCGAAACCCCGCTGCTGCCCGAGCACAAACCGAGCACCGAGCAGGCTCATCTCAAACGCCTCGAAGAGCAGCTGAAAACCTATCGCGACGGCTACCTGCAACGCAGTCGCGCGCTCTATCAGGCGCTGGCAACCAGCGACCTGCAAAGCGAGGCAGGCGAGCAACTGATCGCCACGCTGAAGGTGCGCCTCAGCACGCAACTGATCAACATGGATCTGCGTGACCAGATCGACGGCAAACCGGCAAAAACCTTCCTTAAATACGACGCCGGTTTCACCGCGCTCGAGTACGAGGCGCAACAAGCCGTCAAGGATCGCCTGTTGCACCCGCAGGCTGGTGAGCTGATGAAGAAACTGGCGCTGGGCCCGCTGTTGCGTCCGGCCATGTATGCGTTGCAGTTCACTTATCAGCAAACCACTGTCGAGCTCGCCGGGGCCTTTGTCGTTACGCAAAACGACACCCCGAAAGTCAGCGATCTGCTGACCGACCAGAGCGCGGGTTTCGTCGTGTTGTTCACGCCCGCCAGGGGCCTGGAGCTGTTCAATTCGCTGGCTGATCTCAATGCCCATCTGCTCGAGACCATGAAGCACAGCATCAGCCGTAGCGAGTTGATGCAGCTGCTGCCCAGCCGCTACCACGATGTCGGTACAGCAGGAATCTGGCCATTGCAGCTGGCGCCCATCGACAGCCAACCGCTGTTCGAACACATCTACGATGCCTTGATCGAAAAACGCACCCTGGATATCGAATATGCACTGAGTTTCGCCGCTAACCCGCAGCAGGATCCCGCTCGCTTGATCGCCGAGCTGGAGCGCGCCATCGGCGCTGCGTTGCCGGATCTCACTCCGCGTCTGGCCCTTCAGGCACAAACCCTGTTCGAACGGCACCTGCGCAACAGCGCCCCGGACTGGTACCGCAGCGCCGACGCGGCCAAGCGGGCCGAACTGGCGTTGCACCTGGGCAACTACAATCAGGCCCGGCAAAACCTGCTTGACCTGATGGGCCCGGCGGTCAGTCTGATGGCCGTGGCCCGCCAGCAATGGCTGGAGCGTCTGAGTGATGATCTGCAAATCGACGATCTGCAACCGGACAACCTGCAAATCACCACCGACCGGCGGGTACCGGGATACGGCGTATATGTGCACAAGCGCAACCTGCTCGAGCTGACCCTGCGCGGCCCGCACACCGGCGATGAGTTGCCAGGCTCGGAGTTTCTCAGCCACACCCGGCTGACTTACAACGACCTGCCGCTAGCCGACGAGTACGCGGACGTGACGCCCGCCTGGGTGATCAAGCAGGCACTGGAGCTGGAACCGCGCGTCGACTTCGCACGTTTGCAAACGCAGATGCAGGCAAGCTCCGCGATCAAACCTGCCATTGAGCAAATGCTCGATCAGCGCATCGTCGCGCTCGCCCACACCGCAGCGCTGCAAGGGCACCTGCTCGACAGCGACCTGCAAATGATCCAGCGCCTGCGCAGCGGCAGCGATTCACAGTTGCGCGCCGCCACGCTGTGCTTGCACGGTGCGCAACTCCAAGACCTTTGGGTGCTGCGTCAGAACGATCAGTCCGGTGCGCTCAAACGCGTTCTGCTATGCACGCCACAAGCCCCACGCGATCGCCAGTTCGAGGCCTTTGACAGTGAGCGCGAATGTCAGGCCCATGTGTTGTCGTGGGCCAAGCAGAGTGACGCCGCCCAAACCATGGCCGGTTACCTGGTCAGCCGCGCACCGATGCGCTTTCGTCCTGCTCTGCGCAAAGTCTTGTCGGGGCTGAGCTTCAAGCCGGAAGCAGCGGAGCACCAGAAGGTGACTTTCGATCACCTCGGCAACCATCTCGATTGCCTCAAAGCGATGGCTGAACACATGCTCGCCACACGCATCGATGATTATGATTTCAGTACACCGGTGTGGTACCGCTCGACCACTGCGGCCAATCGCCGACAACTGACGACGTTGAGCGACGACGCCGAGGGTGCACTGCTCGCATTCAAGCAACATCCGCTGTCGGGCGGGCGTTTCCAGACATTTGACGCCTACGTGCACGAGCAAGCGAAGCTCAGCCTGAACCGCTTGCTCAAACGTGCGGCCAATGACGTCGATCCTGACACCGTCTGGGCCTACTCGCCAAAATCGATCGTGCCCTCATGGACACCAGAGCCGTTGACCTATACCCGGCTGTATCGCGACGGCTATGCCGACGGCGTGGGTTTTCTCGAGCAGAAATTCTCACGCTCGGCGCGCTTCAGAGGTCCGCAAGGCATCGATATCAGCAGCCTGACCGCGCAGAATGTCGCGCGCTCGGTCACAGGGGTATGGATCGGCCAACGCTATACCGACAAAGTTAAAAAGGAGCTGCAGAATTCCCAGAGCGAAGGCTACGCGTTCCGCCGCAACGCGACGCTGGCGATCACTCAGCGCCAGATGCAAAGCGCCGCGCTGGAATGCCAGCTGCAAGGACATATCGCCAGCAGCGACCTGCAATGGCTCCAGCAAAGCATCACCAGCATGGATCAAACGTCGGGGCAGACGCGGACGAAGTACCCGATCCACCGGTTGATGATCGACGGCGAATGGGTGATCGATACCTGGCTGTTCAGCCATGGCAGTAATCCGGTTCTGCTGTATACGCCGGACGCGCCGGACGGCGTGCGTTTTCGTGAAGCGCGCCTGTTCAATTATCTGCTGCTGCAATCGGGCATGGTCGAGTACTTCACCTCGCGCGTGGGTATCAGCGCCCAGACCCGGGTGCGCACGCACCTGGACAACATCCGCAAGAAGCTGCCCAAAGACCTCAACAAAACCACCCCCAGCCCCGCCCGCTACGACTCGATGCGACCGGCTGACGCCGTCAGCGACCTGCCTACCGCGCTCTATGACATGAAGCTGCAACGGCGGATCGACAACGTCCACGCGACCACCACCAGTCGTATCGAAATGATCGCCGGCCTGATCTGGACGAGCGTTGAGTGGGTCGCGGCCATCGCCACCGCGCCCTTCCCGCTGTTGAGCCTGAGCACCGGCCTGTTGCTGGCCTTCAAGGACGCGATGCTCGCCCTGCATGCCTATCGTCAGGGCAACAACAACGAAGCGTTCCGGCACTTGCTCGGTTATCTGTTCAACAGTGCCGGCGCGGTGCTGACGGATCTGCGTCCGGCGCTACGGTCACTCAAGCCCGTCCGGCGCCCGTTGCGTCAGGCTGTCGCCACTGCCGGCGATGAGCAACAGAGTGCTCTGGCATTGGTCGATCAAATGGCCACTGAACCCGTCTGGGACGATATGCAGGCGGTCGCTTTCAGAGGACAGTCGTATTACGCCAGTAACAACCCGGACGCGCTGGGCCGTTATTTGCTCTACCGCCCGGATCCGAATGGCTCCGGACTGCTTTCGACCGGCATTCTGACCGTACGCAATTCCGACGGGGTGATGGTGCGCAGCGGCCTGTCCGGCGGTGCACCGAAATACGAAGCTGTGCCCGATACACCCGGTCCGCACAAAGATTATGGAGTCGCGATCGACTACCGCGAGCGCGTCGAAACGTTGCTGGTTCCGCAATCGCGCGAGGCATTGCTGCAACTGAGCGACATGGGTATCCCGCGGCAGACCATCATGGCCCGGGTGGTCGATCAGTTGAGCGATGTACGCACAGCCTATCTGGAACAGGTCGAAAAACTCACCAAAGATGCCACGCGCCATTTTGCCCGGCTCGCACCGCTGCCCGCCCGTGCCGAAGTGCCGGCGGTTGCCGCCAATACCTCATTCGCACAGTTGATCGGCAGCGATGCATTCGCCGCAAAAAACCTGGTGATCGGTGCACAACCTGGTTCGATCGCCAGCAAACAGTTATTGATCGAGCATCTCGACGTCCTCGTGGCGAACGGCTACAAGCATCTGTTTCTCGAATACCTGCCGGGTGACGTGTTTCATCTCAAACTGGAAAAGCTCAACAGGAACGGCTCCTGGTTTCATATCAAGAAACATCTGAAGGCGCTCGACAAAGCCATGGGGTATGCGCCGGACGCAGCTTTTTCTTACCTGGCGCTGGTGCGCAGGGCCCGGGAAAAAGGCATGAGCATCCATGCGCTAGACGGCTCGGCCAGCTATAAACTCGAAGGGATCATGGTGATGTCCGAGGTCTCGCCTTTGACCCCGCGAAACAACTCCATCAGAAACTTCTATTCGCACAAGGCGCTTGCCAGTGATATGGCCGACGTCGGCGAAGAGCGCTGGATTGCCCTGACCGAACAGTCGCGCATGACCACGTTCGACAACACGCCGGGCCTGGCCGACCTGCACGAGGCCGTAGCCATACGTGTTGAGGACATCGACCTGTACCAACCCGCACGCATAAGCAGGGATACACCCGGCGCCATCGCCGGCGATGCGACTGCGCAAGGTGATTTCCTGGTACAGATGCCGAGCACCTACAAGGCACCTCTACCCGTCTCCAGGCCACCCGCCGCAGCTAGCGCCGTTGATCACTTCAGCGATTTCGATGTGGCTTTGCCGCTGCGCGACGATATCGCTGAAATGTTGCATAAGCCCTACTCCATGGACTCGAATTACACCCCGACGATCTCCAGTGAAAGAACGGCCTACGAGGCTTTCATCGCCCAGCGCAAGCGCCTGGAAAAAACCGCCAGAGACGCTTTCACCGACTACGTCCCTCCCGATGCGCCGATCCTGCCGGTGCTCACCTCCGACTGCACATTCGAGGCTTTTTTGCGGCAGCTGGCCGACGGACGCTTGAATCTGCTGATCGGCGAAGCCCATGCCGATGTAGCGAGCAAAGCGCTGCTGAAAAAGCACATGAAAGCGCTCAAGAAAGCAGGCTATGACACGTTGTATGTCGAGCACCTGTTCACCGATCTGCACCAGGCCGATCTCGACATTTTTTTGCGAACCCAACGTATGCCGGACAGGCTGAAGGCGTACCTGCATCGTCAGGACCGGGGGCACATGATCGCTTACGGTGGGAGCGATACCTACACGGAGCTCTACCAGGCAGCAGCCAAATACAACATCCGCATCAGAGCGATCGATTGCACAGCGTCCTACCACCTCAAGGGCCTGCATGACAAAGCAGTCTCGCGAAACGAGATGTTCAGCTATTTTGCAACCCGAGTGATCGAGGCTGATCAACTGGCCAACGGCCCGCATAAATGGGTGGCCCTCATCGGCAGTGCGCACACCAATTACAACCTCGGCGTGCCAGGTCTGGCCGATACACTTTCAGCCGTCAGCCTGCACGTGCGCGACACCGCCCCCGAGCTGGCCAGGGATATTCATCGCGGTACATGGGAATTTGTCAGCGGCCAGCACGAGGCCAACGTGAGGGCCTTGAGCAGCGACTTTGTGATGGAGGTGGCCGTCCCCGGCACGAAAAAGCCTGCTGCGACGCCTTCTGTCAGTCGCAGCAGACTGACTCGACAGGGCCAATTCCTGATCGAAAATGCAGATACCCGCAACGCCAGTGTGGTGCATAGATCCAGGTCCGGCGAGATCGTTGAGACGCCGATTCAGATCAATGACAAAGGTCTGTTCTTCATTGATCGCTGGGGGAAAAAAGACCAGAGCTTCAAATACCTGCGAACCTTGGTCGACATGCTTGTAACGGACGTCAAGCTGACACAGGTGACGTGACATCCACGCGATTGCACGTCGTGGAAAACCACCGGGCTCGACGGCCCGGTGGTTTTTTTACGCCTACGGATCAACCCGATCCAGCGCACGGTTCACCGCCAGCTCAGCAAGCATGATGATCTGCTGAATCGCCAGCGCCGTATTGCGCTGCGGTCGCCCCAACTGATCGGCGAAATCACTGGCCAGAGTGTTGGCTGAAGCGAGGGATTCACAGGCGTGGGCCAGCAGGGTTTCGGTGTCGACGTCGGGCTGGACGAGGAACATGGTGCCGGGCGGGCGCGCCTTGCTCGGCTGTGGGCACAGGTAAAAATCCAGAGCGCGCTTGATCGCTTCGCGGTTTTTCGCGAGGTCGTCGGCGCGGATGGTTTGTTCGAGGGGGGTGGGTTCGTATGGTGGATCGGGAACGATTTTATCCACAATGCTTCTCCTGCTGATGCTGATGGGCAGCCATCGATCGCCGGATCTCACGCGGCGAATAGGTGGCAGCTATGTGCGAGGTGAGATCCACCGGAGCAGGCAACCGGCCAGACCGAAGTCTGCCCGCACACAGCCGCCATAAAGCAGGCAGCAGATTGAGCTGGCGCCAATTATCGTGGTGCTGGCGCCAGTTGCAAGCTATCCGGGGATCTCACTCCCGATCGCTGATTAGCAGCGACGGGAAAAGACTAGAGATCGCACGTCCGACGGACAACCTGAAAACCTTGTGGGAAGGTTCTGCGAACTCAGATACCGCTTTAAACACACTCCAGATCGCCACCCTCACCCTAGCCCTCTCCCAGAGGGAGAGGGGACTGACCGAGTTGTTCAGGCGAGGTACGCCGACGTGAAAGTCCGAGTTGAACTCAGGATTTGCAAACCACACAAAATCGGCCCCCTCTCCCTCGGGAGAGGGCTGGGGTGAGGGGCAGCAACAACACAAATCAAAAGCCGGACACACACGCTTTTCACCACTCAATAGGCCGAGTGTCAGCTCGCCTGCTCTTGATCTTGATCCACCGGCGACGTCATAACGCTTCGGCATTGCTAGACACCTTCGCCCCCATGAATGGTTGAGTCAATCAACAGAGGTGACAGGTAGGCTGACACGGGGGTGCTTGTAAAAAAGTAAGTCGCCGTAAGGGCGAAACCGCCAGCCGCCACACCCGAAGCAACGGATATTCACCCAAATCAAGACAAAACCAAGGCCAACAAAAAACCCGCAGACAATCACTCATCTGCGGGTTTCCCGTTCAAGCAGCCAAGAAGATCAGAAATCCTTCAGCCGCCACACCTCATAAGCCGGCGTCTCATACGGATGACTGAGCTTCAACGCCGCCACAACAGCCACAATCAACTCATCCGCAACGACAAGCTCAACCTTCCATTCCTCAACCCGCTCGACCTGCCCCGCCTGACCGATAAACGGCTGACTGCCGTCCAACGGTCGAAACTGGCCCAGGCCAAGCACCTGCCACGCACAGTGGTCATAGTCACCGATCCGCCCACCACCGGCAGCGAACACAGCCCCTTTGACCACCTCGACATGACTGTCAGGAACAAAAAACGCCAACTTGTACACGACGATCAGTTAACCCACACGCGTGCGTTACGGAACATGCGCATCCACGGAGCGTCTTCGTTCCAGTCTTCCGAACGCCACGAGTTCTGCACCGCACGGAACACACGCTCCGGGTGCGGCATCATGATCGTCACGCGACCGTCACGGCTGGTGAGGCCGGTGATCCCGCGCGGCGAGCCGTTCGGGTTGGCCGGATAGGCTTCGGTGACCTTGCCGTGGTTGTCGACAAAACGCATCGCCACGCAACCGGACAGATCGGCTTCCAGCAGTGCTTCTTCGCTGGCGAACTCGGCATGCCCTTCACCGTGGGCGATGGCGATCGGCATGCGCGAACCGGCCATGCCCTGCAGGAAGATCGAGTTCGATTCCTGGATCTGCACCATCGCCACCCGCGCTTCGAACTGCTCGGAGCGGTTGCGCACGAAGTGCGGCCAGAACTCGCTGCCCGGGATCAGCTCGTGCAGGTTGGACATCATCTGGCAACCGTTGCACACGCCCAGCGTGAAGCTGTCGTTACGTTCGAAGAAGCCTTGGAACGCATCGCGGGCGCGGCTGTTGAACAGCGCCGACTTGGCCCAGCCTTCACCGGCGCCGAGCACGTCGCCGTAGGAGAAACCACCGCAGGCCACCAGGCCTTTGAACTCGTTGAGGTCGACACGACCGGCGAGGATATCGCTCATGTGCACGTCGATCGCGCTGAAACCGGCGCGGTCGAACGCGGCGGCCATTTCCACCTGACCGTTGACGCCCTGCTCACGCAGCACGGCAACCTGTGGGCGGATGCCTTTCTTGATGTAAGGCGCGGCGATGTCCTGATTGACGTCGTAGCTGAGCTTGACGCTCAGGCCCGGGTTGTCTTCTTCCAGCAGCGCGTCGAATTCCTGCTCGGCGCAGTCGGCGTTGTCGCGCAGACGCTGGATCTGGTAGCTGGTCTCGGCCCACTGACGTTGCAGCAGACGACGCTGGCCTTCGAACACGGTGTCACCGTTGAAGGTGATGTTGATCTGGCCATTGTTGATCGGCTGACCGATCACCGACACGCAGTCGCCCAGACCGGCGGCGCTGAATTGCGCGAGGATGTCCGGGGTGGCGTCCTGACGAACCTGGATCACCGCACCGAGTTCTTCGTTGAACAGGATCGCGGCGATTTCCGAAGCGGATTCGGCAACGCTGTCCAGGTTCAGGCTCAGACCGCAGTGGCCGGCGAAGGCCATTTCCACCACGGAGGTCAGCAGACCACCGTCGGAACGGTCGTGGTAGGCCAGCAGGTGACCGTCGGCATTGAGGCCCTGGATCACCGCGAAGAAGGCTTTCAGGTCTTCGGCGTCATCGACGTCCGGCGCATGCTTGCCGAGCTTGCCGTGGACTTGCGCGAGGATCGATGCACCCATGCGGTTCTGGCCGCGACCGAGGTCGATCAGGATCAGGTCGGTGGTGCCCTTGTCCATGCGCAGTTCCGGGGTCAGGGTCTGACGGATGTCAGCCACTGGCGCGAAACCGGTAACGATCAGCGACATCGGCGAGGTGACAGTCTTGTCTTCGCCGTTGTCATTCCAGCGCGTGGCCATGGACATCGAGTCCTTGCCCACCGGAATGGTGATGCCCAGCTCAGGGCACAGCTCCATGCCGACCGCTTTCACGGTGTCATACAAACGCGCGTCTTCGCCCGGGTGGCCGGCCGCCGACATCCAGTTCGCCGACAATTTGATGTCGGAGAGCTTGTTGATGCGCGAGGCGGCAATGTTGGTGATGGTTTCGCCGATAGCCATGCGGCCCGATGCGGGCGCGTCCAGCAGAGCCAGCGGAGTACGCTCGCCCATCGCCATGGCTTCACCGGTGTAGACGTCGAAACTGGTGGCGGTGACGGCAACGTCGGCCACCGGCACTTGCCATGGGCCGACCATCTGGTCACGGGCGACGAGGCCGGTGATGGTGCGGTCGCCGATGGTGATCAGGAAGCTTTTGCTGGCTACGGCCGGATGATGCAGAACGCGTTCGATGGACTCGCTGATGTCGAGGTTCGACGGATCGAAGTCATCGCCCAGCTCGGCTTCGCGAACCACCGAACGGTGCATGCGCGGCGCCTTGCCCAGCAACACTTCCAGCGGCATGTCCACCGGGTTGTTGCCGAAGTGGCTATCCGTGACAGTAAGCTGCGGTTCGGCAGTGGCTTCCCCGACTACGGCAAACGGGCAACGCTCGCGTTCGCAGATCGCCTGGAAGCGCTCGAAGTCTTCCGGGCCGACTGCCAGCACGTAACGTTCCTGGGATTCGTTCGACCAGATTTCGTGCGGGGCCATGCCCGGCTCGTCATTCGGGATGTTGCGCAGTTCGAAACGGCCACCGCGATCGCCGTCGTTGACCAGTTCCGGGAAGGCGTTGGACAGACCGCCCGCGCCGACGTCGTGGATGAAGCTGATCGGGTTCTTGTCGCCCAGTTGCCAGCAACGGTCGATGACTTCCTGGCAACGACGCTCCATTTCAGGGTTCTCACGCTGCACGGAAGCAAAATCCAGATCCGCCGAGCTGGTGCCGGTGGCCATCGACGAAGCCGCGCCGCCGCCGAGACCGATCAACATCGCCGGGCCGCCGAGCACGATCAGCTTGGAGCCGACGACGATCTCGCCTTTCTTGACGTGTTCTTCGCGGATGTTGCCCATGCCGCCAGCGAGCATGATCGGCTTGTGATAACCGCGCACTTCGTCACCGTGCGGAGTGGTGATCGACTGTTCGAAGGTACGGAAGTAGCCGGTCAGCGCCGGACGACCGAATTCGTTGTTGAACGCAGCGCCGCCGAGCGGGCCCTCGATCATGATGTCCAGCGCGGTGACGATGCGCTCAGGCTTGCCGTACGGCACTTCCCACGGCTGTTCGAAGCCCGGGATCTGCAGGTTCGATACGGTGAAACCGGTCAGGCCGGCCTTTGGCTTGGCGCCGCGACCGGTTGCACCTTCGTCACGGATCTCGCCACCGGAACCGGTGGATGCGCCCGGGAACGGCGCAATCGCGGTCGGGTGGTTGTGGGTTTCAACCTTCATCAGGATGTGCACCGGCTCCTGCACCGCGCCGTACTGGCGGGTTTCAGGGTTCGGGAAGAAGCGGCCGGCAACGTTGCCGACGATCACCGAAGCGTTGTCCTTGTAAGCGGACAGCACGCCTTCGCTGTGCATCTGATAGGTGTTCTTGATCATGCCGAACAGGCTTTTTTCCTGGCTCTGGCCGTCAATGTCCCAACTGGCGTTGAAGATCTTGTGGCGGCAGTGCTCGGAGTTGGCCTGGGCAAACATCATCAGTTCGATGTCATGCGGGTTGCGCTTCAGACCGTTGAAGGCGTTGACCAGATAGTCGATCTCGTCTTCGGCCAGGGCCAGGCCCAGCTCGGTGTTGGCCTTTTCCAGCGCGGCGCGGCCGCCACCGAGGATGTCGATGGCGGTCAGCGGCTTCGGCTCGGCATGGCTGAACAGACCGGCGGCCTGTTCGAGGTTGGCCAGCACGATCTGGGTCATGCGGTCATGCAGCGCGTCCGAAATCAGCTGGGCTTCGGCTTCGCTGAACTGCCCTGCAACATAGAAGGCGATACCGCGTTCCAGACGCTGGATCTTGCTCAGGCCGCAGTTGCGGGCGATGTCGCTGGCCTTGCTCGACCACGGCGAGATGGTGCCGAAACGCGGCAACACCAGAAACAGACGGCCGGTAGGCTCTTGAACCGGAACACTTGGGCCGTACTTCAGAAGGCGCGCTAGCACCTGCTGTTCGTCGCCGGTCAGGACGCCGGTGACTTCGGCGAAGTGAGCGAATTCAGCATACAGGCCACTGACAGCTGGAACCTTCTGGCTCAGTTGCTCAAGGAGTTTGCTGTGGCGAAAGGCAGAAAGGGCAGGAGCGCCGCGCAGGATCAACATCTTCGGGACAGCCTCGGGAAGGGGTGTGCTTTGAGGCCGTGCATTCTAGCCTAAACCGACCTCAACATCACCCGAAACGCTACGCACGGTTGCACTCGGGTAGCAATCTGTGTTTCTGCCTTCGGGGTCAGGTAAATCGAGCGTTTCAGCATGGCTTATTTTTACTGTAACAAAATGCCCTGAAGGCCCGTATTCAAGGGATTTCGTTCGATTTTGTGATCGCTAGCAGACTAGTCCTACGCTGTCGAGATATGGCGCCCGTGGCCGTTTGCGTATACTGCGCAGATGTTTTTCCCAACGGCTTTGCGTCCGCGATACGCCAAATGGCTGATCGCAACCGGACTCTTCCTGGTGCTCGGTGGCTGTGTTGATAAACCCAACACACTCGAGCGCGTAAAGGAGGACGGTGTGCTGCGCGTGGTTACCCGCAACAGCCCCGCCACCTACTTTCAGGATCGCAGCGGTGAAACCGGCTTCGAATACGAGCTGGTGAAGCGCTTCGCCGACGATTTGGGCGTCGAATTGAAGATCGAGACCGCCGACAACCTCGATGACCTGTTCAACCAGGTCGGCAAGCCAAATGGCCCGGTACTCGCGGCCGCCGGTCTGGTCAGCAGCGATGAACGCAAGAAGCAGGTGCGGTTCTCCCACTCCTACCTCGAAGTCACCCCGCAAATCATCTACCGCAACGGCCAGTCGCGCCCCACCGATCCGGCGGATCTGGTCGGCAAGAAGATCACCGTACTCAAGGGCAGCACCCACGCCGAGCAACTGGCCGCGCTGAAACAGAAATATCCCGGCATCGAATACGAAGAATCCGACGCGGTTGAAGTGGTCGATCTGCTGCGCATGGTCGATGAGGGCCAGATCGACCTGACACTGGTCGACTCCAACGAAGTGGCGATGAATCAGGTGTACTTCACCAACATCCGCGTGGCCTTCGACCTCGGCGACGCGCGCAGTCAGAGCTGGGCGGTGGGCCCGGGCGAAGACAACAGCCTGCTCAATGAAATCAACGCCTATCTGGACAAGGTGCAGAAGAACGGCACCCTGCAACGCCTGAAAGATCGCTATTACGGCCACGTCGATGTGCTTGGCTACATGGGCGCCACCACCTTCGCCCAGCACTTGCAGCAGCGTCTGCCGAAATACGAACAGCACTTCAAGAATTACGCGAAGAAAGAGAAAGTCGACTGGCGCCTGCTCGCCGCCATCGGTTATCAGGAATCGCTGTGGCAGCCGACGGTGACCTCGAAAACCGGCGTACGCGGCTTGATGATGCTGACCCAGAACACCGCGCAGGCGATGGGCGTATCGAACCGCCTCGACCCCAAGCAGAGCATCATGGGCGGCGCCAAGTACCTGGCTTATATGAAAGATCAGCTGGACGATTCGATCCAGGAACCGGATCGCACCTGGTTTGCCCTGGCGGCGTACAACGTCGGCAGCGGCCATCTGGATGACGCGCGCAAACTGGCGGCGAAGGAAGGCCTGAATCCGGACAAGTGGCTGGACGTGAAAAAGATCCTGCCGCGTCTGTCGCAGAAGCAGTGGTACAGCAAGACCCGCTACGGTTACGCCCGCGGTGGCGAACCGGTGCACTTCGTGGCGAACATTCGTCGCTACTACGACATTCTGACTTGGGTAACCCAGCCGCAGCTTGAAGGCGATCAGGTGGCCGAGGGCAACCTGCATGTGCCGGCGATCGACAAGTCGAAACCCGCGCAAGAGCCCGCCCCGCTCTAAAGCAAAAGATCGCAGCCTTCGGCAGCTCCAGGGTTATGTGTTCACCTGTAGGAGCCGCCGAAGGCTGCGATCTTTTGATCTTAGCCCTTGAGAGCAGCAGCCAGAATCAGCGCTTTCATTTCCGATACGGCAGACTTGAAGCCAACGAACAACGCATGCGCCACCAGCGCGTGGCCGATGTTCAGCTCGTTGATGCCTTTGATCGCAGCCACGGCTTCAACATTGTGGTAATGCAAGCCGTGACCGGCGTTAACGATCAAGCCTTGGGCCAGACCAAACGCAACGCCATCCGCCACACGCTTCAATTCCTCGGCCACTTCAGTCGGGGTTTCGGCATCGGCGTAACGACCGGTGTGCAGCTCGATGGCCGGCGCACCGACGCGCTTGGAAGCCGCAATCTGGCGCTCGTCGGCGTCGATGAACAGCGACACTTCGCTGCCGATCTTCGACAAGCGCTCGACCGCCGCCCTGATGCGTTCTTCTTGCCCCGCCACATCCAGACCACCTTCGGTGGTCAGCTCCTGACGGGTTTCCGGGACCAGGCAGATGTGCGCCGGGCGAATACGCTCGGCGAACGCCATCATTTCTTCGGTGACGCCCATTTCGAAGTTCATGCGGGTTTGCAGCACATCCTTGAGCAGCAGCACGTCGCGCTCCTGGATGTGACGGCGATCTTCGCGCAGGTGCACGGTGATGCCATCGGCGCCCGCCTCTTCTGCATCCAGCGCCGCTTTGACCGGATCCGGGTAGCGCGTGCCACGGGCCTGACGCAGGGTGGCGACGTGGTCGATGTTCACGCCGAGAAGAATGCGATTGCTGCTGGTCACGGATGCGCTCCTGAATTGAGAGGTTCGGCGCACAGCATATCAGGGCTTGCGAAACAGCTCGCGACTGACAAGCGGACGCCCGCCCAAATGCACCGCCAGGGCCTGGCGCATCAGGCGCTTGGCCGCCGACAGCGCACCGGGCGCCGACCAGTCGGCTTCGGCCATGGCCAGCAGTTCGGTACCGTTAAACAAGCCTGGTTGCAGCAGGTAAACGCGCTCGAGTCCGGCGTCCACTTGCAAGCGATAGAGGCCGTCAGCAGCGACAGGTTCGCCGTGGATGTCGGTATTCATGGAGAAGCCGTAGCCGAGATCATCCAGCAGACGCCATTCGAAGGAGCGCAGCAACGGTTCCAGCGGCCGACCTTCGGCCAGCGCCAGCAGGGTCGCGGCATAGTGATCGAAGACTGCGGGATGCGGATCTTCGGCAGGCAACAGGCGAATCAACAGCTCGTTGAGATAGAGGCCGCTGAACAGCGCCTCGCCGTTGAGCCATGCCGAGGTGCCGGAGCTTTCCATGCGCCCGACATTCTTCAGCTCGCCCTTGCCACGGAACTCGACCTCCAGCGCCACGAACGGCCGCGCCAGCGTCCCGGCCTTGCCCCGCGCACTGCGCAACACCGCCCGCAGCCGACCTTGCGGCGTGAGGAAATCGACCAGTGCGCTGGTTTCGCGATAGGCGCGCGAATGCAGGACGTAGGCGGGTTGGGCGGGAGGCGGGTTTTGCGACATTGAGTTCTCGATGAAGAAACGCGGTTTTACATACAACCCAAAACCACTGTGGGAGCGAGCCTGCTCGCGAAAGCGGAGTGACAGTCAACATCAATGCTGAATGTTACATCCTCTTCGCGAGCAGGCTCGCTCCCACAGTGAGTAGCGGTGTTTTCGAGATCGCTACTTACAGGTCGCCATAACCCAGCGAACGCAGCGCGCGCTCGTCATCGGACCAGCCGCCCTTCACCTTGACCCACAGGTTGAGCATGATCTTGGAGTCGAACAGCAGCTCCATGTCCTTGCGCGCTTCGGTGCCGATGCGTTTGATGCGCTCGCCCTTGTCGCCAATGATGATTTTCTTCTGGCCGTCACGCTCGACGAGAATCAGCGCGTGGATGTGCAAGGTCTTGCCCTGCTGCTTGAATTCTTCGATTTCAACCGTGATCTGGTACGGCAGCTCGGCGCCCATCTGGCGCATGATTTTCTCGCGCACCAGTTCGGCGGCAAGGAAACGGCTGCTGCGGTCGGTGATCTGGTCTTCCGGGAAGAAGTGATCATTCTCCGGCAAGTGATCGGCGATGACCTTTTCCAGCGCGTCGAGGTTGTGCCCGTGCTGCGCGGAAATCGGGATGATCTGCGCGTTTGGCAGCTGTTCCTGCAACCAGCTCAGGTGCGGCATCAGCTCGGCTTTGTCTTCGATGCGATCGGTCTTGTTCAGCGCGACGATCAGCGGGCCGGTCACGTATTGCACACGCTCGAGAACCATCTGGTCTTCGTCGGTCCACTTGGTACGGTCGACAACGAAGATCACCACGTCGACATCTTTCAACGCCGCCGACGCGGTTTTGTTCATGTAACGGTTCAGGGCCTTTTCGCCACCCTTGTGCATGCCCGGGGTGTCGACGTAGATCGCCTGCACGTCGCCCTCGGTCTTGATCCCGAGCATGTTGTGGCGGGTGGTCTGCGGCTTGCGCGAGGTGATCGCGAGCTTCTGCCCGAGGATGTGGTTGAGCAGCGTCGACTTGCCGACGTTGGGACGGCCGACGATGGCAACGTAGCCACAGCGAGTTGCGTTTGTATCAGTCATTGCCATTCTCCACGCCCAGGGCAATCAGTGCTGCGGCGGCCGCTACCTGTTCGGCAATACGACGGCTCACACCCTGACCTCGGCTTTTTTCATTCAGTAAGACCACTTCGCACTCGACGAAGAAGGTTCGGCAGTGCGGTTCGCCCTGGATATCCACCACTTCGTAGCGTGGCAGTTCGCAACCGCGCGATTGCAGGTGTTCCTGCAAGCGGGTTTTCGGATCCTTGTTGGTGTCGACCAGCGTCAGGCCTTCGAATTCGCCGGCCAGCCAGGCCAGCACGCGCTCGCGGGCGACGTCCATGCCGGCATCGAGGTAGATCGCGCCAATCAACGCTTCGAGGGCATCGGCCAGAATGGATTCACGGCGGAAACCACCGCTCTTCAGTTCGCCCGAACCCAGGCGCAGATAATCGCCGAGGTCGAAACCGCGAGCCAGTACGGCCAGGGTCTCACCTTTTACCAGCCGTGCGCGCAAACGCGACAACTGGCCTTCGCGGGCCAGCGGGAAGCGATCGAACAGCGCCTCGCCAGCGACGAAGTTGAGGATGGCATCACCGAGGAACTCCAGACGCTCGTTGTTGCGCCCGGCAAAACTGCGGTGCGTGAGGGCCAGCAGCATCAGCTCCTGATCCTTGAAGGTGTAACCGAGCTGGCGCTCGAGACGGCTTAGAGAAACGCTCACGGTTTACCCACGCTGAGTTCGTGGCTGGTTTCCACTGCCATCGCCGGGGTACGGCGCAGGCCTGGGACAATTAACGCTGTGTTCAAAAAATAAATCCTGGCGATTGCGAAGCCGATTGTGCCGGCTCCAGAAATGCATTCGGCGCTGTGGTCAACAGCGCCGTGTTTGATTACTTGATCAGGCCAACCCGCGAGAAATTCGGCAGGTGGCTGAGTTTCGGCTCCGGCCAGCTCATCCAGACCGCGAAGGCCTTGCCGACAATATTCTTGTCGGGAACCATGCCCAGCAGATCCTTGGGAATGTTCGGATCATCCCAGTAGCGGCTGTCATTCGAATTGTCGCGGTTGTCGCCCATCATGAAGTAGTGCCCGGCAGGCACTGTCCACGAACGGTCCGGGGTGGCGCGGTAACGGCTCATTTCCTTGCGGATCAGGTGCTCGGCTGCGCCGAGTTTTTCCTGATAGAGCTCCGCGCTGCCCAGCGAACCCGCTTCGGCGCCGACCATCTTCTCGGCAATCGATTCGCCGTTGACGAACAGACGCTTGTCGGCGGTGTAACGCACCGTGTCACCGGGCAGGCCGACCACACGCTTGATGTAGTTGACGTTCGGGTCGCTCGGGTAGCGGAACACCATCACATCGCCGCGCTGCGGGTCACCGACTTCGATGATCTTCTTGTCGATCACCGGCAGCCGGATGCCGTAGGAAAACTTGTTCACCAGAATGAAGTCGCCGACGTCCAGGGTCGGTTTCATCGAGCCGGACGGAATCTGGAACGGCTCCACCAGGAACGAACGCAGCACCAGCACGATGAACAGCACCGGAAAGAACGACTTGCCGTATTCGACCAGCAGCGGCTCTTTGTTCAGCTTCTCGACCACCACAGGCTCGGGCTGGCTGACACTGCCTTGATAAGAGGCAATGGCAGCACGCCGACGCGGTGCCAGGAACAGCAGATCAAGCAACGCCAACAGGCCGCAGACGAACACGGCGATGACCAGCAACAGCGGGAAATTTAGCGACATAGGACCTGATTATTCCAACCTGAGCACGGCGAGGAAGGCTTCCTGTGGAATTTCCACATTGCCGACCTGTTTCATGCGTTTCTTACCGGCCTTCTGCTTCTCGAGCAGTTTCTTCTTACGACTGACGTCACCGCCGTAGCATTTGGCCAATACGTTCTTTCTGAGCGCCTTGACAGTTGTCCGGGCCACGATCTGACCACCGATGGCGGCCTGGATCGCCACGTCGAACATCTGACGAGGAATCAGTTCTTTCATCTTCTCGGTCAACTGGCGACCTTTGAAGTGCGAATTGTCACGGTGCACGATCAATGCCAGGGCATCGACCTTGTCGCCGTTGATCAGCACGTCCAGTTTCACCAGATTAGCCGATTGGTAACGATCGAAATGGTAGTCCAGCGAAGCATAGCCGCGGCTGGTGGATTTGAGACGGTCGAAGAAGTCCAGGACCACTTCGTTCATCGGCAGGTCGTAGGTCACTTGCACCTGATTGCCGAGGAACAGCATGTCGACCTGAACACCGCGTTTCTCGATGCACAGGGTGATCACGTTGCCCAGGTGTTCCTGCGGTACGAGGATATTGGCGCGCACGATTGGCTCGCGCATGTCCTCGATCGCCGACACGTCCGGAAGCTTCGACGGGTTGTCGACGTAAATCGTTTCACCGGTTTTCAGCACCAGCTCGAAAATTACCGTCGGCGCAGTGGTGATCAGGTCCAGGTCGTATTCGCGCTCGAGGCGCTCCTGGATGATCTCCATGTGCAGCATGCCGAGGAAGCCGCAACGGAAGCCGAAGCCCAGGGCGTCGGAGCTTTCCGGGGTGTACTGCAGCGACGAGTCGTTCAGGGTCAGCTTCTGCAGCGCTTCGCGGAAATCCTCGAAGTCGTCGGAACTGACCGGGAACAGACCGGCGTAAACCTGTGGCTGAATGCGTTTGAAGCCCGGCAGCACCGGCACGTCCGGCGTGGAGCTCAAGGTCAGGGTGTCACCGACCGGCGCACCGTGAATGTCCTTGATGCTGGCGATGATGAAGCCCACTTCGCCGGCCTTCAGATCAACGGTGGCGGTGTGTTTCGGGTTGAACACGCCGACGCTGTCGACCAGGTGCACCTTGCCGGTGGACTTGACCAGAATCTTGTCGCCCTTCTTCACACGGCCGTGGCGCACGCGTACCAGGGAAACAACGCCCAGGTAGTTGTCGAACCAGGAATCGATGATCAACGCTTGCAGCGGATCTTCGATATTGCCGGTCGGCGCAGGGATGGTGTGCACCAGACGCTCGAGCACTTCGTCGACACCCAGGCCGGTCTTGGCGCTGCAGGTGACGGCGTCGGTGGCGTCGATGCCGATGATCTTCTCGATCTCGTCCTTGACGCGATCCGGCTCGGCCTGGGGCAGGTCGATCTTGTTCAGGACCGGCATGACCTCCAGGCCCTGCTCGATGGCGGTGTAGCAGTTGGCCACGGACTGGGCTTCGACGCCCTGCCCCGCATCGACCACCAGCAAGGCACCTTCGCACGCGGCCAGGGAACGGCTGACTTCGTAGGTGAAGTCGACGTGGCCCGGGGTGTCAATGAAGTTCAGCTGGTAGGTGATGCCATCTTTGGCTTTGTAATAGAGGGTAACGCTGTGGGCCTTGATGGTGATCCCGCGTTCACGCTCAAGATCCATGGAATCCAGTACCTGGGCTTCCATTTCACGCTCGGCCAGGCCGCCGCACATCTGGATGAAACGGTCAGCCAGCGTCGACTTGCCATGGTCAATGTGGGCGATGATGGAGAAATTGCGGATATGACTCAAATCACTCACGGATCAACACTCAAAAAGGCTGCAGGCTTGGCCCGCCGAAAAATAGCCGGGAATTGTACCTGATACACGGCGCAAGCGTCACGTTCGCCTGTCACCCGGATCGCATGCAAAAACGCCCCGGTCTTGCGACCGAGGCGTTTTCATGGTTCAAGCGCTGAATGAAAGCTTGTTCATCAGCCCGCGCGTCTGAGCAGCCAGACACCCGCCAGCGCGCACACGCCGGCCGGCACCAGCACCGCAAACAGCGGCGAGAAACCGAACACCAGGCTCGATGGCCCCAGCAGATCCTGGACGATGCGGAAGGTGAAGCCCACCAGCACGCCGGTGAAAACACGCTGACCGAGGGTCACCGAACGCAGCGGGCCGAAGATGAACGAGATCGCCATCAGCACCAGCGCGGCGGTCACCAGCGGCTGCAACACCTTGACCCAAAATGCCAGCCAGTAACGGCCATTGCTCAGGCCCTGCTCGGCCAGATAGTGGATGTAGCCCCACAGACCGCTGATCGACAGCGATTCCGGCGCCATGACCACGGTGCTGAGCAATTGCGGGCTCAACGCCACGTCCCACTCCTCGCTCGGGGCATTGACGACCTCGGTGCTGCGCTCGTGGAACAGCGTGGTGGCAACGTCGGTGAGCTGCCACTTGGTGCCGTCAAACTCAGCCTTCTTGGCGAAGCTGGAGCTGAGCAGATGGCGCTCCTTGTCGAAGTGATAGCGCGTCACGCCGTACAACAGACCGTTCGGCTGCACCGCGTTGATGTGGATGAATTCTTCACCCTGACGGTGCCACATACCGTGCTTGGCGCTTTGCGCATCGCCGCTGCCCTGGGCCAGCGAGCGATTGGCCTGGGCCATGCTTTCGGTGGCCGGGGCGACGTATTCGCCAATCAGCACGCCGGCGAGCATCAGCACCAGCATCGGCTTCATGACAGCCCAGACGATACGGCCGATCGACACGCCAGCAGCGCGCATGACCGTCAGCTCACTGCTGCTGGCCAGACTGCCGAGACCGATCAGGCAGCCGATCAATGCGGCCATCGGCAGCATTTCATAGAGCCGGCGCGGTGCGGTCAGCAATACAAAGCCGAGCACGTCGACCAGGGTGTAGGTGTCGCTGACGTCGCCCATTTCATCGATGAAGGCAAACAGCGTCGCCAGGCCGAGGATGATCGCCAGCACGGCGATGATCGCCATGAACACGCTGCTGCCGATGTAGCGGTCGAGTTTAACCACGGGCCACCTCCAGCGCGGCGCTGCGACGGCTGGCCAGTTTCAGGCGCAGCGGCTCCCAATACAGCAGGCCGAGGCCGATCACCAGGAAGATCGCGTGCACCCACCACAGGCCGAGGGCCGGCGGGATCTTGCCTTTTTCGAGGGCGCCGCGAGCGGCAATCAGGATGGTCAGGTAAGCCATATAAAGAAGAATCGCCGGCAGCAGCTTGAGGAAACGCCCCTGACGCGGATTCACCCGCGACAGCGGCACCGCCATCAGGGTCACGATGAACACCAGCAAAGGCAGGGACATGCGCCATTGCAGTTCGGTTTTCGAACGGATGTCATCACTGCCCCACAGGGACGAAGTCGGCATTGCATCGCGATCGGTGACTTCTTCGCTGACATCCGGCTTGGGCAGCAGCACACCGTAGGTTTCGTAATGAATGGCGCGGTAATCGGCCTGCCCCGGGCTGCCGTCATAGCGATAGCCGTTGTCGAGGATCAGGTAGCGATTGCCATCGGGGCGGATTTCCTGACGGCCCGACTCGGCCACCAGCACGGAAATCCCGCGGTCCTTCTTATCGGCACCGAGGTTCTTCTGCGAAATGAACACGCTACCGAGATTGACGCGGTCGTCGCTCAGGGTTTCGGTGTAAGTCACCCGAGTACCGTCACGCAAGGCCTGGAAGCGGCCCGGTTCGAGGGTATCGAACTCGGTCAGCGCGTCCTGCTTGTTCAGCAGCAACTGAAACTGGTTGGCGCCCTGCGGAGCAAGGCCGAGGCTCAGCCACGCCACCACCAGTGCCACCAGCGTTGCCGGAAACAGGGTCATGCGAAACAGCTTCTGCTGGCTCATGCCGGTGGCCGAGAGCACGGTCATTTCGCTTTCGAGGTACAGGCGACCGTAGGCCAGCAGGATCCCGAGGAACAGGCCCAGCGGCAGAATCAGTTGCAGGAAACCCGGCAGACGAAAGCCCATGATCAGGAACAGCGAGCCCGGATCGAGCTGACCGGCCGCAGCCTGCGCCAGGTATTTGATGAAGCGACCGCTCATGATGATGACCAGCAGCACGGCACTTACGGCGCTGAGGGTCAACAGGACTTCGCGGGACAGATAACGGAAGACGATCAAACCAGACACTCCAGGGTTGTCAGGCTAAGGCGGCCAAACAAGCAAACACATCGACCGGCCCGCCATGCAGAGCGGTCGAAAAAAGATGCGGCATTATCCTGTGATTGGGTGCGCCTGTCACTGCGCACACTCATCCATCGCTGTAATCCTTTGCTGAGGGTTGTCAGGCGCGGGGAGCGAGGTTCAAACTGCGGCCCTTGTCGCAGGCTTTGGCCTGCGCCTCTTCTATCTATAAGCAGGCGACTGCGGACAACGTCGAACGCCTGCGTGTTGACCATTCATTCAGGGATCCGGACATGGAACTGGTTGTAAAAAGCGTTAGCCCAGAAACGTTGAAAACCGCCACCCTGGTGGTTGCCGTCGGCGAAGGCCGCAAACTCGGTGTCGCCGCCAGACTGGTCGACGAGTCGAGCGGTGGTGCGATCAGCGCCGTGCTCAAGCGTGGCGACCTGGCCGGCAAGGTCGGTCAGAGCCTGCTGCTGCACAGCCTGCCGAACCTGAAAGCCGAGCGCGTGTTGCTGGTCGGCGTGGGCAAGGACGAAGAACTGGGCGACCGTCCGTTCCGCAAAATCGTTGCCGGCATCCTCAACACCCTCAAAGGCCTGGGCGGCGGTGACGCCGTGCTGGCGCTGGATGAAGTCATCGTCAAAGGTCGCGACAGCTACGGCAAGACTCGCCTGCTGGCAGAAACCCTGGTCGACGGCGGCTACACCTTCGACCAGTTCAAGAGCCAGAAAGCCGAACCGCGCGCCCTGAAGAAAATCACCCTGCTGACCATCAAGGCTGCGCAAGCCGAAGTGCAGCGCGCCGTGAACCACGCCACCGCCATCGCCAACGGCATGGCCTTCACCCGCGACCTTGGCAACCTGCCACCGAACATCTGCCACCCGACCTTCATGGGCGAACAGGCGAAGAACCTGGGCAAAGAGTTCAAGGATCTGAAAGTCGAAGTACTCGACGAGAAAAAGATCAAATCCCTCGGCATGGGCTCGTTCTACGCCGTGGGCCAGGGCAGCGCCCAGCCGCCGCGCCTGATCGTCATGCAATACAACGGCGGCAAGAAATCCGAGAAGCCATACGCGCTGGTCGGCAAGGGCATCACCTTCGACACTGGCGGCATAAGCCTGAAGCCGGGCGCCGGCATGGACGAGATGAAGTACGACATGGGCGGCGCTGCCTCCGTGTTCGGGACCTTGCGTGCTGTGCTTGAGCTGAAACTGCCGATCAATCTGGTGTGCATCCTCGCCTGCGCCGAAAACATGCCAAGCGGCAATGCTTCGCGGCCGGGCGATATCGTCACCACCATGAGCGGCCAGACCGTGGAAATCCTCAACACCGACGCTGAAGGCCGTCTGGTGCTGTGCGATGCGCTGACCTACGCCGAGCGCTTCAAGCCACAAGCGGTGATCGACATCGCCACCTTGACCGGCGCTTGCGTAGTGGCCCTGGGCGCACACACGTCCGGCCTGCTGGGCAACAACGACGAACTGATCGACCAGTTGCTCAGCGCCGGCAAAGCTGCCGACGACCGCGCCTGGCAACTGCCGCTGTTCGACGAGTATCAAGAGCAGCTGGACAGCCCGTTCGCCGACATCGCCAACATTGGCGGGCCGAAGGCCGGCACCATCACTGCCGCCTGCTTCCTGTCGCGCTTCACCAAGAACCTCAACTGGGCGCACCTGGACATCGCCGGCACGGCATGGACCAGCGGCGGCAAGGATAAGGGCGCCACTGGCCGTCCGGTTCCACTGCTGACCCAGTACCTGCTGGATCGCGCCAAGGCCTGAAACCGCTGAAAGGTGGCGTCACTCTCGGGTGACGCCGCTTGCCGCTCTGGAACCGCAATGACCAAAGTCGACTTCTATATCCTGCCCAGCGCCGATCCTTCAGCGCGCCTGGATTTCGCCTGCAAGCTCACCGAGAAAGCCTGGCGCATGGGCCACCGCATCTACCTGCATTGCAGCGATGCGGCCCAGCGCGACGATCTCGATGCGCGTCTGTGGGCATTCAAGGATGAAAGCTTCGTGCCCCACGGCCCGGCCGACAGCGAACCGGACGGTTTGATCGTGCTGGGACTTGGAGACGACTGCGGTGAGCATCACGATCTGCTGGTCAATCTCGACCTGAAAGTCCCGGCCTTCGCCAGCAAATTCGCCCGCGTGGCGGAAGTGGTGGTGGAAGATCCAGCCATCCGCGCAGCGGCGCGGGAGAGTTTCCGTTTCTACCGCGAACAGGGCTATTCTCTGCAAGACCACCGTTTACAGCGACTCTGAGCACTCCAATGGACACTCCGAAACCGCAACAGAAGTCCGCACATCTGCTGGACGATCTTGAATCGATCCGCCAGTTGCTCGGCGATGACAACCTGCAACCGCCGCTCTTGACCGATACGGTCGATGACGGCGAACAGGAACAGATTCCGATGCTGTTCGATTCCGTCGGCAATCAGCCGGCGGCCGTCGAGCCGCCACCAGCGCCGCCGGCTGCCCCGGCTGCCGCACCGGTCGATAAAGGCCCGGACGCCTTGCTGCACCTGGACAGCGAACTGCGCGCCGCCGCGCAATTGATCATGCAAGACGTGATCGACGACTTCGCCCCGCACATCGAAACCGAAATCAAACGCCGCCTCGATGCGCGGATGGAGCGGCTGCTCAGCCAGTACGAATAAGCCCCAATCCTCTGTAGGAGCCAGCCTGCTGGCGATGGCATCACCTCGGTTTTCCTGAAAAACCGCAGTGCCTGCATCGCGAGCAGGCTCACTCCTACATTTAGATCTCCGCCAGACCTCCCCCGCTCGCCCTCGGCACCATGCCCCGCTATACTTCCCGGCTTTTCCTGAATAAATGCCAATAGGGTCCCGCCGCGCATGGATAAGACCTACCAGCCGCACGCCATTGAAACTTCCTGGTACAAGACCTGGGAGTCCGAGAACTACTTCGCCCCGCAAGGCGCGGGCGAGTCCTACACCATCATGATCCCGCCGCCGAACGTCACCGGCAGCCTGCACATGGGTCACGGTTTCAACAACGCGATCATGGACGCGTTGATCCGTTTCCGCCGCATGCAGGGTCGCGACACCCTTTGGCAACCGGGCACCGACCATGCCGGTATCGCCACGCAGATGCTGGTGGAGCGTCAGCTCGAAGCCCAGGGCCAGAATCGTCACGATCTGGGCCGGGAAAAATTTCTCGAAAAAGTCTGGGAATGGAAAGATCAGTCCGGCGGCAACATCAGCCGGCAGATCCGTCGCCTCGGCTCGTCCGTCGACTGGAGCCGCGAGCGCTTCACCATGGACGACGGCCTCTCGGAAGCGGTCAAGGAAGCTTTCGTGCGTCTGCATGAAGACGGCCTGATCTACCGCGGCAAGCGTCTGGTCAACTGGGACACCAAACTGCACACAGCGATTTCCGACCTCGAAGTGGAAAACCACGAAGAGAAAGGCTTCCTGTGGAACCTGAAATACCCATTGGCCGATGGTGTAAAAACCGCTGAGGGCGATGACTTCCTGATCGTCGCCACCACCCGTCCGGAAACCATGCTCGGTGACTCCGCCGTCGCGGTTAACCCGAACGACGAACGCTACAAAGCGCTGATCGGCAAATTCGTCGAGCTGCCACTGGTTGGCCGCCGCATCCCGATCATCGCCGACGATTACTGCGATCCTGAATTCGGCACCGGCTGCGTGAAAATCACCCCAGCCCACGATTTCAACGACTACGAAGTCGGCAAGCGCCACAACCTGCCGCTGCTGAACATCTTCGACAAGAACGCCAACGTGCTGCCTGCCGCCCAGGTGTTCAACCTCGACGGCACGCTGAACGAGAGCATCGACGGCAAGATTCCGGCCGAGTTCGCCGGCCTTGAGCGTTTCGAAGCGCGCAAGCAGATCGTCGCCGCGTTCGACGCCGCCGGCCTGCTGGTGAGTGTCAACGATCACAACCAGAAAACGCCGAAAGGCGATCGCTCCGGCACGGTCATCGAGCCGTGGCTGACCGACCAGTGGTACGTATCGACCAAGCCTCTGGCCGAGCCGGCGATTGCTGCCGTTGAAGACGGTCGCATCCAGTTCGTGCCCAAGCAGTACGAAAACATGTACTTCTCGTGGATGCGCGACATCCAGGACTGGTGCATCAGCCGTCAGCTGTGGTGGGGCCACCGGATTCCGGCCTGGTACGACGAGTCGGGCAAAGTCTACGTCGGTCGCGACGAAGCCGAAGTCCGTGCCAAGCACAACCTCGGCCCGGACGTTGCGCTGCAACAGGACAACGACGTACTCGACACCTGGTTCAGCTCCGGCCTGTGGACCTTCTCGACCCTGGGCTGGCCTGAGCAGACCGAGTTCCTGAAGAAATTCCACTCCACCGACGTGCTGGTCACCGGTTTCGACATCATTTTCTTCTGGGTTGCCCGGATGATCATGATGACCATGCACCTGATGAAGAACGAAGACGGCACGCCGCAGGTTCCGTTCAAGACTGTGTACGTACACGGTCTGGTACGCGACGGCCAGGGCCAGAAGATGTCCAAGTCCAAGGGCAACGTCCTTGACCCGCTGGACATCATCGACGGCATCGACCTGGAAACCCTGGTGCAGAAGCGCACCTCGGGCCTGATGCAACCGAAACTGGCGAAGAAGATCGAGAAAGCCACCCGCGAAGAATTCGCCAATGGCATCGAAAGCTACGGCACCGACGCCCTGCGCTTCACGTTCTGCTCGCTGGCCTCGACCGGTCGCGACATCAAGTTCGACATGGGTCGCGTCGAAGGCTATCGCAACTTCTGCAACAAGATCTGGAACGCCGCGCGTTACGTTCTGGACAAGGGCGAAGACTGCGGCCAGAACGGCGAAGCCTACGAGCTGTCGTTGGCTGATCGCTGGATCATTTCGCAGTTGCAACGCACCGAAGCCGAAGTGACCCGTCAACTGGATCAGTTCCGTTTCGACCTCGCCGCGCAAGCGTTGTACGAGTTCATCTGGAACCAGTACTGCGACTGGTATCTGGAACTGTCCAAGCCTGTGCTGTGGGACGAGAACGCGCCGGTCGAACGCCAGCGCGGCACTCGCCGGACGCTGGTACGCGTGCTGGAAGTGGCGCTGCGTCTGGCGCATCCGTTCATGCCGTTCATCACTGAAGAAATCTGGCAGCGCATCGCGCCGCTGGCCGGTATTCAGGGCAAAACGATCATGCTGCAGCCTTGGCCGGTGGCCAACGAAGAGCGCATCGATCCGGCGGCGGAAAACGACATCGAATGGCTCAAGGAACTGATGCTCGGCACGCGCAACATTCGTGGCGAGATGAACATCGGCCCGGGCAAGCCACTGCCGATCTTCCTGAAGAACGTCAGCGCTGAAGACCAGCGCCGCCTGAGCGAGAACGAAGCGCTGCTGAAGAAGCTGGCGCGTCTGGAATCGATCACCGTGCTCGCCGCTGGCGAAGAAGCACCGCTGTCCGCTACCGCACTGGTGGGCGAGATGGAAGTGCTGGTACCAATGGCCGGTCTGATCGACAAGGGCGCGGAACTGGCGCGTCTGGACAAGGAAATCCTGCGTCTGCAGGGCGAAGTCCAGCGCGTTGGCGGCAAGCTTTCCAACGCAGGTTTCGTCGACAAGGCCCCGGCCGAAGTCATCGAGAAGGAACGCGCCAAACTGGCCGAGGCCGAACAGGCCCTGGGCAAACTGGCCGAGCAGCATGCGCGGATTGCCAGTCTGTAACGGCAAACCGCACTGAAAAAGGGAGGCCCAAGTGGCCTCCCTTTTTTATTCCTGCAAAACCTCGAGTCCCCTGTGGGAGCGAGCCTGCTCGCGAAAGCGCTGTGTCAGCCGACAAATCTGCCGGATGTGAAACCGCCTTCGCGAGCAGGCTCGCTCCCACAGTTTGAACGGTGTTGCCTTCAGATGTGGGACAATGCCCGCCACTTTCAGCCATACCCGAATCGACCACGCCCATGACCGCCCCCCGCACACCCAAACCTGCGCGCAAGAAGCCTGACGCCGCGTCCCCGAGCAAAGCCGTCGAGCCGCGCGAGAAGGCCAGCCTGCATCCGCGCAATCGCCATCAGGGTCGTTACGACTTTCCGGCACTGATCAAGACCACGCCGGAACTGGCCAAGTACGTGATCACCAACCCGTACGGCAAGGAAAGCATCGACTTCGCCAGCCCCGACGCGGTACGGGTGTTCAATCGGGCGCTGCTCAAGGCGTTCTATGGCATTCAGCATTGGGACATCCCGGCCGACTACCTCTGCCCTCCGGTTCCGGGGCGTGCCGACTATGTGCACTTTCTCGCCGACCTGCTGGCGAGCATGAACGACGGCAAGGTGCCGCGCGGCGCGATCGTCAATGTGCTGGACATCGGCATGGGCGCCAACTGCGTGTATCCGCTGATTGGCAACAGCGAATACCGCTGGCACTTCCTCGGCTCGGAGATCGACCCGACAGCCGTGGCGGCGGCGCGAGCCATCGTGCAATCCAATGATCTGAGCAAAGTGATCCAGCTGCGCCAGCAGGAAAACCGCAAGCACATCCTTATCGGCTTGCTGGAGCCGGGCGAGCGTTTTGACCTGACCATGTGCAACCCGCCGTTCCACGCTTCGATGGAAGAAGCGACCAAGGGCAGCGAGCGCAAGTGGCGCGCCTTGGGCAAGGCCGACCCGAAACGCAAGCTGCCGGTGCTGAACTTCGGCGGGCAATCGGCGGAGCTATGGTGTGAAGGCGGTGAAGCACGCTTCGTGACGCAGTTGATTGCCGAGAGCGCGAACTTCCAGCACAAGGTGTTGTGGTTCAGCACGCTGGTGTCGAAGGCCTCGAACCTGCCGGCCATCGAGACGGCACTGAAGAAGGCCGGCGTGCTGGAAAGCCAGGTCGTGGAGATGTCGCAGGGCCAGAAGCAGAGCCGCTTTGTCGCCTGGACCTTCCAGACCAAGTCCGAGCAGCAGATCTGGCGGCGTGAGCGCTGGGTGCGCTAAGACACAGCAGATCGCTGTGGGAGCGAGCTTGCTCGCGAATGCGGTATATCAGTGACATTGAAGTTGACTGACACACTGCTTTCGCGAGCAAGCTCGCTCCCACAATGGTTTATGGCATTCATGAGTCAATCGCCAAATCGCAGACACAAAAAAACCGTGCCCCGGATCACTCCGAAGCACGGTTTTTTTTATCGCTGCGTCTTACTTGTTCACAGCGTCGGTCAGGCCTTTGGCCACAACCAGCTTGATCACTTTCTTTGCAGGGATTTCGATGGCAGCGCCAGTCGAAGGGTTACGGCCGGTGCGGGCAGGACGCTCGGTCACTTTCAGCTTGCCGATGCCTGGCAAGGTGATTTCGCCGCCGTTTTCCAGCTGATCGGCAACGATTTGGCCCAGTTGGTCCAGAGCGTTACGCGCGGTGGTTTTCGGCGCGTCGATAGCTTCAGCGATGTCGGCGATCAGTTGGTCTTTAGTAAGAGCCATGTAGTGTTCCTTCCCTATCAAATTCATATGGATTGCAGAGTGCAGTGTCAGCCATCGAGCCCGATCTTCTGGATCTGGCACCCTCGGCGATAACCACGACGAGTCGGGTTATAGATGCCGAAATCAGGGTTTGGTTCGACCTGACAAATGCTGAATGCACGCTTAACGCAGTGACTTCGCGTAAGACCGGGCAAAACTAGCACAGCGACAAGGAAATATCCGCCTCTAGCTACCCATTTGGTCAGCTTTATTGCGCTAAATCGGTAAAAAACCGCTTAAGGCCGGGTGCGCGCCCCGGTTTTGCCCTGCAACCCGCGCCAAAACCAGTGGTTGCGGTACACTGAGCGCTTTTTCGGGGGAGCCTGCCCTCCTCCCTTCCAACAGCCGAGAAGCCCATGCCGATCCGTCATTGCATCGTCCACCTGATCGACAAAAAACCCGACGGCACGCCCGCAGTTCTGCACGCCCGTGACTCTGAACTGGCCGAGTCCGCCGCCATCGAAAACATGCTCGCCGACCTCAACGAAAGCTACAACGCCAAACAGGGCAAAGCCTGGGGCCTGTTCCATCCGGAATCCGGCGCATTCCCGTTCAGCGGCTGGTTGAAGGAGTACATGGACGGCGGCCGTGACTTCACCGCGTTCAGTAAAGTGGCGGTCGAGCATCTGCAGAAGCTGATGGAAGAATCCAACCTGTCGGTGGGCGGCCACGTGCTGTTCGCCCACTATCAGCAAGGCATGACTGACTACCTGGCGATCGCCCTGCTGCACCACAGCGAAGGCGTGGCGGTGACCGACGAGCTCGACGTAACGCCTTCGCGCCATCTCGACCTTGGCCAGTTGCATCTGGCAGCGCGGATCAACGTTTCCGAGTGGCAGAACAACAAGCAGTCCAAACAGTACATTTCGTTCATCAAGGGCAAGAATGGCAAGAAGGTCTCGGAATATTTCCGCGACTTCATCGGCTGCCAGGAAGGCGTCGACGGCCCCGGCGAGACCCGCACCCTGCTCAAAGCCTTCAGCGACTTTGTCGAGAGCGAAGACCTGCCGGAAGACTCGGCCCGCGAGAAAACCAAGACTCTGGTCGACTATGCCAGCAGCCAGGCCAAGCTCGGCGAACCGATGGGCCTTGAGGAGCTGTCGGAGCTGATCGACGAAGAACGCCCGAAAGCCTTCTACGATCACATCCGCAACAAGGACTATGGCCTGTCGCCGGAGATCCCGGCGGACAAACGTACCCTCAACCAATTCCGCCGCTTCACCGGCCGCGCCGAAGGTCTGTCGATCAGCTTCGAAGCGCACCTGCTGGGTTCGAAGATCGAGTACGACGAAGAGAACGGCACCCTGATCATCAAAGGCCTGCCGACTTCGCTGACCGACCAGCTGAAGCGGCGTAACTGATGCTCGGCAATGTGCTGAAAAAAGTCGCCCTGGTGCTGCTGGTGGTCGTGGTCTATCAGAACTGGGGCAAGATCGAGCGAGTGTTCAATCCCTCGCAGATGGTCTCGCAGCAAACCCGGGCGCAAGCCAATGTCGTGCTCTATGCCACCGACTGGTGCGGCTACTGCAAACAGACCAAACGCTTTCTCGACAGCAAGGGCATACCGTTCAAGGAGTTCGACATCGAGAAGGATGCCGATGCGCGCAAGGCGTATGAGGCATTGGGTGGACGCGGGATTCCGCTGATTGATGTGAACGGCACCTTGATTCGCGGGTTCGATCCGGAAGAAATCCTCGCTGCCCTGAAATAAAATCAAGATCAAAAGATCGCAGCCTTCGGCAGCTCCTACATGAGATCGGTGTAGGAGCTGCCGAAGGCTGCGATCTTTTGCTTTTAGCGCGCTTCGATACGGAACCCAAAACGCGGAAAGTGCACATGCACCACGCCGCCACGTTCGTCTTCACGGCGAATGATCAACTCCTCGCTGCCGGCAAACAACAACTCGCCCACCACCGGATCAACGCCGTAATCGATAGCGGCAATTGCCACTTGCTGGCCCGCCTTGAAGCCGTTCGGATCAACGAACCGCTCATCCGGCAATGCCGCTGGCGTCGCGTTATGCGCGACCTCCAGTGCCTCGGCGGAAGACATCTCGCTCGCCGCGCCATGGCCGAACCCCAGCACCCGACCCAGCCACGCCGCGACCGCCGGATATTCATCCACCAGCGGCGCCGTGACGTGGGTCGCCTTGAGGAACCACAGCGGATGCGCCAGGGCGAAGTCGGCAATCGATGGCTCGCCGAAGAGGAAGTCGCCCTGCTCGCGCTGCAACTGCTGCTCAAGTCGCGCCATGATCGTCGGCCACTGATGTTTGGCCTGCTCGGCGGACAGACGCGTGGCGCTGCCACCGCTGAACAAACCGGCGCGGTCCGCCAGAAATGCCTTGATCGCTTCCGGCGGCAATTTGCCGAAACGCACCGCCACCGATTCCGGCTGGAACACCAGGCTCACCGCGTGCTGGAACACCACCGAATCGGCCCACGCCGCAAAACTGGCGCTGGTCATTTCCTGACCCTCGGGGAAGAACGCCGGCAGGGCTTTTTCCTGTTCCAGGCGTCGAGCGATCAGTGCGGTGTCGCAATAGATGTCAGCACCGATCTGCAACACTGGAGTCTTGCGGTAGCCACCGGTCAATGCCGTCAGATCCGGCTTTGGCATCACCGGGGAAATGTGCACCGAACGCCAGGACAGGCCTTTGAAGCCCAGCAGCAGGCGGGCCTTTTCGGCAAATGGAGAGGTCGGGTAATGGTGCAGAATCAACTCGGACATGCTCGGCTCCGCCGCTCAGATAGTGAGCCCGCAGCTTAGCGTGCATTTGATTAGCAGCCTACAGATCTGCCTGATGGGAACCAATCAGTCAGATTGATAAGACGCCACCAAGCATTCCTTGGCGCTCTTGCGCAGCTTCTTGATCAGCCGTTCCTGGCGCAAAGCATCGCTTTTGTCGCGGCACAGTTCGGTGTAGACCAGCGCCATCGCCGGGCTGGAGAGAAAGAACCGCGCGCCCTTGCCGCTCTGGTGCTTGGCGAAACGCCGCACCGGGTCGTCGCTGATTCCGCAGTACAACGAGCCATTGGCGGCACGCACGAGGTAGACGAACCAGGATTTGCTCACTGGCTCGGCAGCATCGACGGATTGTTCGCTAGGACTGGTCACTTCGGGATCTGAACGTGTAGGAAAACAGGCGGCGATCTTATCAGCGCCCGGCCTGAAATGCCTTCAGTCCCTTGCGCGCCTGGGCGCGGACGGCGTTGCGCACCAGCGGCGTCCAGCCCAGCAGCAGGCCTTTGAAACCGAGCGCCTGGCGCGACCAGCGCCACAGATCGAAGTGGTCGTGGTGCTCACAGATCTTGCCGTCCCGGAACACGAATCGCGCCTGGATATCGTTGATGACGATGTTGCCGGTCTGGCTGAACAGGTAGGTCGCGACCCAGTGTGCTCCGCCGCTGCGTTCGTCGGCGCGGACGTTGTCGAAGGTCAGGGAGAAATCCTTGGCGCGGGTAGTGAGCATGCGCCACATGTCGCCGGCATCGCGCCCGCGCAACTCGCCGAAGGCCGGATCGCTGAAGACCACATCATCGGTGTAGCAGGCCGCCATGGCTTCGGCGTCAAGGCGCTGAAAGGCTTGGTAGAAGCGGGTGATCAGGGCGCTATGGGCTTCGCTCAAGGCAATCTCCAAAGAAAGATATACAGATTGCCAGCACCATAATCTGCCGCGCGCAGAAACACTATCGGCATTACGCAAAACCCTGGTGGGAGCGAGCCTGCTCGCGAAGGCAATTCAACATTCAACATCCATGTTGACTGAAACACCGCTTTCGCGAGCAGGCTCGCTCCCACATTTGCAGTCAGTGCATTCAGATCTTTTCGCTTTGCACCTGCACATACAGCGCCCGGCCGGCACCCAGCCCGGCGAGGATTGCACCGGCGCCGATAATGCCGAAAATCCAGCCCAGCGCATTCCAGCCGCCGGTCCAGTCATGGACCACACCCACGGCGAAAGGCCCCATGGACGCCAGGGTGTAGCCAAAACCCTGCGACATGCTCGACAGATTCGCCGCGACATGCGAATCACGCGAGCGCAGTACGATCAACGTCAACGCGAGACTGAAAGTCCCGCCCTGCCCCAGCCCCAGCAGAATCGCCCAACCCCACAGGCCTTCGATCGGTGCATAGAGGCAGCCGAACAACCCACCGAGGGTCAGCGCCATCACCACCACAATCGCCAGACGCTGATCCTTGCCCCGGGTCGCCAGCCACGGCGCGGCCAGCGAACTGGCCAGCTGAATGATCACCGAACCGGACAGCACCAATCCGGCCTGAGTCGGTGTAAGCCCGCGCCCGATGAGGATCGACGGCAACCAGCCAAACACGATGTAGGCCAGCGACGATTGCAGGCCCATGTACAAGGTCACCTGCCAGGCCAGCGGATCACGCAGCAAGCCGCGCACGCGATAGGCGACGTTGTGTGCGCCATGTTTGGAGCCGACTTGTGGCAGCCAGAAAACCGCCGCCACCAATGCCGGAATCACCCAGAAGCCCAGGCCCATCGCCCAGCTGTTGCCGAAGTGCTCACTCAGCGGCACGGTCGAACCCGCCGCCATCGCAGCGCCCAGGCACAGGGCCATGGTGTAGACGCCGGTCATGGTCCCGGCGTGTTTGGCGAAGTCGCGTTTGACGATGCCTGGCAGCAGCACGCCGACGATGCCGATGCTGGCGCCGCCAAGGACGCTGCCGGCGAACAGGCCGATCTCGCCGAAATTGCTGCGCAGGATGATGCCGCCGGCCAGTGTCAGCAGAATCCCCAGCACCACCCGCTCAGCACCGAAACGCCGCGCCAGAATCGGCGCCAGCGGTGCGAACAATCCCAGGCACAGCACCGGCAACGTGGTCAGCAATCCCGCCTGCGCCGCAGTCAGCCCGAGGCTTCTGGAGACCTCGCTGAGCAACGGCGCCATGCTCGACAACGCCGGGCGCAGGTTCAGCGCCACCAGAATCAACCCGAGCAGCAGCAACCATGGACGTTTCACCAACGGATGGCTTTGCTGCACCTGCTCGTCATCAGCCTCGGCATCGATCAGCAGCTCTTCAAGTTCGCGGGTGCGCTTCGACGCTGTGGATAACTCACTGCGGGACATGGTTTTCTCGGTTTCAAGGTTCATTGATCAACTGCCTCGACAAGGTTTTTGCCCGTTCCGGGTCGCGTTGCTCGACCGCATCGAGCAAGTCGATGTGCAGATCGAACACTTCCTGACGGCGCGGGGAGATATTCAGGGTCTGGCGCAATTGCGCGCCGACGATGCTGGAGAAGTAGCGATACAACTCGCTGAGGGTGGGGTTGTGCGCAGCATCGACCAGTCGGCGATGGAACACCAGATCGCAGGCGATATAGGTGTCGAGATCGCCGTGGTAATGGCTGCCGCTGGTGCCGAGCGCTTCACGCAGCGCCGCCAGATCCTCATCGGTACGACGCAACGCCGCCAGGCCGATGGCCTCGACTTCAAGGATGTGCCGGGTCTCCCGGGCCTGCTCCAGCGAACAACGCGATAGCGCTTTAAGTGTGTCGAGCGGGTCGACCAGCGCACGAAGATAACTGCCGTCGCCCTGGCGAATTTCGATCAATCCCGAGAACGCCAGAACACGCATCGCCTCACGCACCGTGTTGCGGCTGATACCCAGCTCGGCGCACAGCTCAGGCTCGGTCGGCAGCCGCTCGCCGACCTGCCACGCACCGCTGTTGATGCGCTGACGCAGTTGATCCAATGCCTGATCGACCAGGGATCGCTTGATCAAAGGGGAAATTTCAGACATGAGCCTCGCCTTTTCATCCAATCATAGGATGAATTTTCCGACATGTTAGTCAGACCCATGTAGGACGGCAACCACCTAGGGTCAATCGGAGACACATGGAGCGGCATTTTCGATTGGTCAAAATTACCCTTTAAGGGTAATTTCAGGGACAGGGTTTTGGCTTCTTATGGAAAAGAACACATCCCATTACGACTTGGCAGTCGTGAAGGCCGAAGTAATCAGACGAGGCAAAGAAGCCTTTACACGTTATGCACTTGAGACAGGCCGGGACATGGGCATGTCCTGGAAAGTGATGATGCAGGTTGTGGCAACGCTTGAGCGGCGGATGCTCTACAAATCCATGACCTCTTATTCCAACCATCGGAACTGGCACGACGTCTATCACGTATCGTTTCGAAATCGGGAGATCTACATCAAAGTGACCTACTGCACCAGCGGTGGTTCTCCGGTGATCTCCTTCAAGGAGAAAAACACATGAGCAAGAGGCAATGCCTGAGTTGCGGCACCGAACACGCAATGCACCACTTTCAAGATCGCAGTCTCGACGTCAATTACAAACAGTTTTCGCGGCCCGTACACCTTCTCGCCGGCTGGGAGTGCAGGGTCTGTGGCGAAATCATTTTTGACAGTGGTACCGACAGTGCCGAGCGCTACGTAGATGCCGGCGATCAATTACTCGAAGACGTACTTGGGCTGATCGGTACCGAAATGAAGCGTATTCGCCGAAAGCTCCATCTCACTCAAAGAAGTGCGGTGAAGTGGCTGTCAGGAGGTGGGCATAATGCGTTTTCACGATATGAACGCGGCGAACTGGCTCCGCCGCAGCCGTTGTTCACACTGATGCGGCTTCTGGATCGTCATCCCGAACTGCTAGAGGAAATTCAGGCACTTCACACAGACGACGGTCTCAAACAGCTTCTTGAAACTCGTTACCCGGAGCGGGAATCTGTTCTGGCCAGATGAGCCCAGATAAAACAAACCCGGAACTGAGTCCGGGTTTGTTTCAGTGCCTGACGGGCATCAATGCAAAATCTGACTCAAGAACAACTTCGTCCGATCATTCTGCGGATTGTCGAAGAAATCGTTCGGCGCGGCCTGCTCAACGATTTCGCCCTTGTCCATGAAGATCACGCGGTTGGCCACGGTGCGGGCAAAGCCCATTTCGTGGGTCACGCAGAGCATGGTCATACCGTCTTCGGCCAGACCGATCATGGTGTCCAGAACCTCTTTCACCATTTCCGGATCAAGCGCTGAAGTCGGTTCGTCGAACAGCATGATTTTCGGCTTCATGCACAAGGCGCGGGCGATCGCCACACGCTGTTGCTGACCGCCGGACAGTTGCCCCGGATACTTGTGCGCCTGCTCCGGAATGCGTACGCGCTCCAGGTAATGCATGGCGATTTCTTCGGCCTTGCGCTTGGGCATCTTGCGCACCCACATCGGCGCCAGGGTGCAGTTCTGCAGAATGGTCAGGTGCGGGAACAGGTTGAAGTGCTGGAACACCATGCCGACTTCGCGACGGATCGCTTCGATCTGCTTGAGGTCGTTGGTCAGTTCCACGCCATCGACGACGATGCGCCCCTGCTGGTGTTCTTCCAGACGATTCAGGCAACGAATCGTGGTCGATTTACCGGAACCCGACGGGCCGCACAGGACGATGCGCTCGCCCTGTTTGACGTTGAGGTTGATGTCCTTGAGTACGTGAAACTGGCCGTACCACTTGTTCACGCCCTGCATCTGGATAATGCCTTCCGGACCCACAGGCTTTTTGATTGCTTCGCTCATTTACAGAGAACTCCTAACGCTTGTGGCCAGTGTCGAGCTTGCGTTCCAGATGCATGGAATAGCGCGACATACCAAAACAGAAAATCCAGAACACCAGGGCGGCGAACACGTAGCCTTCGGTGGCCATGCCCAGCCATTTCGGGTCGGCGGCGGCTTGCTTGACGCTGTTGAGCAGGTCAAACAGACCGATGATGATCACCAGGCTGGTGTCCTTGAACAGCGCAATGAACGTGTTGACGATGCCCGGGATCACCAGCTTCAGGGCTTGCGGCAGAATCACCAGGCCCATCGAACGCCAGTAACCGAGGCCCATCGCTGCAGCCGCTTCGTACTGCCCTTTGGGAATCGCTTGCAGACCACCGCGCACCACTTCGGCGACGTAGGCCGACTGGAACAGGATCACGCCGATCAGCGCCCGCAGCAGCTTGTCGAAGTTCATGCCTTCAGGCAGGAACAGCGGCAGCATTACCGACGACATGAACAGCACCGTGATCAACGGCACGCCGCGCCAGAACTCGATGAAGGTCACGCAGACCACACGAATCGCCGGCATGTTCGAACGTCGCCCCAGCGCCAGTACGATGCCCAGCGGCAATGCTCCGGCGATGCCGACGGTGGCGATCACCAGGGTCAGCATCAGGCCGCCCCACTGGCTGGTCGGCACGGTGGTCATTCCGAAACCGCCATGCAGCAAAGTGAAGGCAATGATCGGGTACAGCACCAGGAAGCTCAGGCCGTACACCGCTTTACGCGGCACGCGCGAGATGAACAGCGGTGCTGCGCCAATGACCGCCAGCCACACGGTCAGGTCGACGCGCCAGCGCAGTTCGGTCGGATAATAGCCGTACATGAACTGGCCGAAGCGCTGCTGAATGAACACCCAGCAGGCGCCTTCCTTGGTGCAGTCGGCGCGGGTGGTGCCGACCCAGTTGGCATCGACGATCGCCCAGCTGAGGATCGGTGGCACGACCAGGTAGATCAGGTAGAACGCAAACAGCGTCAGCAGGGTGTTGAGCCAGCTGGAGAACATGTTTGCGCGCATCCACGCCACCACGCCGATGCTGCTGTTCGGTGGAGGCATGTCGGGTTTGAAAGTATGAGTACTCATGCGCTTTTCCTTACCGCTCGATCAGCGCAATGCGCTTGTTGTACCAGTTCATCAGCAGGGAAATGCTGATACTGATCGCCAGGTACACGCTCATGGTGATGGCAATCACTTCGATAGCCTGCCCGGTCTGGTTGAGCACGGTGCCGGCGAACAGCGAAACCATTTCCGGGTAACCGATACCGGCGGCCAGCGAGGAGTTCTTCGCAAGGTTCAGGTATTGGCTGGTCAGCGGCGGAATGATCACGCGCAGGGCTTGCGGGATGATCACTTTGCGCAGGGTCGGGCCGTTGCGCAGGCCAAGCGAACGCGCCGCTTCGGTCTGGCCGTGGCTGACCGACTTGATCCCGGAACGCACGATTTCGGCGATGAACGCTGCGGTGTACACGGTGAGCGCCAGGGTCAACGCCAGCAGTTCCGGGATCAACACCCAGCCGCCGACAAAGTTGAAGCCCTTGAGCTCGGGCATTTCCCAGTGCAGCGGAGCGCCGAAGATCAGCGCGCACAGGGTCGGGATCACCAGCGCAATTGCCAGGCCGGTCCAGAACTTGTGGAACGGTACGCCGGTTTCTTCGAAGCGCTTGTTGGCCCAGCGGCACATCAGCACGATGCCGACAATGGCCAGGACGATGCTGATCACGAACGCCCAGAAACCGTCGGCAGCGAGTGCGGCCGGCATGTTCAGGCCACGGCTGCTGACGAAGAAGGTGTCGCCGAAGTTGTGGCTGTTGCGCGGCCCCGGCATGGTCAGGAACACCGCGAAGTACCAGAACAGGATCTGCAGCAGCGGCGGAATGTTGCGGAATACTTCCACATACACCGTCGCCAGTTTGGCGATGATCCAGTTCTGCGACAGCCGCGCCACGCCGACGATGAAACCGAGAATCGTCGCCAGGATCACGCCGATAAAGGTCACCAACAAGGTGTTGAGCAGGCCGATGACAAACACCCGCGCGTAACTGTCCGCTTCGGTGTAGTCGATCAGGGTTTGAGCGATGCCGAATCCGGCACTGCGCTCCAGAAAGCTGAAGCCGGAGGTGATGCCCCGGTGCTGAAGGTTGGTTTGCGTATTGTCGAACAGGTACCAGCCAAGCGAGACCACCGCCACAACGGTGATGATCTGGAATAGCCACGCACGCACTCGTGGATCGCTGAGGCTGAGCCTCTGCTTTGGTGCGCCGATTGAATTTTGCATGAAGTGCCCCGGAAGAAATGGAACAAGAACATCACCCGGCGGTTGGCCCGCCGGGCGATAGAACCATTAGCGCACTGGTGGTGCGTACTGAATGCCGCCGTTGTTCCACAGGGCGTTCAGGCCACGGTCGATTTCCAGCGGAGTGCTCTTGCCGAGGTTTTTCTCGAAGATTTCGCCGTAGTTGCCGACTTGCTTGACGATCTGCACAACCCAGTCTTTCGGCAGTTTCAGGTCTTTGCCGTACTCGCCGTCAGCGCCGAGCATACGGGCTACGTCCGGGTTCTTGGTGGACTTGGCTTCAGCTTCGACGTTCTTCGAAGTGATGCCGGCTTCTTCGGCATTGAGCAGCGCGTAGCCGACCCAACGCACGATCGCCAGCCACTCGTCGTCGCCGTTACGTACGACCGGGCCCAATGGTTCTTTGGAAATGGTTTCCGGCAGCACCACGTAGTCCTTCGGCGAGGCCAGCTTGCTGCGCTGGGCGAACAGCTGGGACTTGTCGGAGGTCAGCACGTCGCAACGACCGGATTCCAGCGACTTGGCGCTTTCATCGGAGGTGTCGAAGGTGATCGGGGTGTATTTCAGACCGTTGCCACGGAAGTAGTCGGAAACGTTCAGTTCGGTGGTGGTACCGGCCTGGATGCAGATGGTCGCGCCGTCGAGCTCTTTGGCACTTTTCACGCCCAGCTTGTTGTTCACCAGGAAGCCGATGCCGTCGTAGTAGGTGATGAAGCCCGGGAATTTCAGGCCCATGCCCGCGTCACGGGAACTGGTCATGGTGGTGTTGCGCGACAGGATGTCGATCTCGCCGGATTGCAGCGCGGTGAAGCGCTCCTTGGCGTTCAACTGGCTGAACTTGACCTTGTTGGCGTCGCCGAAAACGGCTGCCGCCACAGCGCGGCAGACGTCAGCATCGATGCCGAGGATCTTGCCGGTCGCATCCGGTACCGAGAAGCCCGGCAGACCGTCGCTCACGCCACACTGCACGAAACCTTTTTTCTGTACCGCATCCAGGGTTGCACCCGCCTGAGCGAACCCGCTGACGCCGAGTACTGCTGCAGCAGTCACGACCGCCAGAGTGGATTTCAACATCTTCATTCAAACCTCCAGTTTTGCTCTTGTTGTGTCGGAGCTTGAGTCCTGTCGCACCCTTTTGAGGCGTTGTTGACCCGTGTTGGCTTTTTTTGGGGTCAACCGACGTAAGACCTTCGCTATGAGTCTAGTAGGAGAAAATCCACATCATGGATCACTCACTTCTCACCAATCGGCCGAACGGGCTGTAGCCCTTTCACGTTCGCTAAGCCCGTAGCGGCCATTGGCGAACATCCATCACCGGATTCGTTGCTATCCCATCGCGCGACTGACACTGATAGTGTTACCGCCGCGCAACGGATGCTTCGTACGCAAAGCTCCATAGCAAACGCCGTACCACACCGCTTGCGAAAGTGATTGCGCGACACGTCAATAGCTAAACTTGTAACCTTGCGACATCTTGTTAACGGATCAACCGGGCGCGCACTTCAATCACGCACTCATTGTGAGCGCCCGCACATTTTTGGAGCAGACATGACCGAGCCCTTGATTCTTCAGCCTGTTAAGCCCGCAGACGCCTGCGTGATCTGGCTGCACGGCCTCGGCGCCGACCGTTACGACTTCCTGCCGGTAGCCGAGGCATTGCAGGAAAGTCTGTTGAGCACGCGCTTTGTGCTGCCGCAGGCCCCGACCCGTCCAGTGACGATAAATGGCGGATATGCCATGCCCAGCTGGTACGACATCAAGGCCATGAGCCCGGCCCGGGCGATCGATCGCGACGAACTGGAGGCGTCGGCAGAGCGCATCATCGAGCTGATCGAAAACGAGCGCGCCAGCGGAATAGACGCCTCGCGGATTTTTCTTGCCGGGTTTTCCCAGGGCGGCGCAGTGGTGCTGCACACCGCATTCCTTAAATGGCAGGGACCGTTGGCCGGGGTGCTGGCGCTGTCGACGTACGCACCGACATTCAGCGACGAACTGGAGTTATCCGCCAGTCAGCAGCGTATTCCGGTGCTGTGTCTGCACGGGCAGTTCGATGGCGTGGTGCAGAACTCGATGGGGCGCACTGCCTATGAGCATTTGGTGAAGCATGGTGTCACCGTGACATGGCAGGAATACCCAATGGAGCACGAAGTGTTACCTGAAGAGATCCGCGACGTCGGCGTCTGGCTGAGCGAACGCCTGCGCTGATTTGCGAGCAATGCCCGCCCATTGATCCCTCCTACTACGCCGCGCCCGATTCTTGCATTACACTGGCCGGCGTACATTCCTTAACCAACTGATGAGATGACCGTGCTCAAAGCACTCAAGAAGATGTTCGGTAAAAGCGAGGCTGAGCAGCTCGCGCCAGTTCCCAGTGCGCCGTCGCACGCCCCCGGTCATCGCACCGATGCCCCGCAGGCCGACCGCCCCGCTCCCGCAGCCGCACCGAAGCCAGAAGAAATACCCGCTGCGCCAGCGCCAATTGCCGTAGAGCCTGCACCCAGCGAAGCGCCGAAACCGGCCAGGCCACGTCGCGAACCGAAGCCCAAGGCACCGGTCATTCCATGGAAACTCGAAGACTTCGTCGTCGAGCCGCAGGAAGGCAAAACCCGCTTTCACGATTTCAAGCTTGCTCCGGAACTGATGCACGCCATCCAGGACCTGGGCTTTCCGTACTGCACGCCGATCCAGGCGCAGGTGCTGGGTTTCACCCTCGCCGGCAAAGACGCCATTGGCCGCGCGCAGACCGGCACCGGCAAGACCGCCGCGTTCCTGATCTCGATCATCACCCAGTTGCTGCAGACTCCGCCGCCGAAAGAGCGCTACATGGGCGAACCGCGCGCGCTGATCATCGCGCCGACCCGTGAGCTGGTGGTGCAGATCGCCAAGGACGCCGCTGACCTGACCAAGTACACCGGCCTCAACGTCATGACCTTCGTCGGTGGCATGGACTTCGACAAACAGCTCAAGCACCTCGAAGCACGTCATTGCGACATCCTCGTCGCCACGCCGGGCCGCCTGCTCGACTTCAACCAGCGCGGCGACGTGCATCTGGACATGGTTGAAGTAATGGTCCTGGACGAAGCCGACCGCATGCTCGACATGGGTTTCATCCCACAGGTACGGCAGATCATTCGCCAGACCCCGCCGAAGTCCGAACGCCAGACTTTGCTGTTCTCCGCAACCTTCACCGAAGACGTGATGAATCTGGCCAAGCAATGGACCACCGACCCGGCCATCGTCGAAATCGAAATCACCAACGTCGCCAACGAGAACGTCGAGCAGCACATCTACGCCGTGGCCGCTGCCGACAAATACAAACTGCTCTATAACCTGGTCAACGACAACGGTTGGGAGCGGGTCATCGTGTTTGCCAACCGCAAGGACGAAGTACGCCGCATCGAAGAGCGCCTGGTGCGTGACGGCATCAACGCTGCGCAGCTGTCCGGCGACGTACCGCAGCACAAGCGCATCAAGACTCTGGAAGGTTTCCGCGAAGGCAAGATTCGCGTGCTGGTGGCCACCGATGTTGCCGGTCGCGGCATTCACATCGACGGCATCAGCCACGTGATCAACTTCACCCTGCCGGAAGTGCCGGACGACTACGTGCACCGTATCGGCCGTACCGGTCGCGCCGGCGCTGACGGTGTGTCGATCAGCTTCGCTGGCGAGGACGACTCCTATCAGTTGCCGTCCATCGAAGAAAAACTCGGTCGCAAGATCAGCTGCGAAACGCCGCCGACGCATCTGCTGCGCGCAGTTGAGCGCAAGCGCCCGCAGTAAGCGTCACGAAATGAAAAAGCGCAGCCGGAAACGGACTGCGCTTTTTTTATGCCCGATGGTTGCTCGCCAGAACTAAAAGTCCATAATGGAAAAATAAGTTTAGTTTCGGAGCGCGAAATGTCCAGTACGCCTTATGTGATCGATCAAGCCCAGGCCCATGAGCTATTGGCGCGTATCGATGTTCCGCAAATCCTGCGCAAGCTGTTCCGGGATCTGGCGGCCGGTAACGCCGTGCAGCCGGCGCAGCAATGGGTCGAGTTCCCCAAGGGCGCAGGCGACTTCATCAATTATCTGGGCGTGCTGGCTGAGGACGGCGTATACGGAGTGAAGACTTCGCCGTACATCGTCCGTGAGCAGGGTGCGCTGGTGACGGCATGGACATTGTTGATGTCGATGAAAACCGGCCAACCGCTGCTGCTCTGTGATGCCGGCGAACTGACCACCGCGCGCACCGCCGCGACCACGGCAGTGGCGGTCGACGCCCTCGCCCCGTTGGACGCCCAGCGACTGGCAATCATCGGCAGCGGCAAGGTAGCTCAGGCGCATCTGCATTATGCCAAGGCGCTGCGCGACTGGCAGAGCATCAGCCTGTATTCGCCATCGCTGCTGGAAGATGTGGAAACACAGACTGTGTTGAAGTCCATCGCGCCGTCACTGAAGATTGCCGACAGCCGCGAGACCGCCCTCTCCAATGCTGACGTGATCATGCTCTGCACCTCGTCTGCCGGGCCGGTGATCGATCCGGCGCAACTGCACAAACCGGCGCTGATCACCTCGATCAGCACCAACGCCCCGCGCGCCCATGAAGTACCGCCGCAAAGCCTCAACGACATGCAGGTGTTCTGCGACTATCGTCAGACCACGCCGGGTTCGGCAGGTGAGATGCTGATTGCCGCCGAACAGCATGGCTGGAGCAAGGATTCGATTGTTGGCGACCTCGCCGACTTGCTCAGCGAAAAAGTGCAGCGCCCGGGTTACGACCGCCACGTGTTTTTCCGTTCAATCGGCTTGGGCCTGGAAGACATCGCCCTCGCCAATGCGGTTTATCACTTAACCCACTAACGCCAAAAATCCCCTGTGGGAGCGAGCCTGCTCGCGAATGCGGACTGACATTCACCGAAGATGTCGACTGATACACCGCTTCGCGAGCAGGCTCGCTCCCACAAGGGACTAGCGAACGCCTTGATATTGCGTACCCACTGGAGACCTACATGAGCCACGCAGATTTCATCATCATCGGCGGCGGGATTGCCGGCGCTTCTACCGGGTTCTGGCTGGCGCCGCACGGCAAAGTGATCGTGCTCGAGCGTGAAACCCATCCCGGCTATCACTCCACCGGTCGCTCCGCCGCGCTGTACACCGCCGCCTACGGCACCGCACAGGTCCGCGCACTGACTCAGGCCAGCCGCGCGTTTTTCGACAGCCCTCCGAGCGGCTTCTGCGAGCACCCGCTGCTGACCCCGCGCGGCGAAATGACCGTCGACTTCATCGGAGATCCCGCCGAACTGAACAACCAATACCTCAGCGCCAAAGCCACGGTGCCGCAGATGCAACTGCTCAGCGCCGACGAAGCCTGCGCGCGCCTGCCGATCCTGCGCCGGGACAAAGTCCACGGCGCGATCTACGACCCATCGGCCTGCGACATCGACACCGACGCGCTGCATCAAGGCTACCTGCGCGGCATTCGGCGCAATCACGGCGAAGTCCGCACCGATTGCGAGGTGCTTGGCTTGAGCCGCGATGCCGATGGCCTGTGGATCGTGCAGACCAACGGCGAGACATTCAGCGCACCGGTGCTCATCAACGCCGCCGGTGCCTGGGCCGACAAGATCGCTACCCTGGCCGGAGCGCAGCCGCTGGGGCTGCAACCGAAGCGCCGCGCCGCATTTATCTTTGCCGGCCCGGAAGGCGTGGACACTCATCACTGGCCAATGCTGGTCAGCCTCGACGAATCCTTCTACATGAAGCCCGACGCCGGCATGTTTCTCGGCTCGCCGGCCAACGCCGATCCGGTCGAACCGCACGACGTGCAGCCGGAAGAACTCGACATCGCCATGGGCATCTATCAGATCGAAGAGGCCACCACGCTGACCATCCGCCGCCCGACCCGCACGTGGGCAGGCCTGCGCAGTTTCGTTGCTGACGGTGATTTGCTCAGCGGCTTCGATCCGCAGGTGCCGGGGCTGTTCTGGGTCGCCGCGCAGGGTGGCTACGGCATCCAGACGTCGCCGGCGATGGGCCAAGCCAGTGCGGCGCTGGTGCGCGGCGAGCCATTCCCTGAGCACCTGCATCAATTCGGTCTGGACAGCGCCATGCTCTCCCCGGCCCGACTGGCTTGATCGCATCGACTCGTCGAAAAGATTGCGGCACACTCGCAGCGCCCCGGCACAAGGGGCGCTGACGCTGCCTGGAGCTCCACTGTCATGACTGCCCCCGAATTCGACCCGGCGCTGGATAACTTCCGCGCCATCGCCGACGCCATCGCCACGCTGTTCTTTCCCCATGCCGAGGTGGTGCTGCACGACCTGCGCACGCAGAAGGTCGACTACATCGCCAACAACCTGTCCAAGCGCGAGATCGGCGACGACTCGTCGCTGGAAGACATGCTCAGCGAGGATGTCAGCGACAGGAACATCGGCCCGTACGAAAAGCTCAACTGGGATGGCCAGAAAATTCGCAGCCTGAGTACCGTGCTGCGTGACAGCGAAGGTCGTCCGCTGGCGGTGCTGTGCATCAATCTGAATATTTCCCTGTTCGAGAACGCCAAGGCGGCGCTGGATCTGTTTCTCTCGCCGAGCAAGCTGATTCCGCAGCCGGACTCGCTGTTCCGTGATGACTGGCAGGAGCGCATCAACACCTTCCTCCACGCCTGGCTGCGCGAGCGGCAGTTGAGCCTGAATCTGCTGACCCGTGACCACAAACGCGAACTGGTGCTGGCGCTGCACGCCGAGGGCGCGTTCAAGGGCAAGAGCGCCTCGAACTACGTGGCCAATGTGCTGAACATGGGGCGGGCGACGGTGTACAAGCATTTGAAGGAATTGAAGGGCTGAAGATTTGCATCGCTAGCGCTGGCCTCTTCGCGAGCAGGCTCGCTCCCACATTTGGAATGCGTTACCCCTGTGGGAGCGAGCCTGCTCGCGAAAGCGCTTGATCAATCGCCGTAGATATCGGTCTTGAAATACTTCTCGGAAATCTTCTGGTACTCGCCATTCGCGCGAATCCCGTCGATGGCGCTGTTCAACTGGCTGACCAGCTCAGCATTGCCCTTGCGCACGGCAATCCCCGCACCCTCGCCCACATACTTCGGATCCTTCAGCTCTGGCCCGACAAACGCATAACCCTTGCCGCGCGGCATCGACAGAAAGTCGTTAAGCGGAATGGTATCGGCGAAAATCGCATCAAGGCGCCCCGCCGCCAGGTCCATGTAGATTTCTTCGTTGTTGCTGTAGCGCTTGACGTTGATGCCCTTGGGTTCGAACACCTCGGTGGCATAACGATCGGTGGTGGTCGCGCGCTGCACGCCGACGTTCTTGCCTTTGAGGCTGGCGTACTGATCATCGACGGTAGCGCCTTCCTTCATGACCAGACGCGAAGAAGTGAAATAGTACTTGTGGCTGAAATCCACCGACTTCTTGCGATCTTCGTTGATGGTCATCGACGACAGCGCCATGTCGATCTTCTTCACTTTCAGCGAAGGAATCAGCCCGTCGAACTCACCTTCAACCCACACGCACTTGACCTTCATCTGCGCACACAGGGCATTGCCGATGTCGTAGTCGAAACCGACGATTTCACCTTTATCGGTTTTCGAAGCGAACGGCGGATAGGCCGCTTCGATGCCGATGCGCAAGGTTTTCTCGGCGGCAAAGGTGCTGGTAAAAGCCAGCAAGCTGAAGGCAAGGCCGGTGATGAGGGGGAGTTTCTTCATTGTTCATTCTCTCGCGGGTTGTTGTTGGTTTGGCAAGATGAAGAAGAGCAGCTGCTAGCGGGGAGCTACGAGCGGCAGGATTGAAGCTTTTTTTGTACCTGGAAATCCATATTGGACTTATAGGTACAAACCGTCAATCCGCGAGAAGAGAGTGTCTGCGAGGTTTTTGCCGTTACAGATGGCCCCTTCGCGAGCAAGCTCGCTCCCACATTGGATTTGTGAACGACACAGATCCAATGTGGGAGCGAGCTTGCTCGCGAAGGCGTACTGAGGGGCGCTACAGGAATTACTTTTTCCAGCGATCAGCGGCGGCATGATCACTGTCACGCCCTTCGACCCAACGTGGTCCATCGCTGGTGTTTTCTTTCTTCCAGAACGGCGCGCGGGTTTTCAGGTAGTCCATGACGAAGGCGCAGGCATCGAATGCGGCCTGGCGGTGGGCGCTGGCGGCGCCGACGAAGACGATCGGTTCGCCCGGCTCCAGCGCGCCGATGCGGTGCAGCACTTCCAGTTTCAACAGCGGCCAGCGCTGCTCGGCTTCGACGGCGATCTTGCCGAGGGCTTTTTCGGTCATGCCCGGATAATGCTCGAGGAACATCCCGGCCACGTCGAGACCGTCGTTGAAGTCGCGCACGTAACCGACAAAGCTCACCACCGCGCCAACGCCGACATTGGCCGCGTGCATCGCATTGACTTCAGCGCCCGGATCGAACGGCGTGGCCTGCACGCGAATCGCCATGCTCAGCCTCCGGTCACGGTGGGGAAAAACGCCACTTCGTCGCCATCGACCACCGGCTCGTCGAGCTGGCAGAGGTCTTCGTTACGTGCGCACATCAGGTTCTGCTCGCTCAGCACTTCGGCGCCATCACGTTGCGCCAACAGTGTGCGAACGTCATCGACGGTGGCGAAATCGCCTTCAACCGCAACCGAATCCACGCCCAGCGCTTCACGGTAGCGGGCAAAAAACTTCACGGTCAGTTTCATGGCTGCTCCGCCTGGAAGTGGCCGCTCTTGCCGCCGACTTTCTCCAGCAGACGCACGCTTTCGATGGTCATGCCACGGTCGACGGCTTTGCACATGTCGTAAATGGTCAGGGCAGCGACACTGGCGGCGGTCAGCGCTTCCATCTCGACACCGGTCTGCCCGGACAACTTGCAGCGCGCGACGATACGCACGCTGTCCTCACCCTCGGCGCTGAGTTCGACTTTGACGCCAGTCAGCATCAGCGGATGGCACAGGGGAATCAGATCGCTGGTTTTCTTCGCCGCCTGAATCCCGGCAATGCGCGCCACGGCGAACACATCGCCCTTGGGGTGGCCGCCGCTGACGATCATCTGCAGGGTTTCAGGGAGCATGCGCACCAGCGCTTGAGCGGTCGCTTCACGGAACGTCACGGCTTTTTCAGTGACGTCGACCATGTTGGCGCGACCTTGGGAATCGAGATGAGTCAGCACGGGATTACTCCTGATCAGGAGCGTGGATTGTAAACCTGTGGGTCAGATATCCGCATCACTGATTATGAAATCACCGTTGCCCCCTGTGGGAGCGAGCCTGCTCGCGAAAGCGGATTCAGATTCACCATAGATGTCGACTGATACATCGCATTCGCGAGCAGGCTCGCTCCCACAGGAGACATGCATTTATCCATAAAAAAACCGGGCGGCTTTAAGGGCCGCCCGGTTTGGGTGAAGGGTTACAGATGCGATTCGGCGTATTCGGCCAGGATCGAGCGAGGCACCCCTTGCAGGGTGATGTGCACACCGTTGGGGAAATCCTTGAAGCGTTCGGTCAGGTAGGTCAGCCCGGAGCTGGTCGCGGACAGGTAAGGGGTGTCGATCTGCGCCAGGTTGCCCAGGCACACCACTTTGGAACCGGCGCCGGCACGGGTGATGATGGTTTTCATCTGGTGCGGCGTGAGGTTCTGGCATTCGTCGATCAGGATCAGGCTTTGCTGGAAGCTGCGACCGCGAATGTAGTTGAGCGATTTGAACTGCAACGGCACTTTGCTGAGGATGTAGTCGACGCTGCCATGGGTGTTTTCGTCATCCATGTGCAAGGCTTCGAGGTTGTCGGTGATGGCGCCCAGCCAAGGCTCCATTTTTTCCGCTTCGGTGCCGGGCAGGAAGCCGATTTCCTGGTCCAGGCCCTGCACGCTGCGGGTGGCGATGATGCGGCGATAACGTTTGCTGACCATGGTCTGCTCGATCGCAGCGGCCAGCGCCAGAATGGTTTTACCGGAACCGGCGGCGCCGGACAGGTTGACCAGATGAATGTCCGGGTCAAGCAACGCATACAGCGCCAGACTCTGATAGATGTCGCGCGGCTTCAGGCCCCAGGCCTCCTGATGCAGCAGCGGTTCCTGATGCAGGTCGAGGATCAGCAGGCGGTCTTCCTGGATTTCCTTGATCCAGCCGACAAAGCCCTGCTCGTCGATGATGAACTCGTTGATGTGCACGGCCGGCAGGTTGTCGATCAGTTGCACCTGATGCCAGGTGCGGCCGTGGTCCTGACGGGTTTCGACCTTGCTCACGCGGTCCCAGAAGGAGCCGGTCATGTTGTGGTAGCCGTTGGGCAGCAGGGACACGTCATCGACCAACTGGTCGGTGCTGTAGTCCTCGGCGTCGATGCCACAGGCGCGCGCCTTGAGGCGCATGTTGATGTCTTTGGTGACCAGCACCACCGGTTTCTGCGGATCGCGGGTGTGCAGATCAATCAGTTGGTTGATGATTTTGTTGTCGTTCAGGTGCTCGGGAAGAATCAGATTCGACTCGGCCTGCTTGCTCATCAGAATTGACAGCAAGCCCTTTGGCCCGCCCTTGCCGCGCTGGATCGGCACACCGAGTTCGACGTCCTCGGGGGACGCATCGCCCAGGGTCTTGTCGATCAGGCGGATCGCCTGACGGCATTCGGCGGCCACGCTGTGATGGCCGCTCTTGAGCTTGTCCAGCTCTTCCAGCACGGTCATCGGGATGGCGACGTGGTGTTCTTCGAAATTCAGCAGGGCATTTGGATCGTGAATCAATACGTTGGTATCGAGTACATACAGGATTGGCTGGTTGGAGGAAGGGCTGCGTCCGTGATCATCCATACTCGGTCACCTTTGTGGGAGCCATTCGACGCAATACCTTGACAGTGCTGCGCCTCGAGGTGACTGCCGAATTCATCCACGAGGGCCTGGATGAACTGCACACAATAGGAGTCTGGGAAGACGCCACCTGTGTTGCAGGTTTCGGCGGTCTGTCTTCGTAATACTCCAAAACCGATGACATAAAAAAGCACTTTGACGGTTTTTTTAAGTTTATTTTGCAGAGTGACGAAAAGCCCTTGGCGGACTCCCCGTACCCCGCTAAAGTCGGAAGTCCGCCTGCATCGAATTCCTCCTGAAAATTACCCCAAGCCCAATGTTTCCGGGCTTTTTGTCGTTTCTCAACGAAACGCGTCCTGACAGTCTTCCCAACCGATGCCGCTCTGCGCAGTCTGGGTGATCAGCCACGGCAAGGACGTCTTCACCGCATCCTGTTTCATGTTGAAATTGATCACCCCGTGCCGCCACAACAGCATCAGGGTCAGCACCCGCTGCGCGCTGGCCGGGCCTTTGAGTTTGCCGGCACCGTCCTGGGCATCGATGTCCCACAGTGCCACTTGCAGGCCCTGGCTATTGAAAAAACCCTGCGCGTCACTGCGGCGCTGGCCATCCGGCGGCCGGAATAGCGGCACGTAGTTTTCCGGCAGTTTGTTCTTCACCAGATCGGCGCTGCGTCGCACCGAATCCTGCCAGTCCTGCCAATGGCTGTGGGAGCGGAACTCCCAGCCCTGCACGCCCACGCACTGCCGGGAGAAACTCGCCTGCAGACTGCTGACCGAACGGCCGGTGAGTCGCGCCTGAATATCCTTGCCCAAGACAAAGAATGTCCCGCTCAGATTGGACTTGCGCAGGTATTCGGTCAGCCAGTCGGTGTTGTCCGGTTGCACGTTGGCGGCGCTGTCGAACGTCAGCAGAAACAGCCGGTCGTGCATGTCGTCGCCGTTGCGCTCGTAGTCGCCGAAACGATCGAATTCATTACTGGTTTGCGGCGACAGCGCGGCCTTGCGCATCAGCTCGTCGAGGTACTGCAGATGGAAGATCCGGCTCGGCTCGGCCCATTTGGTGTAGTAACTGTCGTCGCTGACGACGAACTTGGCCGCCTGCTCGCGCAGGGTCGGCAGGTCTTCGACGAGGAAGCAGAACGAGGCGTCCTGATCGCAGCTTTGCTGGGCGTGGTTGTAGTTGGCGAGCAAGCGCTGCCAGAGGCGCTGGCGCAGCTGATTGACCGCATCGATATTGACCGTGCGCAGGCCCAGGCGCTGGGCCAGTGCCGCCTCGTCGATGGACTCGGTGCCGAGCAGGCCGCGAGCGAACATGAGAATTTCCGCCCGCGACGCGACGTCGAACAGCGTCGGATTGCTGAGCTGTTCCGGCCAGGTCGTGCGATCCAGCGTCGCCGCGTCGCCGGGCGCCGCCATGGCGCCGAAGCTCAGCAGCCACGCGGTGAATATAAGAACAATGCGCAAAGGGATGTCTCCATAACAAAACCCGCGCGGCACTATAGCTGATCCTGTCCTGTTCCCCCTCAGCCACGGATGATCGTTCCCACGCTCTGCGTGGTAACGCCTCCCCGGACGCTCCGCGTCCGACGACTGTGACGCAGAGCGTCACGGGCTGCATTCCCACGCGGAGCGTGGGAACGATCATGTAAATCCGCTTTCGCGAGCAGGCTCGCTCCCACAAGGGGTTTGAGTTAAGCCGTCGATCACCTATGGGCTTGATAGCTGGAGTCAACCCGGACAACCCCCTAGAATCGCCCCCACGATCAAAGGAGACGACTTCATGCTGATGGTGATTTCCCCCGCCAAGACCCTCGACTACGAAACACCGCCGGCGACCCAGCGCTTTACCCAGCCGCAGTACCTCGACCATTCCCAGGAATTGATCCAGCAGCTGCGCGAGCTGAGTCCGGCGCAGATCAGCGAGTTGATGCACGTGTCCGACAAGATCGGTGGCCTCAATGCCGCGCGTTTCGGCAGTTGGACGCCGGCCTTCACCCCGGAAAACGCCAAACAGGCGCTGCTCGCCTTCAAGGGCGATGTGTACACCGGCCTGGATGCGCAGTCCTTCAGCGAGGCGCAATTCGATTACGCGCAAAAACACCTGCGCATGCTCTCCGGCCTTTATGGCCTGCTGCGGCCGCTGGACCTGATGCAACCCTATCGCCTGGAAATGGGCACCAAACTGGCCAACGCCCGTGGCAAGGATCTGTATGCGTTCTGGGGCACGCGCATCAGCGAGTGGCTGAACGAAGCGCTGGCCGAGCAAGGCGATGACGTACTGCTCAACCTTGCATCCAACGAATACTTTTCTGCGGTCAAGCGCAGCGCGTTGAAGGCGCGGATCATCAACACCGAGTTCAAGGATCAGAAGAACGGCCAGTACAAGATCATCAGTTTCTACGCGAAAAAAGCGCGCGGCCTGATGAGCCGTTTTGTGATCCAGGAACGGATCAACGACCCGGCTCAGCTCAAGCAATTCGATGTGCAGGGTTATCGCTACAGCGCCGAGCAATCGAAACCCGACAATCTGGTGTTTTTGCGCGACCACGCCCCGGAATAAAGCATGCCCTTTGCACGACTCTTTTCCTCAAGAGTCGTGCAGTCCGCCCGAAGTCAAAATCCCCTCGCGACATATCGCCAATTTCATGGCGCCAATAAAACCACACTCTATTTTTTAATTTTAGTTTCACTCGACACTGAAGTTTTTTTTCAGTAGTGGCACTTAAATTTTTCACCCGTAGTGGCACAAAACTATCGACCCCGGTTTCGCCCCGATAACTAAAGGGCGAAATCGTTAGTGCTATCAATTTGCACCCAGTGCCATCTTCATCAATATTTCAAAAAATTTCGGCTGGCACGATGAGCGGGCTGGAACTATGTCCAAATGCGTTGCTCATACCACCGGTAACGATTCTCGCCGAGTTTGTACGAGATAACTTACGCAGAGCTGATAGCCATGTAACCAAGTTGTCACAGCAACTTGCCTGAGTGACTAACGAGTCTCAAAACAATCGAAGGACAGGAGATACGCACCATTAATATCCCCTACAAAGGCCAAGGCCGCGCCCCTATAAACGTGCTCGCCTGAGCACCTAACTGCTTGATTTACCGGCTCCCTACCGGACGTCGAGCAGGCTACACGACTGCACTAGAGTCTTCCCGCACGGAAGATCGGCTGCATAACAGGGCAAGTCATAACAACAAGGCCTAGTTGCGCACATCTTGAGTGCACTTATTAGACACTCGGAACTTTGTATGCCTGCACACGGCATTGTGGCGCCTGTAAGCCGCACTTCCGAGTGCACTAGTGACCGCTGAACACCATTAACTCCGGCCTCTAAGGCCTGATATATACAGAGGTAATTGCGATGCGCATCAGCATATTTGGTTTGGGTTACGTTGGCGCAGTATGTGCCGGTTGCCTGTCTGCACGGGGCCATGACGTAGTTGGCGTCGATGTTGCCAAAGACAAGATCGACATGATTAACGCCGGCAAATCGCCGATTGTAGAACCGGGCTTGGGCGAACTGCTGCAACAGGGAGTCCAGACCGCTCGTCTGCGCGGTACGACCAATTTCGCCGAGGCGATTCGTGATACCGACCTGTCGATGATCTGCGTCGGCACGCCAAGCAAAAAGAACGGCGACCTGGAACTGAACTACATCGAGGCCGTGTGCCGCGAGATCGGTTTTGTCCTGCGTGAAAAAACCACCCGTCACACCATCGTCGTGCGCAGCACCGTGTTGCCAGGCACCGTGGCCAACGTGGTCATCCCGATTCTGGAAGACTGCTCGGGCAAGAAGGCTGGCGTCGATTTTGGCGTAGCGGTCAACCCGGAATTCCTCCGCGAATCCACCGCCATTGCCGACTACGATCACCCACCGATGACCGTCATCGGCGAGTTCGATACCGCGTCGGGCGACGTTCTGCAATCGCTGTACGAAGAACTCGACGCACCGATCATCCGCAAGGACATCGCCGTTGCCGAGATGATCAAGTACACCTGCAACGTCTGGCACGCGACCAAAGTGACCTTCGCCAACGAGATCGGCAACATCGCCAAAGCCGTCGGCGTCGATGGTCGTGAAGTGATGGACGTAGTCTGCCAGGACAAGACCCTGAACCTGTCCCAGTACTACATGCGCCCGGGCTTCGCCTTCGGCGGTTCGTGCCTGCCCAAAGACGTGCGTGCGCTGACCTACCGCGCCGGTTCCCTGGACGTCGAAGCACCGCTGCTCAACTCGCTGATGCGCAGTAACGAATCGCAAGTGCAGAACGCTTTCGACATCGTTGAAAGCCATGAAAAACGCAAAGTCGCCCTGCTCGGTCTGAGCTTCAAGGCCGGCACCGACGACCTGCGCGAAAGCCCGCTGGTCGAACTGGCGGAAATGCTGATCGGCAAGGGTTACGACCTGAGCATCTACGACAGCAACGTCGAATACGCCCGTGTCCACGGTGCGAACAAGGACTACATCGAATCGAAGATTCCGCACGTATCGTCCCTGCTCAACTCCGACTTCGACTCGGTGATCGACAACTCCGACGTGATCATCCTCGGCAACCGCGACGAGAAATTCCGTTCGCTGGCCCAGGAAGCGCCGCACGGCAAGCAAGTCATCGACCTGGTGGGCTTCATGTCCAAGCCCACCAGCGCCGGTAGCCGCACCGAAGGCATTTGCTGGTAACGCAGCCCCAAGCGACAAGCGTCGAGCTGCAAGTCAACGCGATTGGCTTGCAGCTTGAAGCTTGCAACTTGCAGCTTCCCTTACCTTCGGATGACGGTTATGACCAAGCTCAAACATTTTTTTCTGCAATCAGCCGGCTGGCTTTTTTATCTCAGTCTGCTGATGGGCCTGGCCTTGATGCTGCCCACGTCCACATTCGACTCCGAGTCGAAGGACTTCATTTTCCTGATTGGCGCCGTGGGTATCTGGCGCTACTCGATGGGTGCAACGCACTTTGTGCGCGGCATGATTTTTCTCTACATCGTTTACCCGCACTTGCGTCGCAAAGTCCGCAAGCTGGGTAAAGCGGCCGATCCGTCGCATGTGTTTCTGATGGTCACCAGCTTTCGTATTGACGCGCTGACCACCGCGCAGGTCTACAGCTCGGTGATCCGCGAAGCCATCGACTGCGAACTGCCGACCACCATTGTCTGCTCGATCGTGGAAATGTCCGACGAGCTGCTGGTCAAGGCGCTGTGGGCACGGATGAATCCGCCGGAGCGAGTCAAGCTCGACTTCGTGCGTATTCCCGGTACCGGCAAGCGCGATGGTCTGGCCTTCGGTTTCCGCGCGATCTCCCGCCACCTGCCGGACGACCGTGCCGTGGTGGCCGTGATCGACGGCGACACCGTGCTAGGCGAAGGCGTCGTGCGCAAGACCGTGCCGTGGTTCCAGCTGTTCGGCAATGTCGGCGGCCTGACCACCAACGAGTTCTGCGAAGTGCGCGGCGGCTACATCATGAGCGAATGGCACAAGCTGCGTTTCGCCCAGCGCCACATCAACATGTGCTCGATGGCCCTGTCCAAGCGCGTACTGACCATGACCGGTCGGATGTCGGTGTTCAAAGCCTCCGTGGTGACCAATCCGGAGTTCATCGCCGACGTTGAAAGCGACTCGCTGCAACACTGGCGTCTGGGCCGCTTCAAGTTCCTGACCGGTGACGACAAGTCGAGCTGGTTCAGCCTGATGCGCCTGGGTTACGACACCTTCTACGTGCCGGACGCCGCGATCAACACCGTTGAACATCCGCCGGAAAAGAGCTTCATCAAGGCCAGCCGCAAGCTGATGTTCCGCTGGTACGGCAACAACCTGCGCCAGAACTCCCGTGCACTGGGTCTGGGTATCCGCCGCCTCGGCGCGTTCACCTCGGTGGTGCTGTTCGACCAGCGCGTGTCGATGTGGACTTCGCTGCTCGGCCTGACCGTCGCACTGATCGCCAGCTTCAAGTACGGCACCGCGTTCATTCTCGTGTACCTGCTGTGGATCGGCATCACCCGCCTGATCCTGACGCTGTTGCTGTCGTGTTCCGGCCACCGCATCGGCCCTGCTTACCCGGCGATTCTGTATTACAACCAGATCGTTGGCGCCCTGGTGAAGATCTACGTGTTCTTCCGCCTCGACCAACAATCCTGGACTCGCCAGCCCACATCCCTGACCCGTGATCTCGCCAGCTTTCAACGTTGGTTCAACACCTGGTCGTCTCGGACCATGACCTTCTCCGCCGGCAGCATTTTTGTCGCCGTGCTGCTGATGATGGTCTGACCCGCTCCTATTGAATTAACAAGGAAATCGCCCCTATGAATACCGCCGTCAACGTCAACGTAGTGCATGAATCCGAAGCCCAGCGCCAGCACGCTCGCGTGAAAATCCCGGCCAAACTGCGTTTCTTCGGCCCTGACCGGACTCCGCTCGAAGCGCGGGTCCTCGATCTGTCGGCTGGCGGTCTGGCGTTCAACGCCGGGCAGATGCCGCTGACCATCGGCGAGGTGTACAAGGCGCGTCTGCAATTTGTCATCGACAACCTCGGCCTGGCCATGGACGTTGAACTGCAGGTGCGTTCCTTTGACCGCGCCACCGGCCGCGCCGGCTGCCAGTTCCAGAACCTCGAGCCGCAGGACATTTCCACCCTGCGCCACCTGATCACTTCGCACCTGGCCGGCGACATCGTCAGCATCGGCGAAGTGCTGGCGACCCTGCAGCGCGACAACTTCACCAAGGCGCGCAAGAACAAGACCAACGACACCGGCATGACCCCGTTTGGCCGTCTGAAAGCCGTGACCTTCAGCGCCGGTATTTTCGCCGTTGGCCTGGTCGCTGCCGGTTTCATCTTCAAGTCGGTGTACGGCATGTACTTCGTCAGCCACGCCCAGGCCGGTCTGGTCAGCGTGCCGGGGATGAACATCACCATGCCGCGTGACGGCACAGTGCAGAGCCTGGTCAAGTCCGACGGCGTTGCCGCCAAAGGCGCACCACTGGCGACCTTCAGCACCAGCATGCTCGACGTGCTCAAGGGCCATCTGGCCGAAGACCAACTGGCCCCGGCCAAGGTTGAAGAACTGTTCGGCAAGCAAATGACCGGCACCCTGACCTCGCCGTGCGATTGCACCGTGGCCCAGCAACTGGTGGCTGACGGTCAGTACGCGAGCAAGGGCGACGTGATCTTCCAACTGGTGCCGCGCAACACCCAGGCCAACGTTGAAGCACGCTTCTCCTATCGCCAGTTCGGTGACGTGCGCCCGGGCACCCCGGTGAGCTTCCAGATCGCCGGCGAAGACAAGACCCGCACCGGCAAGATCGTCAGCAGCACCAGCCTGAAGAGCGCCGACCTGTCCTCCGACATCCGCGTACAGATCCAGCCTGACGAGCCGCTCGACAGCAGCCTGGCCGGCCGCCCGGTGGAAGTGAACAGCGACCGTGGCCCGAACCTGAACTGGCTGATCGACAAAGCCATGGCTGCCGGTCTTTAAGTCGAGGACATGCCTGTGACTACGCATAACTTGAACACACCGCCGACCCTGTGGGAGCGAGCCTGCTCGCGAAAGGGCCAGCGCGGTTTGTCTGAAGTACCGAGTCGACTGCTTCGCGAGCAGGCTCGCTCCCACATGGGATTGATGGTGTGCTCGCTGGCACTAGCAGTTTCTATGGCCGGTTGCGCCGGGCTGCCCGATCAGCGTCTGGCCAACGAAGCGCTCAAGCGTGGCGACACCGCCACCGCTGCGCAGAATTACCAGCAACTGGCCGATCTGGGTTACAGCGAGGCGCAAGTCGGCCTGGCCGATATCCAGGTCGACAGCCGTGACCCGGCGCAGATGAAACAGGCCGAGGCGACTTACCGCGCAGCGGCCAGCGTGTCGCCGCGTGCCCAGGCACGTCTCGGTCGTTTGCTGGTGGCCAAGCCGGGCTCCACCGAAGCCGAACACCACGAAGCCGAAACCCTGCTGAAAAAAGCCGCCGCCAATGGCGAAGGCAACACGTTGATCCCGCTGGCGATGCTGTATCTGCAATACCCGCACAGCTTCCCGAACATCAACGCCCAGCAGCAGATCGATCAGTGGCGCAAATCCGGTTACCCGGAAGCGGGTCTGGCGCAGGTGCTGCTGTATCGCACCCAAGGCACCTACGACCAGCACCTGGATGACGTGGAAAAAATCTGCAAGGCCGCGCTCAACACCACCGACATCTGCTACGTCGAACTGGCCACCGTCTACCAGAAACGTGGCCAGCCGGAGCAACAGGCCGAGCTGATCAAGCAGATGCAGGCCGGTTACAGCCGTGGCACCGTCACCGCGCAGCGTGTCGATTCCGTGGCCCGCGTGCTGGCCGATTCGACCCTGGGCAAGACCGACGAAAAAACCGCGCAGGCGCTGCTCGAGCCGATCGCTCCGGGCTACCCGGCGTCGTGGGTCACCCTCGCGCAATTGCTTTACGACTTCCCCGAACTGGGCGACGTCGACCAGATGATGAAGTACCTGGACAACGGCCGCGCTGCCGACCAGCCGCGCGCCGAACTGCTGCTGGGCAAGGTCTACTACGAAGGCAAACTGGTCCCGGCCGACGCGAAAGTCGCCGAGGAACATTTCCAGAAAGCCGTCGGCCGCGAAGTCGCCGCCGATTACTACCTCGGCCAGATCTACCGTCGTGGCTACCTGGGCAAGGTCTATCCGCAGAAGGCTCTGGACCATCTGCTGACCGCTGCGCGCAACGGCCAGAACAGTGCCGACTTCGCCATCGCCCAGTTGTTTTCCCAAGGCAAGGGCACCAAGCCCGACCCGCTGAACGCCTACGTGTTCAGCCAACTGGCCAAGGCCCAGAACACCCCGCAAGCCGATGAACTGGCAGCGACCCTCGAGGCGCAACTGCCGCCCGAGCGCCTGCCCGAAGCCCGCCGCCTGTTGCAACAGGAACAGGCCAGCCGTGGCGCCCTGAACTCGAACACGCTGCAACTGCACGCCCTGCAAGAAGAAGACGGCGAGGAAAAACTATGAAGCTGAACCCATTCGTGAAGGCCGGTATTGGCCTCACCTTCGCGCTGCTCTGGTCTTGCCCGACACTGGCTGCGATGACTGAAACCAAGAACTTCGGTCTGGAAGTGAAACTCACCGGCCAGTCCGAAGACGACCGTGACCTCGGCACTGCCGGCGGCGGTGACGTCAATGGCGTGGGCCTCGACCTGCGTCCGTGGATCTACGGCGAAAGCGGCGCGTGGAGCGCCTACGCGATGGGTCAGGCGGTTACCTCGACCGACATCATCGAGACCGACACCCTGCAACAATCCGACGGTGAACAAGCCACCGACAACAGTGATCGCAAAACCAAGAAGAACTACCTGGCGATGCGCGAGTTCTGGGTCGGCTACAGCGGCCTCACCCCGTACCCGGGCGAGATGCTCAAGTTCGGTCGCCAGCGTCTGCGCAATGACGACGGCCAATGGCGTGACACCAACATCGAAGCGCTGAACTGGACCTTTGACACCACCCTGCTGCGGGCCAATGCCGGTGTTGCCGAGCGTTTCAGCGAATACCGCACCGACTTGAAAGAGCTGGCGCCGAAAGACAAGGATCGCCTGCACGCCTACGCCGACGCTGCTTACCAGTGGACGCCAGGGCAGTGGGTCGGCATTCGCGGCCACCACACTCACGATGATGGCAAACTCGATTACGCCGAGCCGGGCGTCCCGCGCGACTCGCTGGACAAGACCGAGAACGGCGACATCAGCTGGATCGGCCTGACTGCCGACAGCGACGCCTACAACTGGCGCAACACCAACACTGTCAACTACTGGGGCAGCATCACCGGCATGAGCGGCGACCGCGACACGGTCAATGCGCTGAACGCCGACGGCACGCGCCCGGCACAAGCCAAGCGCAGCGATGACATCAGCGGCTGGGCAGCCGATGTCGGCGTGCGTCTGCGCCTCGATCCGCAGTGGCAAGTCGGCGGTGCATACGCCCGCGCCAGTGCCGATTACGAACAGAACGGTCTGGAGAGCAACCGCTCCAACTACACCGGTACCCGCTCGCGCGTGCACCGTTTCGGCGAAGCGTTCCGTGGCGAAATGAACAACATGCAGACCGCCACCCTGTTCGGTTCGTGGATGGTCAACGACGAGTACGACGCCAGCCTGATCTACCACAAGTTCTGGCGTGTCGACGGCAACAAGCCGGTCGGCAGCAACGGCATCAACGCGGTGGAAAACAACACCGACGACGTCACCGGCGCAATCCTCTCCAGCACATCCTTGCCGCTTGAAGATGGCAACAAGGACCTGGGTCAGGAAATGGACCTGGTCGTCACCAAGTACTTCAAGCAAGGCCTGTTGCCGGCGGCGTTGAGCCAGTCGATCGACGAGCCTTCGGCACTGGTGCGATTCCGTGGAGGTGTGTTCAAACCGGGCGATGCCTACGGTAGCCAGGTTGATTCCTACATGCACCGCGCATTCATTGACGTGATCTGGCGCTTCTGATGCAAACCGCCAAGGGAGTGCCCGACATGATCAGCACCAGAACAGGCTCACTCAGCCTGCTGGCCGGCGCGATGCTGCTGGCCAGCGCCAGCGCCTTCGCCAATGTTGAACCGGCGAAACCTGCGAACGTGGCCAAAGAACTGCAACAGGCCAAGACCTACACCGTCAGCAGCGCGCCGACCGACGCGCTGAAACTGGCCAAGCCGACACTGCCCGACCTGTCCGGCTTCACCGCCGAAGCCGCTGCCGCGAAGATCGTGCGCAGCAAGCCGGGCAAGATCAGCGTGCGCCGGATGATGCAGGAAAACGCCCTGAAGGACTTCATCGGCGGCGATAACAAGATGGCCGAATGGGTGGTGCGTCAGCACGGCATCCCGCAGGCCATCTTCATCGACGACGGCTACATGAACCTTAAGGATCTGGCGAAAAAACTGCCCAAGCAGTATTTCAGCGAGACGTCCCCTGGCGTGTACCTGGCAAAATTGCCGATCGTGGTCGGCGAGAAAGGCATCCTCGAAATCGATGGTCAGACCCAGGAACTGCGCCTGTCCCAGGAAGCCGGTTCGTTCCTGGTCAACGACGGCAAGCTGTTCGTGCGTGACACCAAAGTCACCGGCTGGCGCGAGAAGGACAACGGCCCGGCGACCTTCCGTTCGCCGAAGGAATTCCGTCCGTTCCTGCTCTCCTGGGGCGGCACCGAGACCTACATCGTCAACAGCAAGATGGCCAGTTTCGGTTACGCCAACAGTAAGTCGTACGGGGTGAGTATTTCCCAGTACACGCCAAACATGGCCAAGGTCCTCAAGCGCCCGGAACCGACCGGCTGGATCGTCGGTTCCGAGTTCTCGGACATGTGGTACGGCTTCTACTGCTACGAAACCAGCGACTTTGTGGTCAAGGGCAATACCTACAAAGACAACATCGTCTACGGCATCGACCCACATGACCGCTCGCACCGCTTGATCATTGCCGAGAACACCGTTCACGGCACGAAGAAGAAGCACGGGATCATTATTTCCCGTGAGGTCAACGACAGCTTCATCTTCAACAACAAGAGTTTCGACAACAAGTTGTCGGGCCTGGTGATCGACCGTAACAGCGTCAACAACATCATTGCCTACAACGAGATCTACAAGAACCACACCGACGGCATCACGCTCTACGAGTCTGCCGACAACCTGCTGTGGGGCAACAAGGTCATCAGCAATACCCGTCACGGCATTCGTATTCGTAACAGCGTGAACATCCGCCTCTACGAAAACGTTGCCATGACCAACGGCCTGACCGGGATCTACGGCCACATCAAGGACCTGACCGACACCGACCGTGACATCAAGCTCGACCCGTTCGACGCGCAGGTCTCGCTGATCGTGGTCGGCGGCGAGCTGGCGGCCAATGGCAGCGGCCCGCTGTCGATCGACTCGCCGCTGAGTGTCGAGCTGTATCGCGTGTCGATGCTGGCGCCGACCAAGTCCAGCGGGATCAGCTTCAACGGCATCCTCGGCGAGCGCCAGGATGAAATTCTCGATCTGTTGGTGCGCCAGCAGAAAGCCGTGCTGATCGACCCTGTCGAACGCCAGACCGAATTGCAGGACTGAGGATAATTTTTATGCACCCACACATGATCAAACTGCTCAGCCTCTCGGCCCTGACCCTCGGCATTCTCGCTGCCGGCAACGCCCGCGCCGACGCTGACGGCGCAAGCGTCACGCCACCGAAGTTCACCGCCGAACCGTGCTGCAACCTGTGCCCGGCGGCCCATGACGCGAAGAACTACACCACGCGTTATCAGCAGAACTTCACCACGCTGGTGCAGGCCCAGGGCGACTGGCTGTTCCGTACCCAGGAAGACCTGCGCACCGAGTTCAACACCACGCCGGCCGGCTACAAGCGCCTGCAACAACTGCACGATGCGTTCAAGAGCAAAGGCGTGGAGCTGGTGATCGTTTACCAGCCGACCCGTGGCCTGGTGAACCGCAACAAGCTCAACCCGCAGGAAAAAGCCGCGTTCGATTACGAGAAAGCGCTGGGCAACTACAAGACCATGCTCGGCCGTTTCGCCAAGATGGGCTATGTGGTGCCGGACCTGTCGCCACTGACCAACGAATCGCTGCCGGACACCCTGCCCGCCCACGATTTCTACTTCCGTGGCGACCAGCACTGGACACCTTACGGTGCCCAGCGCACGGCAAAAATCGTCGCCGAAAAGGTCAAGCAGATCCCGGCCTTCGCCGACATTCCCAAGCGTGAATTCGAGACCAAGCGCTCCGGGCGCATGGGCAAGACCGGCACCCTGCACAACATGGCCGGGCAACTGTGCGGCACCAGCTATGCGATCCAGTACATGGACCAGTTCACCACCGAGCCGAAAGGCGAGGCCGGTGACGGCGATCTGTTCGGCGATTCCGGCAATCCGCAGATCACTCTGGTCGGTACATCGCACAGCGGCAAGAACTACAACTTCGCCGGTTTCCTCGAAGAAGCCATCGGCGCCGACATCCTCAACGTGGCCTTCCCCGGCGGCGGTTTCGAAGGTTCGATGCTGCAGTACCTGGGCAGCGAAGAATTCCAGAAGACCCCGCCGAAGATTCTCATCTGGGAATTCTCGCCGCTGTATCGCCTCGATCAGGAAACCATCTATCGCCAGATGATGGCGCTGCTCGATAACGGTTGCGAAGGCAAAGACGCGCAGATGTCCGCCAGCGCCACGCTGAAGCCGGGCAGCAAGCAAGAACTGCTGGTCAACAGCAAGAACCTGAACCTGCAGAACGCCAACCATCAGGTCGACATCCGCTTCGCCGACACCTCGGTGAAAACCCTGCAAGCCACCCTCTGGTACATGAACGGTCGCCACGAGGACATCAAGATCGAGAAACCGGAAACCTCCGACACCGACGGTCGTTTCGCCTTTGAGCTGCGCACGGACGAAGACTGGGCCTCGCAAAACCTGCTGGCCGTTGAAGTCCAGGGTCCTGAAGCCGGACCTGGCGCCACGCCACAAAAAGTCGAAGCGAAAATCTGCAAACGCAACGTATTCCCGGGCGTCGGTCAACAGACCGCGCAGCTCGGGCAATGAGGTCTGCTATGCGAAATCCGAAACTGAAAAACCTGTTGGCACCGACACTTCTGAGCCTGGCGATGTTCGCCGGGGCAACTCAGGCTGCCGCGCCATTGCGTCCACCGCAGGGCTACTTCGCCCCGGTGGATAAATTCAAGACCGGCGACAACAGCGATGGCTGCGACGCGATGCCGGCGCCATACACCGGTCCGCTGCAATTTCGCAGCAAGTACGAAGGTTCGGACAAGGCCCGCGCGACGCTGAACGTGCAGTCGGAAAAAGCCTTTCGCGACACCACCAAAGACATCACCACGCTGGAGCGCGGCACCGCCAAGCGCGTCATGCAGTTCATGCGTGACGGTCGCCCGGAGCAGCTCGAATGCACGCTCAACTGGCTGACCGCGTGGGCCAAGGCTGACGCGTTGATGTCCAAAGACTTCAACCACACCGGCAAGTCGATGCGCAAATGGGCGCTGGGCAGCATGGCCTCGTCGTACATTCGCCTGAAATTTTCCGACTCGCATCCACTGGCCCAGCACCAGCAGGAAGCGCAGGTGATCGAAGCCTGGTTCAGCAAAATGGCTGATCAGGTGGTCAGCGACTGGGACAACCTGCCGCTGGAAAAAACCAACAACCACTCGTACTGGGCCGCCTGGTCGGTGATGGCCACCGCCGTCGCCACCAACCGCCGCGACCTGTTCGACTGGGCCGTCAAGGAATACAAGGTCGGCGTCAATCAAGTCGATGCCGATGGCTTCCTGCCCAACGAACTCAAGCGCCAGCAACGCGCCCTCGCCTATCACAACTACGCCCTGCCGCCGCTGGCGATGATCGCCAGTTTCGCCCAAGTCAATGGTGTCGATCTGCGTCAGGAAAACAATGGCGCACTGAAGCGGCTGGGTGACCGCGTGTTGGCCGGCGTCAAGGACCCTGACGAGTTCGAAGAAAAGAACGGCAAAAAGCAGGACATGACCGACCTCAAAGAGGACATGAAATTCGCCTGGCTCGAACCGTTCTGCACGCTCTACACCTGTGCGCCGGATGTGATCGAGAAGAAGCGCGACATGCAACCGTTCAAGACCTTCCGTCTTGGCGGCGACCTGACCAAGGTCTACGACCCGTCGCATGAAAAGGGCAACAAAGGTTCCTGAAAACACTGATGGCTGATCGTTCCCACGCTCCGAGTGGGAATGCAGCCCGGGACGATCCGCGTCCCATGCCGAAGCGGACGCAGAGCGTCCATTGAGGCATTCCCACGCAGAGCGTGGGAACGATCGCAGGACTGTTTCACCCCCCACTACCACGGGGGGTTTGGGGGGGCTTTGGCCCTTGACTGTTGGTTCAAACATGGAGAGATCGGGATGGTATTTTCATCCAACGTGTTCCTGTTTCTGTTCTTGCCGATCTTTCTCGGCTTGTACTACCTGAGCGGGCAACGCTATCGCAACCTGCTGCTGCTGATCGCCAGCTACGTGTTCTACGCCTGGTGGCGAGTGGACTTCCTCGCGCTGTTCGCAGCGGTCACGCTGTGGAACTACTGGATCGGCCTGAAAGTCGGTGCCGCTGGCGTCAGAACCAAACCGGCGCAGCGCTGGCTGCTGCTCGGCGTGGCCGTCGACCTGTGCATCCTGGGCTACTTCAAGTACGCCAACTTCGGTGTCGACAGCATCAACGAGATCATGACTTCGTTCGGTCTCGAGCCGTTCATCCTCACCCACGTGCTGCTGCCGATCGGTATTTCGTTCTACATCTTCGAATCGATCAGCTACATCATCGACGTGTACCGTGGCGACACTCCGGCCACGCGCAACCTGATCGACTTCGCAGCATTCGTGGCGATCTTCCCGCACCTGATTGCCGGCCCGGTCCTGCGTTTTCGCGACCTCGCCGATCAGTTCAACAACCGCACGCACACCCTCGACAAGTTCTCCGAGGGCTGCACGCGGTTCATGCAGGGTTTCATCAAGAAGGTCTTCATCGCCGACACCCTCGCCGTGGTCGCCGACCATTGCTTCGCCCTGCAAAACCCGACCACGGGTGACGCCTGGCTTGGTGCGCTGGCGTACACCGCGCAGCTGTACTTCGACTTCTCCGGTTACAGCGACATGGCCATCGGCCTGGGCTTGATGATGGGTTTCCGCTTCATGGAAAACTTCAAACAGCCGTACATCAGCCAGTCGATCACCGAGTTCTGGCGCCGCTGGCACATCAGCCTCTCCACCTGGCTGCGTGACTACCTGTACATCACCCTCGGCGGTAACCGTAAAGGCACGCTGATGACCTATCGCAACCTGTTCCTGACCATGCTCCTGGGTGGTCTGTGGCACGGTGCGAACATCACTTACATCATCTGGGGCGCCTGGCACGGCATGTGGCTGGCGATCGAAAAAATGCTCGGCCTGAACACTTCGCCGCGCAGCCTCAACCCGATCCGCTGGGCACTGACCTTCCTGCTGGTGGTCATGGGCTGGGTGATCTTCCGTGCCGAAAACCTGCACGTTGCCGGGCGCATGTACGGCGCGATGTTCAGCTTCGGTGACTGGTCGCTGTCGGAACTCAATCAGGCCAGCCTCACCGGTCTGCAAGTGGCGACTCTGGTTGTGGCTTACGTGACCCTGGCGTTCTTCGGCCTGCGTGATCTGTACACCAATCAGCCGCCAGCCAAGACCAAACCGGAAGTCAACGTCGAGGCTGATGGCCCTGCGACCGCGACGCCGGGAATGATCAAGGCAGCACCTGGGGAAAATCCGGCGAGCATCCACGAACCTGGCTACACCGTCGGCGTCGAAGCCCAGGTGCAACCGGCTTACTGGACCGCTGACTGGTCGCGCTACGTGATGCGCGGGCTGATTCTGCTGCTGTTCATCGCCTCGATTCTCAAACTCTCGGCGCAAAGCTTCTCGCCGTTCCTTTACTTCCAGTTCTGAGGGATCTGACATGACCCGCTCATTACGCATCTTCTACATCGCCCTGTTCCTGGTGACGCTGTTGGTCCTCGGTCTGTGGTCGATTCGCAGCTTCTTCGGCTTCAGCACCAACGCCGACGCGACGGTGCTCAATGGCCGCTGGACCAAGGCGGTGGAAACCCACTACGACGATGAATTCCCGATCAAGCGTCTGGGCACCAACCTCTGGGCCGCGCTGGATTTCAAACTGTTCAACGAAGGTCGTCCGGGCGTCGTGCTCGGCCGCGACCAGTGGTTGTACAGCGATGAGGAATTCAACCCGATCGTCAACGAACAACAGAACCTGCAAGGCAACTACGCGCTGGTCGAAGGCGTGCGCCAGACCCTGAAAGAGAAAGGCGTGAAACTGGTGATGGCGATCGTGCCGGCCAAGGTGCGTCTGTATCCGGAGCATCTGGATGAAGTGAAGCCTTCGAGCATTCACCAGAACCTGTATCAGGATTTCCACGCCCGTGTCGCGGCCGACAAGATCCTCGCCCCTGACCTGCTCGGCCCGCTGCAACAGGCCAAGCAGAACGGTCAGCAAGTGTTCCTGCGCACCGACACCCACTGGACGCCGGAAGGCGCCGAGATCGCCGCCAACACGCTGGCGAAAACCATTGCCGAGAAATTCCCGCTGAGCGGCGAGCCACAGCGCTTCGTTACCACGCCAGCAGAGAAGGTCACGCACAAGGGCGATCTGCGTCTGTTCCTGCCGCTCGATCCGCTGTTCGAAAACATGATGCCGGCGCCTGAGCCACTGCTCAAACGCAACACCGTTGCCGCCGAGCAACCTGCCGGTGACGACGCCCTGTTCGCCAACAGCGAAGTACCGGTCGCGCTGATCGGCACCAGCTACAGCGCCAACCCCAACTGGAACTTCGTCGGTGCGCTCAAACAAGCGCTGCACAGCGACGTCGTCAATTACGCCGAAGACGGCCATGGCCCGATTCTGCCGATGCTCAGCTACCTGAAAAGCGATGACTTCAAGAACAGCCCGCCACAAGTGCTGATCTGGGAGTTTCCTGAACGATATCTGCCTGTGAACAACGAAATCGGCGACGCCGACCCGCAGTGGGTCGCAGAGCTCAAACAAGCCGGCGCCCGCCAACAAAACGTAGCCATCAACACTAAATCCGAGACGCCCGATCGGGCGCAAAACTGAAAGAGAGGTACACCATGACTTTCACTACTACTCCTCGTCGTCTCGCTAAAAGCTTCGCACTGGTTGCTGGCCTCAGCGTACTTTCCGTCCCAGCCTTCGCCGGCGGCGACGCCGCGCTGTACGGCCCGACCGCACCGAAAGGCTCGACCTTCGTGCGTGTCTACAACGCCAGCAACGCTGAAGTCAGCGCGACTGTCGGCAGCACCAACCTGAGCGACATCGCGCCACTGGCCAGCAGCGACTTCAGCTTCATGCCAGGCGGCGACTACAGCGCCAAAGTCGGCAGCCAGACCCTGCCGGTGAAACTGGCAGGTGACCACTACTACACCCTGGTCAACAACGCTTCCGGCGCGCCACAACTGATCGAAGAGCCGCCGTTCAAGAACAAGCAGAAATCCCTGGTTCGTGTACAGAACCTCAGCGACAAGCCGCTGACCCTGAAGACCGCCGACGGCAAGACCGAAGTGGTGCCGAACGTCGCTGCCAAGGGCCGTGGCGAACGTGAAATCAACCCGGTGAAAGTCAGCCTGGCGCTGTACGAAGGCGACAAGAAAGTCGGCGACGTGAAACCGGTCGCTCTGGAGCGTGGTGAGGCAGCCGTACTGTACGTCACCGGCAACGGCAGCAACCTGTCGCCAGTCTGGGTGAAACGCCCGGTGTCGACTCGCTAATCCTTTTGTGAACTGACGCAGTACCCCTTGTGGGAGAGAGCCTGCTCGCGAATACGGTCTGACATGCAACATCAATGTCGACTGAGCCATCGCCATCGCGAGCAGGCTCGCTCCCACAGGGCTCTAACCAAATTGATTTTATGGAGTAAACATTATGATTCCGGTGATCTTGTCAGGTGGTAGCGGTTCGCGTCTGTGGCCTCTTTCGCGTAAGCAGTTCCCCAAGCAATTCCTCGCCCTGACCGGCGAACACACACTGTTCCAGCAAACCCTCGAGCGCCTGGTGTTCGAGGGCATGGACACGCCAATCGTGGTCTGCAACAAAGAGCACCGTTTCATCGTCAACGAGCAACTGGCCGCACGCAATCTGGAATGCCAGCGCATCCTGATGGAACCGTTCGGCCGCAACACGTCGCCGGCCGTGGCCCTGACCGCGATGATGCTGGTCAATGAAGGCCGTGACGAACTGATGCTGGTGCTGCCGGCCGACCACGTACTGGAAGACCAGAAAGCCCTGCAACGTGCGCTGGCCTTGGCGACTGTCGCAGCCGAGAACGGCGAGATGGTCCTGTTCGGCGTACCGGCGACCAAACCGGAAACCGGCTACGGCTACATCAAATCCACCGCTGATTCGCTGCTGCCCGAAGGCGTCAGCCGCGTCTCGCACTTCGTCGAAAAACCGGACGTCAAGCGCGCCACCGAGTACGTCGAATCCGGCGGTTACTACTGGAACAGCGGCATGTTCCTGTTCCGCGCCAGCCGCTTCCTCGAAGAACTGAAAAAGCACGATCCGGACATCTACGACACCTGCCTGCTGACCCTTGAGCGCAGCCAGCAGGACGCTGACACCATCACCTTCGACGAAGCCACCTTCGCCTGCTGCCCGGACAACTCCATCGACTACTCGGTGATGGAAAAAACCCAGCGCGCCTGCGTGGTGCCGCTGACCGCCGGCTGGAGCGATGTCGGCTGCTGGTCGTCGCTGTGGGAAGTCAACGAGAAAGACGCCAACGGCAACGTCAGCAAAGGCGACGTGGTCATCCAGGACAGCAAGAACTGCATGATCCACGGCAACGGCAAACTGGTCTCGGTGATCGGTCTGGAGAACATCGTCGTGGTCGAAACCAAGGACGCGATGATGATTGCCCACAAGGACAAGGTCCAGGGCGTCAAGCAGATGGTCAACACCCTCAATGCCCAGGGCCGCAGCGAAACCCAGAACCACTGCGAAGTCTATCGTCCGTGGGGCTCGTACGACTCGGTGGACATGGGCGGGCGTTTCCAGGTCAAGCACATCTCGGTCAAGCCGGGCGCGTGCCTGTCGCTGCAGATGCACCACCACCGCGCCGAACACTGGATCGTGGTCAGCGGCACCGCCGAAGTGACCTGCGACGAGAACGTGTTCCTGCTCACCGAAAACCAGTCGACCTACATCCCGATCGCCTCGGTGCATCGCCTGCGCAACCCGGGCAAGATCCCGCTGGAAATCATCGAAGTGCAGTCGGGTTCGTACTTGGGTGAAGACGATATCGAGCGTTTCGAAGATATTTACGGCCGCTCCACCCCGATCGAACGCGGCGTGTCGGTGAAGACCATCGCGCAGTAATCGATCACTAAAACGAGAAGCCCTCGTCCAGCCCGTTGCGTTCCCTATCCGCAGCGGGCTGGGCGGGGGCTTTTTTTGTCTAGCCGAAGACTGAATTGCGGCGTCTCGCCAGCGGTGAATCTTCATCGACCGACTCGCCTTCCGTCCCCTGCGCCAGCCCCGCGGGACCTTGTGTAAACGCGGCTGCAAACAGTTGCTGGGCCAACGGTGTGGGTGTTGATTCCGGTTCTGCAAACAACGGCTGCCGCCGGGTCGATCGATTGAAGGACTGCAAGTCGACCGCCGGACTGTTCGAGGAGATGGCAAGAGGCACGGCAACGGGTGTGCTGAGCAGTTTGTACTGGATCCGCGTCTGAGCCTCGGAAACCTGCATGGCATTGCCCATTGCCACACTCAGTGAGCCCACCAACTGAACTGCGGGGTTAGCGGCGTGCATCAGCAGATTTCCGCCGATCTGGAAGCCTTTGGCCACGGCACCGCGCCTGGCTGCAAGCACTTGCGGTTCTTCGACAGGGCTGTTGAACGCAACGGACATGGGTCCCATGATCCGGCTGGTGGTCTCCTCCCCCAACACCCGATTCATTGTCGAAGAAACGAATTCACCGGAGTGGTACAGCACGGCCCCCGAAGGTGGCGCGGTGTGCGTCCGCACGGCGGCAATGACATGTGCCTGATGTGTGTTGAGCACGGAGTTGTCCCGGGCTCCCAGCTCTGCCAGCGCTACCGGTATTTCGCGGCGATAGGCCTGGACGTCGGGATTGGGGTCATTCTCGAAGTAACGGCGCACTGGCTGCATGCCGGCGGCTTGCACGGGATTGACCAGTTTCTTGTCGGCAAGATCGTGGTACACCCGATCGGGAGCATGCTTGTCGGGCTTGCGCCCGTCGCTGTCTCTGTAAGTGACTGGGTTATTGCGCATCGCGCGATAGCGATTATGACCGTCGATCGCCCCGCCAGGATCGGTATTCAACCAGCGTTGCAGCCACGGCACGTAATAGCGAAACCCAAAGTAATAAAGCCCCGTGGCATCACGTTCCTTTCCCGAATAGCGCGCGGTCTTGTAGCTGACGTCGGGCTCCTTGGCCCACGCCGTCGCGCCAAACGGATAAAAATGCTCGCGGCTGATCAGCCGCGCATCGGCGTCCAGCTCAACACTGATCGAACCCAGGTGATCTTTGAAATTGTATCGGTAGAGATTATTCAGGCCGGTCGGCGGTGGGCTTTGCCAATGCAGGACGCGTACGGTGTTGAGTCCGGTCTGCACGGTGAGCACTTGCAGGCTTTCTCCGGTGCCAGTGTCGGTGCGTAACTCCAGCGCTGGCAGATACCGCACCTGTGCAAGAAGACTGCGCGCAGCCGTGCGTGACGAACGCGTTTTCAATACCCGCTGACCGGCGCCGTCGTAGAGGTAGTTTTCACAGTCATCGGCGCCTGATACGCGCAGCACGAGCACCACCGAGTTCAGCTGGTTCCGCAGATTCCACTGCAACCGGCGTCCTTGATCCAGCAACAGCAAATTGCCTCGCGCATCGAACGCCTCAGCGATCTGGGCCTCAGATGGCGGCTTACCGTCATGCCACGGCAAGCAACGATTGCTGTAGCGCGCGGCCTGCAATTGATGACCTGGACTCTGTGGGCCAACGTGAGTCAGCTCGAGCAAATTGCCCCCGGCGTCATAACGATAACTCTGGCTGTAGTTGGCGACAGCGGTCGGCCCGCCACCGGCAGCGCCGGCCTCCCAGCCAGTGGCGTGAATCAACTGGCAAAGGCTGTCATAGCGGTAGCGACTGACCGGCTCGACGCGCTGGTTGGCGAACCAGCGCACCGGCAATGCCTGGTCTTCGATGCTCAGCACATTGCCCATCGGGTCATAGGCATACAACAGGTCCTGCCAAACATTGCCCTCTTGATCCTGAGCATGACGCATGAGCAGACGGCCGTCTTCAGGGCGGTAGCTCAGCGTGGTCAGAACGCCGTTACCTGCCAGCTCCTGGGTCACCTGACCTTCGGCGTTGTACCGAATATCACTGACCACAGGATGGTCTGAAGTCTGATACCTGAGCCGTAGATCAACCCCGCGTAATCGTCCGTCGTGAGTCAGCGCGAACACCTGCCGATGACCAGCGGCATCCACCTGTTCCAGCACGGAGCCCTGCGGTGAAAAGCGCCATTGCGTGGTTGCCCCTTCGGACTCCAGCGGTACCTTGCGCTCAACGTCAGCATCTGGCCAATCCGGCACAACCGGATCGAGCGCGAAGCGTCGGGTGTTTTCACAACACTGGCCGGTGATTGCGAATTGCTCGAACAGGACACTACCGGCCGGATCGTCATGCCGGATCAACTGACCGAGCTGATTGCGCAGCGCCTCGCCAAAGCCGGGCCGGCCATAGGCAAAACGCTCGGCGCAGCGGCGAGGTACGCCTGTGCCTTCTTCGAACACCGCGACAGGGCGCAGCAAGTCATCGTATGCAATCTCGCGGCATGTGCCACGGCTGTCCCAGTTGAACAGCGTCTGGCCGGCCAAACCCGGCAACCGGACCTGGACTCCCGCATCGCTGCTGTCCGAGCGCAGCGCGATATCGTTCAAGGCATGGGTGGTGGTGAGGCTGGCGGGCGCTTGCGGATCGATCACCTGCAACGCCCACAATCGCGCATCCCATTGTTTGACTACACGCCCGGCAACGTCCCGCAACTTCCGCTCGATTCGGGGCTCACTTGCCAGCGCCGCATCGGCGCGCCAGTAGTTGACGTTGAGGATGGCCAAACCGCGCGGATCGTTCACGGCAAGCGTTGGCGTATTGCGGTGGATGCCCATAGTGCGTCAACGTCCCAGTGTGCCCTTCGCGCATGAGAGCAAGCCCGGACGTGGATGCCTACTGTCAGAAATTACAGTCCCGACCAACGGTGCGCACAAACTCGTCCCGAATACCCATCGCGCCATGCCTTCGGTAGGATGGGGCTCATTCACCCGTGGAGCGTTCAAGCATGTTCATCGGCATCCTGCTGGTCATCACCTGGCTGATCCTGCTGCTGCGCTATCCGGCCAAGGCCTTGCCGGTGTCGGTGGCCGCTGCCATCGGCCTCGGCTTCGTAGCCATGTGGGTGGTGTGGCTGGACAACCGCGAGATCAAACAACTGGCGCGCCTGGAACTGCGCATTGCCTATGCTCCCGAACAATGTCCGGCCGACCGTCCACTGCAATTGAAAATGAACAACGGTAACGATGTGCCGCTGACCGAACTGCGTTGGCGCATCGCCGCGTACGCGCCGGGCGATACGGTCAATCTGGCCGACAATCAATACACCGCCCCGCGCTATCGCGGCCCCGGCGAACTGCAGGCCGGCGCGACCTGGGAAGATTGCTTGCCACTGCCGCCGCTGCGTCCCGGCTATCGCCCGCAAACCCTGGAGTTTCGCGCCGAGCATTTGCAGGGTAGTTTTGCCGACTGATCCCCTCCCCCGACTTTTTTGCACAAGGAATGCGCCATGCCCGTTGCGTTGATTACCGGTTGTTCCAGCGGCATCGGCCGCGCCCTCGCCGACGCGTTCAAAGCCGCCGGCTACGAAGTCTGGGCCAGTGCGCGCAAGACTGAAGACGTCGCTGCGCTCAGCGCCGCCGGTTTCACCGCGATTCAGCTGGACGTCAACGATGGCGCCGCGCTGGAACAACTCGCCGAGCGTCTGAGCCAGCAACATGGCGGCCTTGATGTACTGATCAACAACGCCGGTTACGGCGCGATGGGGCCGCTGCTCGACGGCGGCGTGCAGGCGATGCAGCGCCAGTTCGAGACCAACGTGTTTTCGATTGTCGGCGTCACCCGCGCGTTGTTTCCGCTGCTGCGTCGGGCCAAGGGGCTGGTGGTGAATATCGGCAGCGTGTCAGGTGTGCTGGTCACGCCATTTGCCGGCGCCTACTGCGCTTCGAAAGCGGCGGTGCATGCATTGAGCGATGCCTTGCGCATGGAACTGGCACCGTTTGGCATCCGTGTGATGGAAGTCCAGCCCGGCGCCATCGAATCGAGCTTTGCGAAGAATGCCGGACATGAAGCCGAGCAATTGATCAACGAGCAATCGCCGTGGTTTCCATTGCGTGAAGGCATTCGGGCACGGGCCAAGGCATCGCAGGACAAACCCACCCCGGCCAGTGAGTTTGCTGCCGAGCTGTTGAAAGCGGTGCGGCAGAGCAAGCCGTCACGGCTGGTTCGCATCGGCAACGGCAGTCGGGCGTTGCCGTTGTTGGCGGCGTTGTTGCCGAAGGGTTTGCTGGAATCGACGTTGATGAAGCGCTTCGGATTGCGCGCAAAGCTCTGATACCCAGTTGTTGCGACGAGCGGTATCCCGACCTGTCAGAGTTGACAGTAGGCGCCCTCTAAAGGAAGGCCTATCGTGAGTTCAAGCCAGGTGAACGGTGTTGTGGCGGTGTTAAAGCCCGGCGAGTAATCCGACCTCACGACAACCGCGCAGGGACGTATATGACAACCGCTAAGAAGGCCACGAACATCAGGGCAACAATCGACGCTACATGGGGAAGCGGCCAGGGCAAACTTCAACTTGACGATATATTTCAGGACGACCCGGCGAAGTCCCGGCCCCTCACCGGATCGACGCTGCTGCGCGATAAATCGTTGCTGGTTACCAGTACCTTCGACAATAGCTCCTTCTTCATTTCCAAGCTGAACCACTTGGGTGCCGTAGACCTGGCGTTTGGGGTCGAAGGGCGTGTCATGGGTTCGTTCCTGGCCAATGAGCAGGCCGCTGGCGGGCCTATTGCAGAAGGTGCCGATGGGCGGCTGTTCATGGCGGGCAGCACAACCAATGGGAAGTCGAGCGAGGTTAGCCCCGCGATTCTCTGCCTCGACAGCAAAGGCAATCGAGTGAGCAGCTTTGGCGACAATGGCCAAGTCATCATCGATCCCCCAGACACACAACGGCTTACGAAAAAAGGCCCGGCATTCGTGTTCGCGCTACCCGACGGCAGCGTTATTGTCGGCGTTGATTACCACACGCCTGCCGTGCTCAGGGCGCACCTTTACAAGTTCGATGCGCAGGGAGCACCCGTTAAGGCATTCGGCACAGATGGCCGAGTCGAAATAAAGCACGGGCTACGGCATGCATCGACCTCACTCAGCGACGGTTGCGTGCTCGACAATGGACTGTTGTTATTTGCAGGCTACGAAAAATACGAGCCCGACGTGAACGCGGACGGTCTCGTCGTGATGTTGAATTCAGACAGTGGCGCGCCCCATGAGAATTTCGGTCACCCGGAAAGACCCGGGATTCTGGTAGTCCGGTACAACTCCAGGGGTGCCGAACTCAATACTGTGAGACAGCGAGCCCCCAATAGGTTCACGGCATCCGGCTACACCAACATGGGCAACGCCTTGAGTGAGCGATACGGCATGTTGATCGCCTTCGATGAAGAAGGTAAGCCCGATTTCGACGTTTTCGGCAGTCCGAATATCATGCCGCTTCCAGCAGATCTCGGCAGCGACAGGCGAGTCAACTGGGCGGACCATGTTCCTTTCGCTGATAACATCGTAGTTTCTGGTGGAGACGAGAAGGGCAATTATATTGCCTGTGTGAAAGCACGCAGCGGTGGCTACAACTCCGATTTTTCAGACGCGGGTGGCGTCATCCCCCGCGAGGAGACCACCGACTCTCTCTCCAGGCTTCATTATCAGCAGGACCCTGGCAAATTGATTGTTGCCCTCAACATCAATCCAGAAAATCCTCTGGGTTGTCTGTATCGCTACAACATTGCTCGGTAGGTGGCAGGATCACCGCGTCGCCCGGTTCAAGGGCGACCCGGTCAATCAATTGTCTGCCAGGTCCTGCTTCACCACTACCGTGCAAGTAATTCCCGCCGCCAGCAACACCCCCGCCGGCACCTCATCAATGTGAATCCTTACCGGCACCCGCTGAGCCAACCGCACCCAGTTGAACGTCGGATTCACATCTGCAATCAGCTCGCGGCTTTCAGGGTTGTCGCGGTCGTAAATCCCGCGCGAAATGCTTTCGACATGGCCCTTGAGCACTTCGCCGCTCATCAATTGCATGTCGGCTTGGTCACCCACTTTGACGTGCGGCAGTTTGGTTTCTTCGAAAAAGCCGTAAACCCAAAATGAATTCATGTCGACCACGGCCATCTTCGCCTCGCCAATGCGCGCGTAGTCGCCGCGATGCACATTGAGGTTGGTCACGTAGCCGTCCACCGCCGCACGCACTTCGGTGCGTTTGAGGTTGAGTTCGGCGGCTTCCAATTGCGCCTGGGCGTGCTGGTAATCGGCCAGCGCAGCGTCGGCGATGTTGCTGGCGTCGTCGCGGTTCTCTTTGGAGATCACCAGATTGTCGAGGTCGGCGCGGCGGTGCGCGTTGACCTTGCGCATTTCCCAGGTCGACTTGCGCGAAGCCACCAGTGACTGCGCCTGCTTGACCGCGATGCGGTAGTGCTCGGGGTCGATGCGCATCAGCAGATCGCCCTTCTTCACCAACTGGTTGTCACGCACCGGCACTTCGACCACTTCGCCGGTGACGTCGGCGGCGACGTTGATGATGTCGGCACGCACGCGACCATCGCGGGTCCACGGCGTGTTCATGTAGTGCTCCCACAGCGTGCGGCCGATCCACAGCGCCAGGGCCAGTACCAGCAGGGTCGCGAGCAGGCTGAAAAACTTTTTCATCAAGATGTTCTCAACGGTAGACAGTCAGCGCCATGGCGCCGAACAGACAGGTAAACAGGCTCAGACGCAGCAGCGCCGGGTGCCAGAAAAAACGGTACAGGTCGAACCCCGAGAGGAAGCGGTCAACTGCCCAGGCCAGTCCCGCAGCAATGAAAAACATCAGGGTCATGGTCGGCATGTACACGCCGTGGAAGGCGATTTCACGAGGCATGGGCGAGTCCTTCGGGCCTGGCAGAAGCGAATTCGGCGAGGGGTGATTGCGGGTCGAGCAGCGAGGTGCGGATGAAATGCAGGTAGCTTTTCACCCGGCGCAACGCCGAGGTATCGAAGTGCGGCGCGAACGGCTCGTCGGTGGCGGCGACGCGGCTGATCGCGTGATCGACCGCCACCAGTGCGCGTTCGAGATTGCTCGCGTTCGACTGCAAAAACAGCCGCACCAACGCACGCCCCATCACGCGGATTGCCTGGCGCCACGGCTGCGATTCGGCATACGCCGGGTGCACCGGCAGGATCGCCTGTTCCTTGCGCAATTCGATGATCGCGTGGCCGACTTCCAGCACCACGAACATCCAGCGCAGCAGACTCTTCTGCACTTTCGGTTGCCCTGCCGCGAGGCCATAGGCCTGATGCAGCAGATCGCGGGTGCGGCTCTCGAAACGCGAGGCCAGGCCCTTGAGTTTGCCGCTGATCGCGTAGACCACTTGGCCACGCAGATCCTGCTCCAGGCGCTGCCACAGCCAGCGACTGTTCGGCGGCAGAATGATCGCCCCCGCCGCCGCACACACGAGCATGCCCATGACCATGGCGATGTAGTCGTTGATGAAGGTGTAGGGGTTGTAAATCGTGAGATTGTCCGGCACTGAACCGGTGCTGAAAAAGATCAACAACCCGAGGCCGACACCGGCGTATTGCGGTCGTGAAGCGAGGAACGAACCGAGCACGATCACCGGCGCGAGCATCACACAGAGCAAGGGGAAACCGTCGATCAGCGGGAAGATGAAAAACATCTCGACGAAGCCGATCAGTGCGCCGAGAAACGTGCCGCAGGCCATTTGAAAGGCCATGCGTTTGGGGTTCGGTGTCGCGGCGGAAAGGCCGACGGTGGCGGCGGCGATCAGGGTCATGGTCGCCCCGCTCGGCCACGCGGTGGCGACCCAATAACTGCCCAACACAATCAGGATGAACGAGGCACGAATTCCCGACGCGGCTGCGGCCCACCAGTTGGTTTGCGGGGTGAAGGGCTCGTCCCAGCGCTCGCGTTCGTGGCGGTGCTCGGCCAGGGACGCATGGGTCTGCGCATAGCTGTGCAGGTCATCGACGAAGCGGTAGAGCAATTCGTAGGCGGTGTGGAAATCCAGTTGTTCGGCTTCGCTCGGAGCAGTGTCCTGAAAGATCCCGCGCAGGGTTCGGACACGTGCCGGCAGACCTTCCTTGTAGGTGGCCAACGCGGTCGCCAAACGTGCCGCATCGGGACTGGTCAGGGCGCGACCGCTGAAGCTGTCGAGCACTTCGGCAAGGTCCTGCAAGCCCGGTTTGATCGCCGCCACGACATGCTCTTCGCCATTGCCGCGCAGGCGTTCAAGCAACTGATGCAAGGCGTTGAAGCGCGTGGTGATGCCCATGAACTCGCTGTTCAAACGACTCAGACGACCGTTGCGCCGGCGCATGTGCGGGTCTTCGAACACGGTCACACTGCGCAGCCCTTCCAGGCCGACGGCTTCGGCAATGAAGCGCACGTTGCTGGCTTCGAACGCCTCGGCTTTGCTGCGCCCGCGCAAGCCGTCGGTGACGAACAGGGCGAACACACCGAAGCGCTGATACAAGGCATTGCGCATCGCCGCGCTGGCGGTCTGCGGCAGAATCGCCGCGCTGATCAGCGTCGAACAGAGAATCCCCAGCGAGATCTCCAGTACCCGCCACACCGCCGCCATAAAGGCGCCGTCCGGGTGCGCCAGCGCCGGCAGACCGACCATCGCTGCGGTGTAACCGGCGAGGACAAAACCATAGGCGCGAAAATTGCGGCAACGCGCGGCACCGGCCGAGCAGATGCCGACCCAGATCGCCAGCGAGCCGAGAAACAATTCGGTGTTCTGCGCAAACAAAGCGATCAGCGTGACCATCATCGCCGACCCGGCCAGCGTGCCGAGCAAGCGATAGAAACTCTTGGCGAACACCTGACCGCTCTGCGGCTGCATGACGATAAACACCGTGATCATCGCCGTACGCGGTTGCGGTAGTTCCAGCCGCATCGCCAGCCACAGGGTGAGAAACGCGGCGAGCAACACCTTGAAGATATACACCCAGGTCACGCCATCGCTGCGTGCCCAGTCGAAAAAACCGCGACGCCATTCCAGGGAGTGGAGCCAGCGAAGAAGGGCGGGCAAGGAGGTCATTGAAAATACTCAGGCATGCAATGCGGACTCGAAACCTGTGGGAGCGAGCCTGCTCGCGAAAGCAGCGTGTCAGGCAACATGTTCATTGACTGATACGCCCTCTTCGCGAGCAGGCTCGCTCCCACAATGGATGCTGTGATCACCGCAGCAGCGCCGGGGTTTTCGGGGCTTGGGTCTGCTCGGCTGTCGGCACGTCATCACCGGCACCGAGGCCGCCCCCCAAGGCAGTCACCAGCTCGGCATGCGCTCTCAACCGCGCCGCCTGGACCTGCTGCTGCACTTGCTGCTGTTTGAACAGCAAGGTCTGCGCATTCAGCACATTGAGGTAATCGGTGAGGCCGCGTTGGTAGGCGATCATCGCGATGTCGTAAGTCTTCTGCGCTGCGGCCACGGATTCGGCAGCGAATTCCTGCTGCTTGTCCATCGATTCGCGACGGATCAACTGGTCGGAAATGTTCTTCAGCGCGTTGATCAGGGTCTGGTTGTAGTGCGCCACGGCGATGTCATAACCGGCCGCCGCTTCGCCCAATTCGCCACGCAGTCGACCGCCGTCGAAGATCGGCAACGAGATCGCCGGGCCGACGTTGTAGTTGAGTTTCTTGCCGGTCAGAAACTCCAGCGCGCCGCCGCCCGTGGCCATGTAGCCGAGGCTGCCGACCAGATCGACGTTGGGGTAGAAACCGCCGTGGGCGACATCGATGTCGCGCGCCTGCGCCGCCACTTGCCAGCGACTGGCGACCACGTCCGGACGCTGGCCGAGCAGTTCGGCGGGCAATGCCGAGGGCAACTTCAACGGTGCCGCGAGGGACAGCGTCGGCCGTTGCAGTTGCGCCGCCGCGCCTGGGCCTTTACCGGCCAGCGCAGCAATCTGGTTGCGGTTCAGGGCGATTTCCTCGTCCAGCGCATCGAGTTGGCGATGGGTTTCCGGCAACGGCGTTTCGGCCTGGCTGACTTCGAAATGCGTGCCGATGCCACCGCTCAAACGCTTCTGCGCCAGATCGAGAATCTGCTGTTGCTGTTTGAGCATTGCGGCAACGATGTCGCGCTGGGCGTAATGCAGCGACAGCTCGATGTAGGCGCGGACGATGTTGTTCTGCAGTTCCAGTTGCGCCAGGCGCGCCTCGGCCACGCTCACATGGGCCAGATCCACCGCGCGTTCACTGGCATTGCGCTCGCGGCCCCAGAGGTCGAGGGCGTAACTGAAGCCGAGCGCGGCGTTGTTGTCCCACGTGGTGGTATTGGCCAGTTCGCCGGGGCCGTAGAACTGATCGGTCGGCCAGTTGTGGCGCTTGAGGGTCGATTCGCCATTGATCTGCAACGCCTCGGCCGCTTCGGCAACACCGGCCATAGCCTTGGCCTGACGCACCCGCGCAGCGGCCATGGCCATGCTCGGGCTGCCTTGCACGGCGAGGTCGATCCAGCGATCAAGTTGCGCGTCACCAAACGCCTGCCACCATTGGGCGCTGGGCCAGTGGGCGTCTTTGGCGGCCTCGGCAATGGCGGCGTCGGTGGCCAGTGAATCGGCCGCAAGCGTTTCGCCGTGAGGGGCAATGCCTTGGGTAGAGATGCAGCCGCCGAGAGCCAGGGTGAAAGCCAGAACACTGAGCGGCAAAAGCGCTCTGTTGATGCGACGCGGCACAGCTGCGAATTCCTGAGAGAGGGATAGATCGAGGACCGTGCAGGAGCTGCCGCAGGCTGCGATCTTTTGATCTTGCTTCCCTTAAAACAAAATCAACAGATCGCAGCCTTCGGCAGCGCCGGCACAGGATCGGCGCAATTCTATGGAGCTGCCTCTGCGGCGATAAGCTGGGATTTCTGTGAATCTTTGTTACGGTTAACGAGATAATCCCTTGGTCGGGGGTCTCAGCCCCTGAAACTTCGTGTCACAATTTGCCATCTCCCTTGAGAGCACCCCATGGACACTTTGCAAAACATGCGCGCCTTCAGTTGTGTTGCCGAAGCGGGCAGCTTCACCGCCGCCGCCGTGCAACTGGACACCACTACCGCCAACGTCTCGCGCGCGGTCTCCAACCTGGAAGCCCACCTGCAAACCCGCCTGCTCAATCGCACGACCCGGCGCATCGCCCTGACCGAGGCCGGCAAACGCTACCTGCTGCGCTGCGAACAGATCCTCGCCTACGTCGAAGAAGCCGAAGCGGAAGCCAGCGACGCCCATGCACGCCCGGCCGGCCAGCTGAAAGTGCACACCATGACTGGCATCGGTCAGCACTTCGTCATCGACGCCATCGCCCGCTACCGCAAGACCCACCCCGACGTGACCTTCGACCTGACCCTGGCCAACCGCGTGCCGGACCTGCTCGACGAGGGCTACGACGTGTCCATCGTGCTGGCCAGCGAACTGCCCGATTCCGGCTTCGTCTCGCAACGCCTGGGCATCACCTACAGCATCGTCTGCGCCTCGCCGGCCTACGTGAAAGCCAACGGCGCCGCGCAGAAACCCAGCGACCTGCTCAACCACGCCTGCCTGCGCCTGGTCAGCCCGGTGATCCCCTTGGAAAAATGGGCCTTCGACGGCCCGGACGGCCAGGAAACGGTCACCATCAACAGCTCACCGTTCCTGGTGAACTCCGCCGACGCCATGAAAACCGCCATCACCAGCGGCATGGGCGTCGGCGTGTTGCCGGTCTACGCCGCCATCGAAGGCCTGCGCAACGGCACTCTGGTGCGCGTGATGCCGAACTACCGCTCGCAGGAACTCAACCTCTACGCGATCTACCCGTCGCGGCAGTACCTGGATGCGAAGATCAAAACCTGGGTGGAATATTTGCGTGGATCGTTGCCGGAAATATTGGCGGCGCATCAGGCGGAATTGGTCGCGTATGAGTTGAGCGGGAGCCTGGCTGGCGCGCGCGTTGCGACCTGACTTTCAAAGACCCGGAGGGAGTTCCGCGCTCCGATGACGCGGAATTCCCAATGCAACGTCGTTGCGATAGCACTAATCGGCGATAAAGACAGAGTGTTACTTCTGTACGTGCTCAAGACCTTGAACGTCTCTGAACGCACCGTTTGCTCCCAGCTGGGGCTCTGTTGGATCGTTCTGTACCTTTAAATTGAACGTCGCATGGAATGTGCCTCGTTCCAAATCGAATGCAACTGTGACTTTTCCGCTTCCGTAAACAGCTGAGTAAGGAGTATATGTCTCCCCATCGTCATCCTTTTCAATCAGTACATAGATAATGTCGATACCGCCGTCTTTAACGTAATCATGTTCTTTGTTGTCAATTGACTCTGGAAAACTGATGCTCAACGACGCCGACCGTTTTTCGTCAAATTGTTGATTTGCACTAACTAGGACTTCCTTGCCATCAGTCAAGAATTTCAAAACAGTGCCATTGAACGGTGGAAGGCTGTCAATCAGCACGTTGGCCGAACCTGATACTGATTTTTTTGATTTCGAATGGAGCCGAATTTTATTTTGCATGACAAGTTCCCTCTCTATGGATCCGGTACACACAGGAAAATAGTGTGCAGACACAAGATTGCATGATTGAACTCTGATCGCACCTGACAGAAATGACAGTAAAACAAAATTTTTTGCTATAAGAAACTTACGATCTGGTTCTAGACAAAGTGCAGAAGGATGGAATTGGTAGCGTATCAATTGGCCGGAGCCCGCCCAGGACTCGACACATTCAAACTCGAGGTGTCAGATAAACCGCTATCGCCAGCAGGCTCACTTCCACAGAAAAGCAAAGCAGCGCAGCTGCCCGCGGCGAAGCCGCCCCACTCAACAATGAGCGTTAGCTCGAGTGCTCTTGATCTTGATCCACCGGCGACGTCGGAAGGCTGAGTGGAGGGATTGATCCGGGCGTGGGAGCGCAGCGACCGTCTGGCGCAGCCAGACACAGCGGAAGGAGGTGCAGCGAAGCAAACCGGAGCCGCTGCGCCCGGATCAGTCCCGGAGCGAAGGGACCCGAGCCTGCGAGGGCCGAACGTAGGAGCTAGCGTTTTTTGCTTACTTTTTTAGGCGCTTGTAAAAAAGTAAGTCGCCGTCAGGCGAAACCGCCAGCCGCCGCACCGAAACCTTCGGATATTCACACCAGACAAACCAAGGCATGGTCGGCCCAGAGGCCGCCAAGACAACCCGAGCGAGAAAATGTTAGCGTGCTTGCAATCAAGCCCCGACGAGCCCAAGCCCAATGAAAAAAACAGTCCTGGCCTTCAGCCGCATCACCCCGCCCATGATCGAACGCCTGCAAGAACAATTCGACGTCATCGTCCCCAACCCCAAGACCGGTGACATCAACGCCCAGTTCAACGAAGCCCTGCCCCACGCCCACGGCCTCATCGGCGTCGGCCGCAAACTCGGCCGCGCACAACTGGAAACCGCGACAAAACTCGAAGTGGTTTCGAGCGTCTCGGTCGGCTACGACAACTACGAACTCGACTACTTCAACGAACGCGGGATCATGCTCACCAACACTCCCGACGTGCTCACCGAAAGCACCGCCGACCTCGCCTTCGCCCTGATCATGAGCAGCGCCCGCCGCGTCGCCGAACTCGACGCCTGGACCAAGGCCGGCCAATGGCAAGCCAGCGTCGGCGCCCCGCTGTTCGGCACTGATGTGCACGGCAAGACCCTCGGCATCGTCGGCATGGGCAACATTGGCGCCGCCGTCGCCCGCCGTGGTCGCTTCGGCTTCAACATGCCGATCATCTACAGCGGCAACAGCCGCAAGACCGAACTGGAACAAGAACTCGGCGCACAGTTCCGCAGCCTCGATGAGCTGCTGGCTGAAGCCGATTTCGTTTGCCTGGTGGTGCCACTGAGCGACAAGACCCGCCACCTGATCAGCCATCGGGAGCTGGCGCTGATGAAGCCGGGTGCGATCCTGGTCAACATCTCGCGCGGCCCGGTGGTCGACGAACCGGCACTGATCGAAGCCCTGCAAAACAACCGCATCCGTGGCGCCGGGCTGGACGTCTATGAAAAAGAACCGCTGGCCGAATCGCCGCTGTTCCAATTGAAGAACGCCGTGACCCTGCCGCACATCGGCTCGGCCACCACCGAGACCCGCGAAGCCATGGCCAATCGCGCCCTGGCCAACCTGCGCAGCGCCCTCCTCGGCGAACGGCCGCAGGATCTGGTCAACCCGCAAGTCTGGCGCGGCTGAAAAAAAAGGCCAGCGCAACATTGCGCTGGCCCTCACCTTACATAACTTGCAACCGAACAAGAACGCCAGACCCAGTAACTGCCATATAAGCTCTCGCAACTTATCAACTCATTGATTATTTGCGATGGAGAGCTGATCCCGTGAACACCCTGACCACCGACAAACTCATTCGTTACAGCAAAGTCATCTTGATGGCATATATAAGTTTCTTTGGCTTGCTGGTGATGATTCATAACTTCACTGACTACGAGTCCAACTACACTTACGTTGCACATATCCTGAGCATGGACACCACCAACGCCAGTGAAAACATCATGTACCGGGCGATCGATTCGCCGATGATCCATCACCGGATCTACTGGTTCATCATCACTATGGAAGTCACCTATACCGTGCTTTGCCTGATCGGTACTTACCAGTTGTATCGCTACATCGATGCATCGCCAGCGGCATTCCATGAAGCCAAGAGGTTTTCAATCATGGGCATATTGGTCGCCATCTTCATCTACTACGTATGCCTGCAAACGGTCGGCGTCGAGTGGTTCGACATGGACACTTCGCAATCCTGGAATGCCAAGGACTGGGCGCGACATATTGTCGACTTCATCTTCCCGGTAATGATCTACATCACTTTGAAAGTTGAGCGCTGAGTATCAGCGCTCGCTTTATCAAGCCAACTTCCCTTGACCCGCAGACAACAGCACTTTCGGTTTACGAAACACCAGCACGTTGCCCAGCATCACCAACACCAGCCCGACCAGCGCCGGTGCGGTCCATTGATAACCTTCGGCAAACGCCGACACGTTCAGGGCCACCACCGGGAACAGCACCGTGCAGTAAGCCGCCCGCTCCGGGCCCATGCGCCCGACCAGCGTCAGGTACGCAGTGAAGCCGATCACCGAGCCGGGAATCACTAGATACAACAGTGCCCCGACGTAACGCGGCGACCAATCCATGTCGAAGGGTATGCCCTTGATCAGACACCACACCGTCAGCATCGCCGCGCCGTAAGCCATGCCCCAGGCGTTGGTGGTCAGCGGTCGCAATCCCGCTTTCTGTTGCAGACTCGAGAGCATATTGCCGGCGGAAAAACACAAGGTGCCGCATAACGCCAATCCAAGGCCGAGCAGGGTTTGCGGACTAGCCTGATGCCCGGCCAGTTCTGGCCAGAACAACAGCCCCAGACCCGACAGCCCCAGCGCACCGCCCATCAACACATTGCGCGCAATGCGCTGGCCGAAAAACACCCGCGCATTCAGCGCGTTCCACAACGTTGCCGTAGAAAACACCACCGCCACCAGACCGCTGGGTATCCACTGGCTGGCCGTCAGAAAGCACATGAAGTTCACACAGAACAGACAGAGCCCTTGCGCCACACAGATCAAGTGGCCCCGGCGGTTCATCGGTTGCAGGCGTCGACTGAGCAGCAACAACGCAAACAGCACCAACGCGGCGAGGCCGAAGCGATAGACAATCGACACCGGGATTTCGACCACGCCCAATTGCCATTTCAAGGCAATCCAGGTGGTGCCCCAGATCAGCACGGTCAGCAGGTACAACGACAGGTTCATGGCAAACACTCCTTAAACAGGCCTTGAGTGTCTGCCTCGGGCAGCCTTCGACGCTTGCACAATCTTGCGCTTTTGTCTGGCGGCAGGCTGGCAGGGCGGCGTCTACGGAGTAGGATGCAAGGCGTTGGAGAGAACCGAACATGGCCGCGATCGATACCCTGCAAGTCTTTCAAGCCCTCAACCGCTCGCCGAATGCACGCCTTGTGCACAGCGCCGAGCTCGGTGACGGCATGTCTGCGGCCTTGTGGACCAACCACCACGATGCCCAGGAATACGAAGCGCCAAGTCATCACACGCTGTCGTGCTACGTCGCCGGCGGCACCGGCACATTCCGTCGTGGCCAGCCGGGCCGCAAAGGCGGGCCGGACAAGCTGTGCATCCTGCCGGCCGATCATGAATCGGGCTGGGTGATCAATGGCGATATCCGTCTGGCGCACCTGTATTTCAGCGCCGAACAATTCGCCCTCGGTTGCGTCACGTTGCTCGATCGCGAACCGCGCGAGATGCAATTACGCGAGCAGACTTTTCTCGAAGATCCGCAGCAGGCGCAGCGCTTCCGGCAATTGCTGAATCTGAACTGGCAAGAGCCGGCCGAGCGCTTGCTGACCAGCAGCCTCGCCCACGAATTGATCAGCCACACGCTGCTCAGCCAGGTGGGTGCGCGTCAGGGCTTGCGCCTCAAGGGCGGGCTGGCACCGCATCAGCGCCGACAACTGGTGGAGTTCATCGACAACCAGTTGGCTGAGCCGATCAGCCTCGGGCAACTGGCCGGGCTGTGTGCGCTGTCGGAATATCACTTTGCGCGGATGTTTCGCCTGAGCTTCGGCCTGCCGCCACATCAATATGTGCTGGCGCGGCGCTTGAGCCGGGCGCGGGAATTGCTGCGCGGCACGGCGCTGCCGCTGGGCGAGATCGCGCTGGCGTGCGGGTTTGCCAGTGCCAGCCATTTTACTAATCGGTTCAGGCAGGTTTTGGGCGGGACGCCGGGCGAGTATCGGCAGGCGTTTTTGCGGTAACCCCATTCCCCTCACCCCAGCCCTCTCCCAGAGGGAGAGGGGGCCGACCGAGGTGTCTCGCACTGTACGTCGACCTGAAACACCGAATCGATTATAGATTCAAAGCAACACGTTCAAGTCGGTGTACCTCTGGAATATCCCACGGTCAGTCCCCTCTCCCTCCGGGAGAGGGAGAGGGGGCCGACCGAGGTGTCTTGCGGTGTACATCGACCTGAAAAATCGCATCGATTATGGATTCCAAGCATTACTTTCAGGTCGGTGTATCTCTCGAATATCCCACGGTCAGTCCCCTCTCCCTCCGGGAGAGGGCTAGGGTGAGGGGCTTTTGATCTTGCCTCAAAACTCCAGAGTGCTGGAAAGCGAAACCTGCCGCGAATCCCCCATCGACACAAAGAAGCGGCTCGCCGACGAGGTGTAATAGGTGCGATCAAACAGGTTCTTCACGTTCAACTGAAACTTGACCTTCTGCCCGTCAACCGTGGTGTCGTAAGTGGCAAACGCATCCGCCACGGTGTAGCTCGGCAGATCGAAATCATTCACCGCGTTGCCGGCACGCTCACCGACGTACCGCGCGCCCGCCCCGACACGCAACTGATCGCCGCCAAACACATTGCCGAAGTCATACACCGCCGACAGCGAGCCGGAATTCTTCGCTACGTTTTGCAGGCGCTTGCCTTTGTATTCCGGGTCTTCGGTGACTTCGGCATCGGTGTAGGCATAGCTGCCGATCAGGTTCCAGTGCTCGCTGAGCTGCCCGCTCAGGTCAACTTCCAACCCGCGTGAACGCACCTCGCCTGCCGCACTGTAAATCGTTGTCGGGCCTTCGGAATTGGCCACCAGTACGTTGCGTTTCTTGATGTCGAACAACGCGATATTGCCGGTGATGCTGCCCGGCATATCCAGCCGCGCACCCAGCTCCCACGACTTGGCTTCCTCCGGCGCGATGCTACCGTCGAGCACGGTACTGCTGCCGCTCAGCGGGGCGATGGTCGAGTTGGGTTTGAACGATTCGGTGTAGCTGCCGTAGAACGACAGCCCGTCGGTGTAGCGATACACAAGCCCTGCGCGCGGCACCCACTTCTGCCCGTTGCTGTCGGTATTGGCCTTGAACGGCACGCCTTTGCCGGCGTACTGGTCGTACTCCTGAAAACGTCCGCCGGCGACCAGAATCCACTGCTCGTTGAGGTGAATCGAATCCTGCAGGAACAGCGAATCGCTGCGCAGCTTATCGGTCTGCGCACTGTCGGGCGCACTCACCGTAGTGCCCATCACTTCGCGGCCATACACAGGGTTGAGATAGCTGAACGTGGTCAGGCTTTTCTGCCGGATCAGATCCTCGCGGTAGATCTTGCGGTATTCATCATCAACACCGAACACCAGATCATGCTGCATGCCCAGTACATTCACCTTGCCTTCGAGGCTGGCGGTGGTGAAACGGTCGGTGCTGATCGCGTTTTGCGTGCCGTCCATGCTGCGTGTCAGTGTGCCTTTGTTGGTGTCGATCGCCGTCACGCGGACTTGGCTGGCGTCATAGGTTTCACGGTTCCAGCTGTAGCCGAAGTGAGCTTTCCAGTCGTCGTTGAGTTCGTGGTCGGCTTCGAAATGGTAGAGATCCGAACGCCCTTCCATGTCGTTGAACGGCTCATCGAGACGCTGTTTGCGCGAGATATCCAGCGGATGGTTGGTGCGCGGATCGATCAAGGTGCCACGGTCGAACGGGGTGAGAAATTCGCGGTGCTCGTAGGCGAACAACAGCTTGGTGCGCTCGCCGTACCAGGCCAGCGACGGTGCGATCAGCGTCTCGCGATGGGTGCCGAAGTTGCGCCAGTAATCTTCGTCTTCATGATCGACGACCATGCGATAGGCGAAGCCGGAATCGCCCAGCGCGCCGGTGCTGTCGAAGGCGCCGCCGCTGCCGTTCTTGCCGTCACCGTAGCTCGAACCGCGTACGGTCACGGCGTTGTACTGGGTCAGTTCCGGCTTCTTGCTGACCAGATTGACCACACCACCCGGATCCTGAATCCCGTAGAGCAACGAGGCCGGGCCCTTGAGCACTTCGACGCGATCCACGGTCGCGTTCATGCCACGGCCCTGCACCAGCGGCATGCCGTCGCGCATGATCGAGCCGTTGCGGTTGTCGCCGAAGCCGCGAGTCATCACCGAATCCTGCGTACTGCCCAAGGTGTTGCCCTGCGTGATGCCGCTGACATTGGCCAGCGCGTCGTCGAGATTGCGCGGCGCCTGATCGCGAATGACCTGCGCCGGGATGACATTGACCGTCTGTGGAATTTCTTGCAGCGACGCCGATGAGCGCATCACCGAACTGGTTTCCGGCGGCTGATAACTCATCGATTCGTCGCGCGTGGACGTGATGGTGGTGGCGCCGAGATTGAGCGCGCCTGCGGTCGGCATCGGCTCAAGCGCCAGGGTATGACTGTCGGTGCGGCGGAAGCTCAGGCCGGAGTTGCCGAGCAGGCGTTGCAGGGCCTGTTCGGCGCTCATCTGGCCGTTGACTGCCGGAGCATTGAGGCCGTACGGCGCTTCGTCGGTATAAACCACGCTCTGCCCGGTCACACGGCTGAAGTCGCTCAGGGCCTGCGGCAACGGTTTGGCGGCGAGGGCAAAATTGAATTGCTGTTGCGCCTGATTGCTCACCGCTTCTGCCGCCAGCGCGATACTCATCGGCAGCAATGCCAACGCGGAAAAACTCAGCGCTGACATGCCCAACCACTGTTTGACCGAACCGGATTTTGCCCTGGACTTCATTGCTCAATGACCTGTGTAGAACCGCAACGGATGCGAATGGCTCGCAGTTTCAGTCACTACACGGATGGGGCTCGGGGTTACCTCACCTTTAATTTGAAAATATTTTTCGGGGAATTTGTTGCCTGGGCTGACGCCTTCGCGGGCAGGCCCGCTCCCACCTTTGGAATGCGTTCCCTGTGGGAGCGAGCCTGCTCGCGAAGAGGCCGGCAGCCTCAGCGCAGAATAATCAGCTGCCCCAACACCCGATGCTGCTCAAACCCCAACACCCCCTGCAACGAATTGAGCACCGCCTGCGGGTCCTTGCTCGGAAAGCTGCCGCTGACCTTGCGCGCCGCCAGCTCATCGTTGAGCAGCACAATCCGCCCCGGGTAATAGCGGCGCAGATCCTCGACGACTTCGGCCAGCGTGGTCTTGTAGTAAGTCAGCCAACCCTGACGCCAGGCCAATTGCGCTTCACTGTCCACGGCATGCAGTTTTTCCGCAGTGCCGTCGGCATAAGCAACTTGCTGACCAGCAGTGAGAATCTGTTGTTGACCGTGCTCGTCCGCCGTCACCGCGACACGTCCGGACAACACCGTCACTTGCGCGCCGTGGAGTTGCCGGCGCACTTCGAACTGCGTGCCCAGCACCCGCGCCTCGCCCTGCTCCGCCGCCACCACAAACGGATCGCCGGTGTGAGTGACGCTGAAGAAAGCGGCGCCTCTGATCAATTTCACGCGGCGCTGACCATGGCTGAAATCCACAGCAATCGCGCTGTCGGCATCCAGCGTCACTTGCGATTCATCGGCCAAGATCACCGTGCGAATTTCGCCAGGCGTGGAGACATGATCGGCGCGCAAGTCGTCGAGCCAGCGCTGCGCCTGCCACCCCGTGCCGAGGCTGATCATCAACAGCAGACACGCCGCCAGCGCCAGCGCGCCCGACCAACGCAAAATCGGCAAGCGACGCGGGGCGTCCATCGCCTGCAGATAACCTTGCAGCGCGAGCGCATCTTCATCGGCCAACGTGCGCGCCGGGCCCTCACTGAGTTCCCAGATCACCTGCGCCTGCGCATACGCTTGGGCATGGGCGGGATCGGCGCGCAGCCATTGGCTGAAGGTGAGTTGATCGCCAGTGCTAGGGCGGTCGTGCAACAGGCTCAGCCAGGCCAGCGCGGCCTGCTCCTGGGCCGGCGTCGGTGTGATCGGATCAGATGGCTTCACGGTGCTTTCCCTGGCAGGCGTGGCGCGGGGTCGCGCAGGCTGGCCTTGCAGGCCTCGAGGGCGCGCATCATATGTTTTTCCACGGCACTTTGGGACAGGCCCATGGCCTTGGCGATCTCGGCGTACTTGCGCCCGTGAATGCGATTGAGCAGAAAGATCTGCCGCGTGCGTTCGGGCAAGGCGCGCAACGCCGCCTCGACATGGCGCAAATCATTGCCGGCCTCCAGCGCAGCCTGGGGTTCGCTGCCATGGCTGTCGGGTTCGTCCGGCTGCCAGCCTTCGTTGACCCGCGTGCGCGTGCCTTCACTGCGCAAATGATCGATGGCGATGTTGCCGGCGCAGCGCAGCAGATAAGTGCTGAGCTCTTCGACCTGGACCAGCGGCCGCCGCCAGAAGCGCAAAAACAGATCCTGGACCAGATCCGCCGCCGTCGCCCGACAACCGACGCGCCGATTCACCAGCGCCTCCATTTGCGCACGCTGGGACAGAAACACCTGGAGAAAATGCGCACGCGCGCCACGCGCTTCATCGTCACGCGATTCCGGTGGCAGACCGATCAGCACTTCAGCACTGCGCCCAGGCGGCGACCGGGCTCGCCAACAGGCTCAACCCGGCCAGGGCCATGGCCAGCCGCGGGCGATACGGCAGCAACAGCACCAATGCCAAAGCGCTGAGCATCAGCACCGCGAACCAGTCGACCAGACCGAAACTCCAGCCGCCGGCCGCCACCGCCGCCCACAGCGAAAGCGCCAGCAACAGCCATCCCGCCAACGCCAGACCCTGACGGCGGCGCGTCGACGGTCTGGCGCCGAGCAATTCGGCGTGATGACGTGGCATCGACAGGCACAACGCGGTGAAGCCGGCATAGGTGAGCAACAGGACCAGCAGCATCAGTTGGCCCCCTGTTCGACTGTGATCGAGCGAGGCGAAGGACTTGCGTTGCGAACGCTGACGGAGTCGCCCGTACGCTGCATCTTGCGCGCAGCCCAGCCGAGAAAAAGCCCCGTCGCCAGACACGTCAGATCAAATCCGGCCAGTGCCCAGTCGCGCTGCATCAGGCTGGCGCCAAGATTCCACGGTGTGGTCAGCGCATTGATCAGCGGCACCGCGATAAACAGCGCGGCGCCGAGCGTCAGCTGTTCGATCCACGCCTTGCGCCCCGGACGCAATACCGCATGCAACAGGCTAAGCCCCCAGGCAATAAAAAACGCATTCACTTCCCAATCGGCCCGCCCCGCCAGACTCACCGGCAGCAGTCGATTGGCCAGAAAGAACACCGCCACCGCCGATACCAGGCCGGCCATGCTGGCGATATTCAGCACCTCGACCAGGCGCAACTCGAAGGGCAGCGCCGCGCTTTTCACGTGCTTGAGCTGCCGCTTGCCGAGCCAGATCACCAGCCCGGTGCCGATCATCGCCGTGCCAGCCAATCCGCAAATGAAATACAGCCAGCGCAACAGCGGCCCGGCGAAATGGCCCATGTGCAAACCGTAGAACGCGCCACCCACGGCCATCGCTACGGGTTGATCGGGTGTACTGCTCAGAAGCTGCCCGGTGACGCCGTTGAAGGTGACCGCCCGGCCGAAATCATGCACCACCCGATCGCCCGCGCGGGACAGCACCACCGTGGCGCTGGCATCGCCCGGATTGCTCACCGACAGGCGCGCGGTGTGGCCGCCCGACCACTGCTCGCTGGCCTTGGCCAGTAGCGGCGCCATGGCGGTCAGCGGTGCGGCGACATCGGCGCGCTCGGGCGTCTTCGAGGCGGGAAAGACTTCGTCGTAGAACTTGCGCACGTCGCTGCCGTAAGAGGCAACGATGCTGGCCGGCATTACCATCGACATGAAAATCACCAGGCTGCTGTAAGTGATCATCAAGTGAAACGGCAGCACCAGCACGCCCACGGCGTTATGCCCGTCGAGCCAGGAACGCTGGCCCTTGCGCGGGCGGAAGGTGAAGAAGTCCTTGAAGATTTTCTTGTGGGTGATGATCCCGCTGATCAACGCAACGAACATCACCATCGCGGCGAGAGTCGCCAGCCAGCGCCCCCATGGATAAGGCATCTGCAACTGGAAGTGAAAGCGGTAAAAGAACTCGCCGCCCATGCTTTCGCGGCCCTGCACCTCGGCCCCGGTCTGAGCGTCGAGGGTTCGGGATTCGAAGCGGCCGCGCTCGCCGGGTTTGCCCGGCGCCTGTTGCCAGCGCACGGTCAGACCGGGGTCGCGGGCATCGGGCAAATCGATCAGCCAGCGCGAGGCGCCGGCGGCGTGTTGTTGCAGATAATCTTGCGCCAGCGCCAGGCTCGCTTCGCTATCAAGCGAATGTGCAGCGATTTCCGGCTGCATCCAGTGGCTGATTTCATCTTTGAAATAAGCGAGCGTGCCGGTGAGAAAAATCGCGAACAGCAACCAGCCGAACACCAGCCCGGCCCAGGTGTGCAGCCAGGCCATCGCCTGCCGGAAGCCCTCTTTCATGCCAGCCCCAGACCGCGCGCGGCACCGGAAACGGTGGCGAGAATCACGCTCGGCACCAACAGGCCGACCCACGCCGACCACGCGCTGCGGCAGGCAAAACACCAGAGCACCGCGACCAGATAGACCAGAAAGGACACGGTCATGCCAGTGACCACCGCTTCGGCGCGGTTCAGCGGCAGCCACAACGTCAGGGTGACACTGGCCAGCGCCGCGACCAGATAGCCGCCGAAAATCGCCGCCAGCACTCGCGAAGTGACGGCCAGACGATAGGACATGGGAAGGGTGGCGAGTTTGCCTTTCATGTTTCGACCCTGAAACGGAAACGTTCGGCCGACAAGCCGAATCTACAGGCGAGCAATATTAATGATAAATATTCTCATACGCAAAAGCATCTGATTGCCGGACACTGTCGCCAGCCTCTACAATGCGAACCGTTCTTGTTCTCTAATGCACGTTCTCTACGCAAGTTTTGCGTCCGGAGTGATTTCGTTGCCGCCCGCCCATCCCGTCGAATCGCTCTACCACGCTCATCACAGCTGGCTCACCGGCTGGTTGCGGCGCAAGCTCGGCTGCCCCCACAGCGCGGCGGATCTGGCTCAGGACACGTTCATCAAGGTGCTGACCGCTCGCGAGCCACCGGTGATCATCGAACCGCGCGCCTTTCTCACCACTTTGGCAAAGCGCGTGCTGTTCAATCATTACCGGCGCCAGGATGTGGAACGCGCCTACCTCGAGACACTGGCGCAGATGCCTGAGATGGTCGCGCCGTCGGAAGAGCACAAAGCGATCATCCTGCAGACACTGGTCGAACTCGATGAACTGCTCGACGGCTTGCCGCGCCAGATCAAACGCGCTTTCCTGCTCGCTCAGGTCGATGGTCTGACTTATCCACAGATCGCCGCAGAACTGGGTATTTCGGTGGCCACGGTCAAACGCCATTTGAACAAAGCGGCCATGCGCTGCTATTTCGCTTTATGAATCATGTGCCGGAATTTTCCGCTCAGGTCGCCGAACAGGCGGTGCACTGGTTGCTGGAAATGCAGCAGGGCACCCTCACCCCGCGCCAGCAACAGGCCTGGCAACAATGGCTGGATGCACACAGCGAACACCGCCGGGCGTGGGAACACATGCAACGGGTCAATCAGCGTTTGCGCGGCGTTTCGTCGCCGTTGGCCCACGCCGCGTTGAACGGACCGAAGTCTGGCAGCCGTCGTCAGGCGCTGAAAATGTTGCTGATTCTCGGTGCCGGCTCAGCGGCGACCTGGGGCATGCGCGAGCACACGCCGTTGCCGTCGCTGCTCGCCGATTACCGCACGCCGGTCGGCCAGCGGCGCGAGATCGGCCTGGGCGGTGCCGATTCGTTACAGCTCAATACCGCCAGCTCGGTTGATGTTGATGGTGCGCAGCGGCTGATTGGTCTGCTCGAGGGCGAAATGCTGTTGAGCGCTGCAAATCCGTTCGAGATACGCACGGCACACGGCGTGCTGAAAAGCCAAGGTGCGCGCCTCAATGTGCGGCAGTTTGTTGAGCGCACGCAGATCGCCCTGTTCGAAGGACGAGTCGAACTCGTCGCCAACCAGCGCGCGCCCCTGCTGCTGCCGGTCGCGCGGCAGTTGAGTTTTACTGCCAGCTCCGTCAGCGCGGCCAAACCACTGGACGCCAACAGCGGTGCGTGGACTGACGGCATGCTGGTCGCCGCTCATATGCGCCTCGGTGATTTCCTCGAAGAGCTTGGCCGCTACCGGCGCGGGCAGCTGCGGTGCGACAGCCAGGTTGCCGATCTGCTGATTTCCGGGACGTATCCACTGGATGACAGCGAGCGGATTCTCGACCTGCTGCAGATCAGTCTGCCGGTCAGAGTGAAGCGCTTTACCCGTTATTGGGTGAGCGTCGAAGCGCGGGTGTAAAAAAAACGCCAAAACCATGAGCCGTTTTTCAGATCTGGCGTGACAGAGAAGGAAAGCCCCCTTGATTCCACCTTCTCAGGATCATCCACATGCAGTCCACCCGCCTCACGCCACTGGCCCGCAGCCTGCGCAATCTTCTGCTCGGCGCCAGCCTGAGTTTCACCGCCCTGCCCGCCGCGTTGGGTGCCGAAGCCAAGGTTTATCACATCGCCCCGGCGTCGCTGGAAACCGCGCTGAACCAGTTTGGCCGTGAAGCCGGCGTGCTGATTTCCTTCGGCTCGCAAGTCACCAGCGGTGTGCAGAGCCGGGGTCTGGAGGGCAATTACACGACGCAACAAGGCCTCGATGCCCTGCTCGAAGGCACCGGCCTGCAAGCCCGCGCCGAAGGCGACAATGCCTTCAGCCTGCAACCGCTGGCTGACGCGGCGCTGGAGCTGGGCACCTCGACCGTAGTCGGCGACTGGCTCGGCGATGCGGCGCAGATCAATGTCTTCGAACACCCCGGGGCGCGTGATGTGATCCGCCGCGAAGAATTCGAACGCCAGGGCGCGACCCAGGCCCGCGATGTGCTCAACCGCATCCCCGGTGTGAATGCGCCGGAGAACAACGGCACCGGCAGCCACGACATGGCGCTGAACTTCGGCATTCGTGGTCTGAATCCACGCCTGGCCGCGCGCTCGACAGTATTGATGGATGGCATCCCGGTGCCGTTCGCGCCGTATGGTCAGCCGCAGTTGTCGTTCGCGCCGATCAGCATGGGCAACATGGATGCGGTGGACGTGGTGCGCGGCGGCGGCGCGGTGCGTTATGGCCCGCAGAACGTCGGCGGCGTGGTCAACTTCGTGACCCGGGCGATTCCCGACGAGCCAACGGTCAAGGGTGGGTTCCAGACTGAAACCAGCCCATCGTCGAGCCACGACGGCTTCAAGACCAGCGCCAATCTGCTGGCCGGCGGTACCAACGCCAACGGCCTCGGTGGTGCGCTGTTGTACTCCGGCACCCGTGGCGGTGACTGGCGCGAACACAGCGATACCGAGATCGACGACCTGATCCTCAAGGGCAAATATCAGCTCGACGAGGCCAACAGCTTCAACGCCATGGCCCAGTATTACGAAGGCAAGGCCGACATGCCCGGCGGTCTCAACGTCGCCGATTACGATGCCGATCCGTATCAATCGACGCGGCCGAAAGACCAGTTCTGGGGGCGCCGCACGATGTTCAACTTCGGCTATCGCTATCAGGAAGATCGCCGCGAATTCACCGCCAACACCTTCTTCACCAAAACCCTGCGCAGCGGTTATCTGGATCAGGGCACATTCCTTTCGCTGTCGCCCCGCGAGTATTGGGTACGTGGCCTGGAAACCCGTTTCGCCCAAGGCTTCGACCTGGGTCCGAGCAGCCATGAAGTCGGCGTCGGCTACCGCTACATCAACGAGGCCGGCCACGAACTGCGTTATCGCACGCCGATCAGCGCCAACGAATACCCGACCACCAGCAGCCGCAACGACCGCGACACTCGCGGTGGTACCGAGGCCAACGCGTTCTTCGTCGATGATCGCATCGACATCGGCAAATGGACCATCACTCCGGGCGTGCGCTACGAGATGATCGAGTCGCAACAGACCAACAACCTGACCAACGTCAAATACAAGGGCGACTACAACACCGCGCTGCCGGCGCTGAACGTGCTTTATCACCTCACCGACAGCTGGAACCTGTATGCAAACACCGAAGGCTCGTTCGGCAGCGTGCAATACAGCCAGATGCCCAACCGCGTGAGCAGCGGCGAAGTGAAACCGGAAAAGGCCCGCACCTGGGAACTCGGCACGCGCTACGACAACGGTGCCCTGCGCGCGGAGATCGGCGCATTCCTGATCAACTTCGACAACCAGTACGAAAGCAACCAGACCAACGACTCGGTGATCGCTCGCGGCGAAACCCGCCATCAGGGCATCGAGACCAGCGTCAATTACGCGCTGGATGACTTGAGCCCGGCGCTGGCCGGTTTCGATGTCTACGCCAGTTATGCCTATGTCGACGCCACCATCCGCGAGGACGGGCCGAACAAAGGCAACCGCGTGCCGTTTTCCTCCAAGCACAAAGGCACGATTGGCGTCGGTTATACCGAAGGGCCATGGAAGCTGAATCTGGACAGCAGCTTCCAGAGCGACCAGTTCGCCGACAATGCCAACACTTCGAAGGAAAGCGCCGATGGCAGCACCGGCAAGATCCCCGGCTACATGCTGTTCAGCAGCCGCGCCGGGTATGACTTCGGACCGCAACTGTCGGATTTGAATGTGGCGGTGGGGGTGAAGAACATCTTCAACACGCAGTACTTCACACGCTCGTTCGATGACAACAACAAGGGCAAGTATGTGGGTGAGCCGCGGACAGTTTATGTGCAGACGTCGGTGGCGTTCTGATCCCAACCCATGGAGATCAAAAGCCCCTCACCCTAACCCTCTCCCAGAGGGAGAGGGGACTGACCGAGGTGTATTTACGATTTACGCTCGCCTGCAATATCGAGCCGAACGCTGGACCTGAAAACAACCGGAATCGGCTCCCTCTCCCTCGGGAGAGGGCTGGGGTGAGGGGCTACGATCTCCAACCCTGCCGCGAAACAACCAACACCTCGAACAAAAAAAACGGGCCTGCATCAGCAGGCCCGTTCTCCTTCGGTGACTTGTGAAATCAGCGCATCAACTGTTGATCGCTGCCTGTTCGTTCTCGTCAAATTCTTCCGCCAACAGCTTGTCGTTGGCCTTGCCGGTAAATGGCACTACAGCGGCGCGTGGTTTACCTCGCAGTTTGCCGAACAGATGATCCAGTTTGTGCTCGAGTTTCTCGGCGGCACCGTCGATCGCCTGCTCCAGCGAATCGGCTTTGTGGGTCACGGAAATCGGTTGGTGGCCTTTTGGCCGCGCTTCCAGTTGGCAGCGCAAGTCATGGGGACCTGGTTTCTCGCCGTTCTCGTCGCTCAGGTGGACTTCGACACGGGTCAGGTCTTCTTCATAACGGTCGAGCGTGCTCTCAATAGTTGTACGTACCCACTCCTCCAGTCGCTTACTGCTTTGAATATGGTTATCGCTGTTGACTTGGATTTGCATAGTTCATCCCTTATTTCAGCTAGCTCGCTGGAGGCCTTGAAGTGAATTTCCTGACCTCCTGGTTACAACAATCGGCCCGAGCGGCGAACATTTCAACCCCTGAAAAAAGAAAAATATTCATTCGCAAAAAAAGCCGGACAACCGAGCGAGGCGCTGTTAATGTCGGGAGTTGGGTCGACCCGCTCCGCAGAAAAATCTGCTCACATCTGCTGCTCATTCAGCGGGTGCAGACTGCGGAAAATTCCCGCCTCCTCCACCAGCCAGTCATGCACAGCGCGCACGCCCGGATGGCTCAACGCCCCCGGTGCATACAGCAGCACATAGCGTTTATGGTTGGGCACCGACAAGCCGAACGGCACGATCAACGTGCCGCGCTCCAGCTCATCGTTGAGCAACGTGCGCCGGGCAATCGCCACGCCCATGCCGGCAATCGCCGCTTCGATGGTCAGGTGATTGCGATTGAAGGTGTGGCCGCGTCGCACATCGGCGCCTTCGAAGCCGATCGCATTCAAATAGAACTCCCATTCCGCGTACTCGTAACTGCCACGCCAGGCGGTGATGTCGTGCAGCAACGGGAAATGCACCAGATCCGCCGGCCCGTGCAACGGCGGTCGCCCGCGGAGCAGGCTCGGCGCGCACACCGGGAAAATCTGCTCGTCGAGCAAGGCTGTGGATAACAATCCTGGGTAACTGCCATCGTTAAGGTCGATGGCCAGATCGAAATCGCCCTCATGCAATGGCACGCTGCTGTCCTCGGCCACCAGGCGCAACTGGATATCCGGAAAGCGTTGCTGCAAGCGCGGCAGGCGCGGAGTCAGCCACTTGCCGAGAAACGACGGGATCGAGCGCAACCGCAGAGTTCCGCTGATCATCCCCGCGTCCAGTCGGCGCAATTCCGCATCGATGCTGCCATAGGCTTCGTTGACGGTAATCGCCAGCCGCTGCCCCTGTGCACTCAACTCAACGCCACGCGCGCGCCGATGAAACAGGCGAAAGCCCAAGCGCTCTTCCAATTGGCGAATCTGCTGGCTGACCGCGCCCGGGGTGATGTGCAGCTCTTCGGCACAACGGGTGAACGACAGGTGCCGCGCGGCACAGGCAAACACCTGCAGCCAGACATAGGTCTGGGCATGCAATTGACGACTCATTGTTTAGTCCTGCTAAAGGCTGTCTTAGGAGGTTTCGTTGGTCACCTCGAACCGAGGCAGGCAGTATCGCCGACATTGCGCTTGTCCGACAAAAAATGGCAGCGATTCCTACTCCATTGCTTGTAAGGGTTTAGCATGGCTATCAGTGTTTTCGATCTATTCAAGGTGGGCATCGGCCCGTCCAGTTCCCATACCGTCGGTCCGATGCGTGCAGCGGCGACCTTTGCCCAGGCTCTGATCGATCAGCATCTGCTCAATGATGTGCGACGTGTGCAGATCCGCCTTTACGGTTCGCTCTCTGCCACCGGCGTCGGCCACGCCACTGACCGCGCAACGGTCATGGGCCTGATGGGCGAATGGCCGGACAGCATCGATCCTTCGACCATCGAGCCACGCATCCAGCAACTGCGCGAAACCGGGCAACTGTCCCTCGCCGGTCAACGTTCGATTGCCTTCGACTGGCAGAGCGATCTGCTGCTGCTCGACGAGAGCCTGCCCTACCACCCCAACGCCATGTCGCTGAGCGCCTTTGGCGAAAGCGCCGAGCTGTTCGCGCAAACCTATTACTCGGTCGGCGGCGGTTTCATCGTCGAAGCGGCTGAAGCCGAATCTGGCGTGGCGCCAACCAGCGACGTGGTGTTGCCCTACGATTTTTCCAGCGCCGCCGAACTGCTCGCCCTCTGCAAACAACATAATCTGCGTGTGTCCGAACTGATGATGGCCAACGAGCGCGCCTGGCGCAGCGACGCCGAAATCCGTCAGGGCCTGTTGCACATCTGGTCAGTGATGCGCGAGTGCGTCGAACAAGGTTTGCACCACGAAGGCATCCTGCCCGGCGGTCTGAAAGTACCGCGCCGCGCGGCGAAACTGCATCGCAGCCTGTTGGAAATCGGCAAACCGAATGTGATCAGCTCGACCCTGTCGGCGATGGAATGGGTCAACCTGTTCGCCCTCGCCGTCAACGAAGAAAACGCGGCCGGTGGGCGCATGGTCACCGCGCCGACCAATGGCGCCGCCGGGATCATTCCGGCGGTTCTGCACTACTACATGAAATTCAATCCGGATGCGTCTGACGATGATGTCGTCGCGTTCTTTCTCGGCGCAGCCGCTGTCGGCATTTTGTGCAAGAAAAACGCCTCCATCTCCGGCGCCGAAGTTGGCTGTCAGGGCGAAGTCGGTTCGGCTTGCGCAATGGCCGCCGCCGGCCTGGCCGATGTCCTCGGCGCGACACCGGAGCAACTGGAGAACGCTGCCGAAATCGGCCTGGAACACAACCTCGGTCTGACCTGCGATCCGGTCGGTGGCCTGGTGCAAGTGCCGTGCATCGAGCGCAATGCCATCGCGGCGGTGAAGGCGATCAACGCCACGCAGATGGCTCTGCGCGGCGACGGCAATCACTTTATTTCCCTCGACCGGGTGATTCGCACCATGCGCGACACCGGCGCCGACATGCACGACAAATACAAGGAAACCTCGCGGGGCGGGCTGGCGGTGAACTGGGTGGAGTGCTGATCGGCCTGACTGCACTGTCAGCGATCATCAGCTCATTCCTGCCCTGAAAACGCGCCACAAAAAACGGCGAGCCCCGAGGCTCGCCGTTTTTTTCGCCGTGTTTATTGTTCGACAATTTTTCCGGCATGCCCCTTGCTATATCACCCTTGAGGCAAACGGACATTGCAAACCTCAGCGAACGAGATGCCAGTGGTCTGGTGTTGCGAACCAAATCAGATCATGGCCGGTCAACAACTGCACGTTCAATCAGGCGGTGACGCATCATGGACAACCCATTTCAAATCATTACCGATGCTTTCGCGCCGGACTATCAGATCAATCTGAGCATTCAGGGCCTGGACGGCAGCATCATGCTGACCCTGTCCAACGCCGGCCGCATCGTGGCCAAGCGCATGATCAGTGCCGAACAGCGCAACGATCCCGAGCGTTTGAAGAGGCTGGTGCAAAGCATCCAGTTCGGCATCGCCATCGAACAGGGTCACAGCGCCATGTCGATTCTCGAAGCCATGACCAGCGGCGCCGGGCTGACCCCGCCACCGCCACGGGTCAAAGGCCAGCCCGGCCAGGCGGCGGGCCTTTAAAGCTCGCCCTTCTCCACTTCAGGATGTTCGCTGGAGCCCGTGCCGAGCTTGCGCTGCGGGTTCTCGATCTTCACCGAAGGAAATTGCGACGAAGCGTAACGCACCACCAGGATCGCAAACGCCAGCAGCAGAATGCCGCCGCACAGGTAGATGATGCCCATGTCCGGCGGGTTGTGGTGCGAGACGTTGGAGATCAGCAGGCGCGTCAGTGCAGTGATCGCCACGTAGATCAGGAAGCGCACCGGCATGTGGTTGGTCTTGAAATAAATCCCGACCATCGCGCCCAGTTCCAGATAGATGAACAGCAACAGAATGTCATCGATCTTGATGTGCCCGACTTCGAGCATCCCGAGAAACTCCATCACCGCCGCCCACGCCGTCACCGCACCGATAGCGAATAGCGCCAGGTAGTGAAAGGTTTCAACGAACAGGTTGCCCAGGGACTCGGCCAGTTGATGCACATTACGCCGCAGTTTCTCGGCCCAGTTTATTTTCACGATGAGTTTCCTTAGCCCGTTTCGGGCGGATGATGCGTATCGCACGTGACGGTTTTGCGCGCGCGCCTTGTTGCAACGGTTTTCATGCAGGTTCAGGGCCACGCATCATGGCGATCCGCCGCAAATCCCGCGCCGTGGCGTTTGGTCGCACCGCTGGAGTTTGTGTGGGAGCGAGCCTGCTCGCGAATAGCAGCCACCCCGTCCCCTGACAAACGCCAAATCCGGTCTACATTGAAAAGCCACTACCCATGGCGCAGGGATTCGCTTATCCTTTTCGCTGTATATGGATACAGTAGTCGTCAAGACAACTTAACGTGAAGGCATGTGAGGTGGTGAATGGCCGTCGAAGTGGTATACCGCAGCAGCCGAGATCTGGAGCGCTTGTTCATGGATAAAGCCGAAGCTGATCGTCATGACAAAATGCTCGAATTGGCCGAATATCTGGCCGATGTGCTGCAAAAAGCCGTTCCGTCCCTGACCGAACAGCAAGTGGAAGAAGCCGGGATCTACATGGCGAAGAATCGTGATGTGTTCGCCCGGGCATTCAAGAGCCAGCCCGATGCGCTGTCGGAGCTGATCAATGCGCCGGCCGAGCCTGTCGAAAAAGCTGAAGCGGCAGAACCTGACGAGGCGCCGGCGAAGCCCGCCAAAGCAGCGAAAGCGCCGAAGTAATCAGAAAGATCGTCCGATCGCGGCCCGAGCCTTCGGCAGCTCCTGCATTCCGAGTGCAGGAGCTGCCGAAGGCTGCGATCTTTTGCTTTCAGCGATACAAAACCTTTTCCGCCAACTCATCCGCCACCCGCGCCGGCGAACGTTTTTCCGCCTGAGCATGGGCAAAGACTTCGGTCAGCCGCGAACTGATCTTCGACAGATGCGCCGTAATCGTCGGCAACTCCTCGCCACGATGTTTAAGCGAAACGTAAATAAGCCCGCCGGCATTGATCACATAATCCGGCGCATAAAGAATTCCGCGCCGTTCCAGTTGATCCGCCACATCCAGATGGGAAAGTTGATTGTTCGCCGAACCGGCGACAGCGGAACAGCGCAGTTGCGACACCGAGTGACTGTTGAGCACACCGCCCAACCCACAAGGCGCGAGAATGTCGCACGGCGTGCTGAGCAATGCGTCGTTGGCGATCGGGTGAGCATTGAGCTGCTCCATCGCCAGTTGCACCTTGCCGTGGTCGATGTCACTGACCAGCAACTCGGCGCCGGCCGCGTGCAGTTGCTCGGCCAGTGCATAACCGACGTTGCCAAGCCCCTGAATCGCGATGCGCAAACCTTCGAGGTTGTCGCTGCCCAGACGCGCCATCGCCGTGGCGCGAATGCCGGTGAACACGCCCATGGCCGCGTGCGGTGCCGGATCGCCTGCCGAGGTGGTGCTGGTGACATGCCGGGTCTGCTGGGCAATGCAGTCCATGTCCGCCACTGAAGTGCCGCTGTCGATGGCGGTGATGTAGCGACCGTCGAGCTGCTCGATGCAGCGGCCGAAAGCCTCGAACAACGCGGCGCGATTCTCGACATGGGCCGGGCGCACGATCACCGCCACCCCGCCGCCCTGCGCAAGGCCGGCGAGCGCCGCTTTGTAGCTCATGTTTTGCGCCAGGCGAATGGCGTCCTCGACCGCAGATTCGTCGTTGGGATAGGCAAGGTAACGGCAGCCGCCCAGGGCTGGCCCCAGGCGACTGTCATGAATGGCAATGACCGCCTTCAACCCGGTGACCGGGTCCACGCTCAAGTGCAGCGATTCCAGGCGAGTGCTTTGCATGAGAGCGAACATCGACAGGCTCCCGAATCACTTCTTGTAGAACGCCAGTATAGGCTTGCCCCTGAAAATTGCTGGCGCGCACCAGCATGAGCCGCCGAGCGGACAATGTTGCGCCGCTATAACTCGCGCTCAACGCGCCCGGCACTGGACGAACAACCCGGACGGGGCTAAAACGAGGCATTGGAGGGAGATTTTGATGAGTGCGCGCCAACGCTTTTTCGAATGCCTGCATCGTTCACCGCCAGCCCTGCTGGAAGCTGCGCTGTGGATAAGTGCCGAGCACGACAAAACCCTCGAGCCCGAGGCATGGTTGCGCACCTTCAAGGATCTGCAACTACGCGTCAGCTATGGCTTGCCGATGCTGCCGGTCAGCGAACTGGCGCAACCGCTGTTGCGGCGCATGGTCGATCTCGGTTTCGCACAGGATGATTTCCTGCCGCTGCGCCCGCAGGCGGCGCTGCTGCACCGCGTGTTGCACACCCAGCGCGGTCAGCCGTTGGCATTGGCGTTGATCGCACTGGAACTGGCCCATGGCCTCGAGATTCCGTTGGTCGGGGTCAACTTTCCCGGGCATTTCCTGTTGCGGGTACCCGGCGCCGACCACTTGCTCGACCCTTGCGGCGGGCGACGCTTGTATCCCAACGACTGTCGCGAACTGTTGCAACGCCAATACGGGCCGAACATGCAGCTCAGCGCCGAGCATCTGCTGACGGCCACGCCAGTGCAGATGCTGCAGCGTCTGTCACGCAATCTGCGCCAATTGCATCTGACCCACGACGATCACATCGCCGCGCTTATCGACGCAGAACGAGTGCTCGAACTGGGTGATGCGAAGGCCTCTGATTACATGGCCCGGGCCAGTCTGTATCAACGGCTGGATTGCCCGAACGCTGAGCGCTTCGATCTGGAGCATGCGTTATTGCTCAGCGAAGACCCGATCCAGCGGCTGCGCCTGACCGAACGCCTCGGCCATCTGCCGCCCAACTCCGTCGTGCATTAACTACCTTCTGCGGGCTGCCCCCATCCTTGAGGCCCACACAAACCTGTGTTGATCGTTCCCACGCTCCGCGTGGGAATGCCGCCCCGGACGCTCTGCGTCCAATGTGACGCAGAGCGTCACGAGATGCATTCCAACGCAGAGCGTGGGAGCGATCATTTAGGGGTATCTGGTTGGTTGGCGGGATGGGCCTTGATGAACGCTGGATGTTCCAAAGCGAGCGCAGCAACGCGGCGGATTTTCGGGTAAGCCTCCAGCGAAACATTGAACCGTTCTGCGGCATACAACTGCGGAATCAGATACACATCTGCCAGGCACGGCCATTCGCCAAAACAGAAACCGCTGTCGCCGATCAACTGCTCCACTGTCGCCAGCCCTTGGCTGATCCAATGGCTGATCCACTCCACCACTTGCGCCTCATTCTGCCCCGCCTGGCGCAGGCGATTGAGCACGCTGACGTTGTGCAGCGGGTGCACGTCGCAGCCGATTACCGCCGCAACGCCGCGCACCTGCGCGCGCGCCAGCAGATCATCCGGCAGCAACGGCACCTGTGGATAACGCTCTTCCAGATACTCGATGATCGCCGGCGACTGAATCAGCAGCGCGCCGTCATCGGTGCGCAATGTCGGCACCCGGCCTTGGGGATTGAGCGCCAGATACGCCGGCTGCCGATGTTCACCGCCCGACGGTGCGATCAGGTTGACCGGCAGCGCCTGGAAATCGAGGCCCTTCAACGCCAGTGCGATTCGCACCCGGTACGATGAAGTGGAACGGTAATAGCCATAGAGATCCATAAGCCGCTCCTGTCAGCGTGCAGCGATCACGGTGCCGCGACATTCGCCGAAGCCGATCGAGGCAAAACCGTCGCGGGCGCAGCGAGCGCGCAGGATGATTTCGTCACCGTCCTCAAGGAACTTGCGCACTTCGCCGGAAGCCAGTTCGATCGGTTTCTTACCGCCCTCGGTAATCTCCAGCAGGCTGCCAAACTGGCCGTTTTCCGGGCCGGACAAAGTGCCCGAACCAAACAGGTCACCGGCCTGCAACTGGCAGCCGTTGACGCTGTGGTGCGCGACCATTTGCGCCACGGTCCAGTACATGTAGCGGGTGTTGCTCAGGGTCAGGCGATGGGCGGGCAGGTTCTGCTCGCGCATGGCTTCGGTGCGCAGCAGCACTTCCAGTTCGATGTCGAAGGCACCGCCGTCCTGATCACGCTTGTCGAGCAGATACGGCAGCGGCTGCGGATCGCCTTCAGGGCGCGCCGGCTGTGCCATGCGGAACGGCTCCAGTGCTTCGGCCATCACCACCCACGGCGAGACGCTGGTGATGAAACTCTTCGACAGGAATGGGCCGAGTGGCTGGTATTCCCAAGCCTGGATATCCCGCGCCGACCAGTCGTTGAGCAGGCAGAAACCGGCGATGTGCTCGGCAGCGTCACCGATGGCAATCGGCTCGCCCATCTCATTGCCCTGGCCGATCCAGATGCCCAGCTCCAGTTCGTAATCCAGACGTGCGCATGGGCCGAATACCGGTTCGGTCTGCCCCGCCGGCAGCGTCTGGCCTTTCGGCCGGCGCACGTCGGTGCCGGACGCTCGCACTGTGGAAGCGCGACCGTGGTAACCGATCGGCACGTGCTTGTAGTTCGGCAACAGCGGGTTATCCGGACGGAACAGTTTGCCGACATTCTGCGCATGCTCGATGCCGACGTAGAAGTCGGTGTAATCGCTGATTCGCGCCGGCAGGTGCATCTGGCAATCGGCAGCCAGTGGCAAGACTTTCGCGCCTTGAGCTTCGATGTTCCCGCGCAGCGTGCTGCCTTCACTGAACAGTTCGATCAGGCGTTCGCGCAGGGCCACCCGCGCCTCACGGCCAAGTTCAAAGAACGCGTTCAACTGCCCGCCGTGCATGGCTTCCACCGCACTGCGTGCGACGCCGTCGAACAGCCCGGCCTCAAGCGCCACCTGCAAATCGAAAATGTGCTCGCCGATCGCCACGCCCGCGCGCGGACTGCAATCGTTGAGACTGAACACGCCCAGCGGCAGATTCTGCAACGGGAAATCGCTATGACCATTGGCCGAAGCGACCCAACTGCGGGGGATGGAATTCTGTGTCATGGGTTATCTCCGGGTCGGGTCGAACGTGGCGGGCAGCGAGGCCCAGCAAGCGTCATAACTGGATTGCAATTGAGGGCAGTCGAGGGCGAAACGGCTTGGGCGCAGCACCTGGCTGGTCTCGAACATGAAGGCCATGGTGTTATCGATTTTCGCAGGTGCAAGCTCGGCGTTGATCGCCCTGGTGCAGGTCTCGCCGTCGGGGCCGTGGGCGCTCATGCAACTGTGCAGCGAAGCGCCACCGGGCACGAAGCCTTCGGCCTTGGCGTCGTATTCGCCCTGGATCAGGCCCATGAATTCGTTCATCAGGTTGCGGTGGAACCACGGTGGCCGGAAGGTGTTTTCGGCGACCATCCAGCGCGGCGGGAAGATCACGAAATCGAGGTTGGCCAGACCGTGCACGCTGGTCGGCGAGGTCAATACGGTGAAGATCGAAGGATCGGGATGATCGAAACTCACCGTGCCAATGGTGTTGAAACGGCGCAGGTCGTATTTGTACGGCACGTTGTTACCGTGCCAAGCGACCACATTGAGCGGTGAGTGATTGAGTTCAGTGGCCCACAACTGGCCAAGAAATTTCTGCACCAAAGTAGTCGGGTGCTGCAGGTTTTCGTAGGCAGCGACCGGGGTGAGGAAATCCCGGGGATTGGCCAGACCGTTGCTGCCGATCGGCCCCAGATCTGGCAGGCGCAGCGGCGCGCCATGGTTCTCGGCGAGGTAGCCGCGTGCCTGTGGATCGAGCAGTTCGACGCGAAATTTCAGGCCACGCGGCAGCACGACGATTTCCAGCGGCGCCACTTCGAGTACGCCCAGTTCGGTGGCGATACGCAGGCGACCGAGTTGCGGCACCAGCAGCATTTCACCGTCAGCGTTGAAGAACACCCGCTCCATCGAACGGTTGGCGGTGTAGTTATAAATGCTGATGCCGGACGGTTTCTCGGCGCCGGCGTTGGCGGCCATGCTGACCAGGCCATCGATGAAATCCGTCGGTTCGGTCGGCAGCTCCAGGGGATTCCAGCGCAGGCGATTGGGCGTCACTTCACCCAACGGTCCGCCGGCCAGTTGCCGTTCCAGTTTGACGAACGCCGGGTGGTTGGCCGATGGCTGAATCCGGTACATCCAGGTGCGGCGCGCTTCACTGCGCGGCGTGGTGAACGCGGTGCCGGAGAACAATTCGGTATACAGGCCGTACGGGGCTTTTTGCGGGGAATTCTGGCCAACGGGCAGCGCGCCGGGCAACGCTTCAGTGCTGAATTCGTTGCCGAAGCCGGACTGGTAAACCAGGTCCTGCGCGGTTGAATCGAGGTTCATGGAGCCTCCTGAACAGGGAGTCGGCAATGGCCCATCGCTCTGGCTCAGAGGTCTCGGCACGCCGGGGTTGTTATTATCGTAATCCGATTACGCATAACGTAATTTGCTCGCTATCCAGCGTCAAGCTATAAAGACGCCCATTCGAACCGGAACCGCCAGCCCCATGGAAAAAACCAGCGACAGCAACGGCAAACAGAAAGTCCGCTCCGCCGAGGTCGGCACCGACATCCTCAAGGCTTTGGCCGAGTTGTCACCGTCGACTTCGCTGTCGCGTCTGGCCGAACACGTGCAGATGCCGGCGAGCAAGGTGCATCGCTATCTGCAGGCGTTGATTGCTTCGGGATTTGCCGAACAGAACGCCGCCACCAACCATTACGGCCTCGGTCGCGAAGCGCTGCGGGTGGGCCTGGCCGCACTCAACAGCATGGACGTGCTGAAGGTCGCCGCCCTGCCGCTGTCCGAGTTGCGCGACGAACTCAACGAAACCTGCTTTCTCGCGGTGTGGGGCAATCAGGGCGCAACCGTGGTGCATATCGAACCGGCGGTGCGCGCGGTGACGGTGGTGACGCAATTGGGTTCGGTGCTGCCGCTGCTCAGCTCGTCCACCGGGCTGGTGTTCAGCGCTTACCTGCCGCACCGGGAAACCGATGAATTGCGCGAGCAGGAAATCGCTGTCGCGGAGCATCCGCTCAAGGATGAGACAGCCTATGCAGCGCTGTGTGAACAGATCCGCGAACGCGGTCTGCATCACGTGCATGGTTTGTTGATGCCGGGTGTGGATGCGCTTTCTGCGCCAGTGTTCAACGCGGTCGGCCAGATCGCTGCGGTGCTGACCATCGTCGGCCCGACCTCGCTGTTCCACGCCGACGAAAACGGCCCGGCGGCGCAGCGGTTGTTGGCTGCGACGCGGGCCGTGAGTTGGCGCATGGGTTACGAAAGTTAAGTAATGCTTATGTGCGCTCGAAACGACTCAACGCACCGTGGTCTTGCTCAATGCGCTGTCACCCTCTTGCATCAGTGACTTGAAGAAACCGATCAGCTCATCGGCGGGGTCTTCATGGCCGGTGTAATACGTTACGAGTTCCGCGACCGTGCGGGCGTCTTCAAACAGACTTAGAAAGGAGCGTTGCGCACGGGTAAGTTCTTTAACCGGCGCCCCCGCCGCTGCAGCCTGACCCAATGTCAGCAGTCCGCTCAATACATCCTGCACATGCCCCAGCGCGGCCGAATAATCACCCCGTCGGTGCGACTGCGACGCGTCGTAGATGCTTTTCATCACCTGCACAGCCACCACCACAGTGCCTACGGGTGGCACCACCAGGCTGACGATGTTTGCGGCCTTCAACAGGTTTTCATAAACCAGGGCGGCAATTATTTCATTGAGACTGGTGGTCCGTTCGTCGATGTCACTCAATACACGGCGCACTCGCTCGTCGTGAAAAGTGAACAGATCGGGCAGTAACGAACGCTGCTGCGTGCGAATGACCGGTCGGGTATCAACCGTTGCGACCAGATTATCGAAGTAATCATTGATCACTTTCTGGTCAATCAGCAGTATCCGCTCGCTGTAGTAGGTCCTGAACGGGCCTTTCCGAAAACGAATCGAAGGAATGAACTCGGCGATCGGCCGGAAGCTGACTTGATCCGGCGCGTCAGGCGTATAGAGCAAGTCGAAGAAACCTGACGATAACTTCAGTCGAAAAATATAAACGCCACCCACTGTACGGTCCCCGGCAGCCGTCAGACCCAGCGTGCCGATGTTGAATTTATACAGCCCGATGTCGCCTTCGGAGACGCTATTGACGATTGATGGATAGCCGCCACCTTCTTTCAGATTGTCGATAACCCGTTGGACAGCAGAGAAAGATTCAGTGGTTAATCTGCCGTTGGTAAAGTCGGCAAACGCATTGCGGTACATCTCACAACGGATTTTCCGGGCGTGTACAGCGCGTTTGAATGAGTAATCAGGATGGGCCTTGTTCTGATATTGCTCTCTCAGCATGGCGGTATATCTGTCGCCGGGACGGAATGTTTTCGACAGCGAGGACAGGTCGCGGATATCCAGTTTTTCAACGATGGGATGGCCGTTGACCAAATAGTATTTCGGGCTGAATTTCGTTTCGTAGGACGGGTGCGCCGCTTCAAAAGCGAGTCCTTCAAGCAAAACGTCGGTAACGCTCTTACGAAAGTCTTCGGTTTGCACAATGATCTGGTCGGGATCGACCGAAACGTTACTGCCACGCGAACGCAAAATGTCTTCGATCTGAGCTTTCACCGAGTCATAAGTGAATTGCTCGAATGTCGGAAAACCATTGTCTCGCGCATCAACCATGGACAGTGCCTTGAATTCGGTGCTCAGACGCGAATAGCGCTTGCGGCCCTCGACGCCAAGTGCTCGATAACCGGCCGGTGCAATGGCCTTGTGCAAGGCAACTTCGGCGCGGTAAGCGGCATTTGCGTAATCAGCCAGCTGTGCTTTGGGATTCAGGCCGAGATCAACCGGTCGGCTATCGAGCGTATAGCGATAGCTCAGTTGTGTACGAGCGCTGCCGAGCAACTCACCCGCTTCGTGCAGATAGTCCGGATGGATCAGCAATGCAGCGTATTCACGATCTGCGGACAACGCCGACTCCAGCCAGCGGTTTGCCGCGTAGATATCGGCAAATTTATGCAGTTCGAATTCACCGGCAGGCGATTTGATCAACATCAGCGACGGTACATACTCTCGGGCCGAAATGATCAGGACCTCTTTCAACGCCGGCACCTGGGATCGGATTCGCATTCCCTGAACCGTCACCGCAGGATCATTGGCCATGGCCCGCGCGATGATATTGGCATCAGTGGAATCCAGTTTCCCGGAGTGACGAGCAACAAAAGCCGCGAACTCCATCTGACTGCAGAGATAGTTGCGATAAGCCTCTTGGTAAGCCACCGAGGGCGAGTATGCAAGACTGCCGGTAAATTCCAGTCGCAGGTTACGATTTTCCAGCCACTGTTCAAGCGCTACTGCCGTCAACCGACTTCCGGCGGGAGCGCCGATTATAGTCAGAGCCGCTTTATAACCAGTGTCGTGCAGCCCGAAAACAATAAACTCCGTCAGCGTTCGGGTTTCTTCCTGTTCGATAGTACGCCCGGCAATTTGCAGACTGTACGAGCTATGGACACTTATCGATTCCGGATCCAGTTGTTCACCAAGTACCCTGTCCGCCCATTCGGCGAATGTGCGCACTACATAATCCTTGAATGAAAAACAGGCATCGAAGGTGTTTGAGTAGACAGCCTGGTATTGATCCCGCGACTCTTCAAGCTCGCTATAGCGCTGTTGCATATCGCTACCCGCGGCATGCAGCCATAGCGGCCAATCGGTGCGTTTCAATGCAGCCCACAGCAGATAGAAGCGGGTTTCGATGCCGTAACGCAGCACATGCAGGCCTTGATTGTCCTGCAGCATGGAAGTCAGCGGTTTTGCCAGTTGTTCCTGGCCACCGATCAAGAGTGAAACACTTTCAAGCTGACCCTTGAGGTGAGCCTCGGCACAAAATGCATGAGGACTTTGCGCAGCTTTCAGATACCTGATCTGGTCTCCACCCAGGGACAGTCGCTGCTGAAGTTTGCTATGCAGATCGATATTTTTTTCAAAAAATTCAAAGCCGTTTTCCGGCGTATGCAGCAGATAAGAGGTTGACTCATTCACCAGCGGCATTTCTGCATCCGCACGCTCGGCGTTGTCCAGAACGAAACAAGGCTGAAGCGACAGCAGGTAATCCTGTTCAGGTTGCAGCCTGACTTCAAACGCTGCGCGACCGCCATCTGCGTCAAGTAGATGAGCGAATCGCTCGCCCAACCAGGCGTCAAAATTATTGGCCATGACCGACAGCGAAAGCTCTGCACTGGTGACCACGGCGCAGGCTTCGATGAAAGCCTGCTTATTGGACAACGGTGCCGTGTCCGGTCGCATGGACCTGGCTGGCGCCGCCCAGAACTTTGCGATCTCGGTTTGCAATGTCTTTTGCAACCCGGTGGTCACCGCAGCAATCAGATCCTCGACAATAAGGACATTGAGAGCACTGACCTTGAACTGCTCATTCCGGGTGTCCGGCAGAGAATAAACCCCATCCCCGCCCATTATGTAAGCGGGGCTGACATTATTATCAAGACAATGAACAGTCACTTCCCAAAGAGTGCCAGAAGGACGACTTCCATTATCGGGAAAAGCCGAGTCCGTATTGATATAAACCTTGTCAATATCGATTGTCTTGCCCAAACGCTTCAATTCACTGCCAAGCATGCTGCGAAGAATATCCAGCACGCTCGGCATGGCGTCGACAATCTTGAAAAGATCTTCTTTTGCCTGGATTGCTTTTTCCCACTCTTCAGGCCAGGTAACTTGCTCACCCAAAGAACCACGCATCAGACTTTTATATAACTTGACCACATCTTTTCCTTACTTGACTATCCAGAGCTGCGAACACAGCCACTGTAGATAGTTGCAAGGTAGTTTCTTTTTCAGGCAACTTGAAGGGAGAACAATTTACAAAACATGCCAACAAACACATGCAATCTTTTGTACTGCAAAACATCACAACCTAAATCAGTATCCCCATCAACTTTGCTTTTGCCACCGCTTGAGTTCTGCGCTCCACACCCAACTTTCCATTAATACGCCGCGCATGGGTTTTTACTGTATGCAATGAAATAAACAGTTGTTCGGCAACCTGCTGATTCGAAGCACCCTGAGCAATCAATGCCAGCACTTCGCGCTCGCGTCGACTGAGGCCTGGGGCATGATCAGCGTTATCGCTCAGCCAGACAGGAATCTGCTTGCCACACGCCGTGCCGACGCTGCCTCGGCGTAATTCCCACTCGCGCATGGCTTGCTGCAACCGGCAGCGCTCCGCCAGCGTTGCGGCTCGCTGGAAAGCTTGCTGCGCCGCCACCGTGTCACCGTTCGATTCGGCCAACTGGGCGAAGGCCAGCAGCAACTCTGTTTCTGCCGCCAGCATGCCCTTGGCCTGAGCGCGTTTCAGCAATCGTTCAATGGTGGGCAGAGCGGTTTCGTCAGGGACCGATTGCGCATTCGCGCAGGCCAGCAGGTATTCGATGCGGATAATCAGCTCGAACGTCGCGGGTGGCGCCTGCAACGCAGAAGGTCCCCGGTAATGCCGTAACAGTCGGCTCAACGCTTCTTGGACAAGATGCGGTCTGCCCTGCTGCAACCAGAACTGGCTGCTGACCTGCAATACAACCCCGCGATAGACCGTATCGGGAATCTGCCGCTGCTGCATGACCCTTTCGGCCTCGCGCAGGCGCTCGAAAGCGCAGGCATAATCGCCGCGATTGCCGGCCAGTTGCGCCTGCCCCAGATAACCATACAGGACCCGCTTGTCCTGGCTGCGCAAGCAATCTTCAAGGCCTTGGCTGAACAGCTGCGCAGCCTGCTCTTCAAGGCCCATGCACAGCGCCAGTCGTCCGCGTCGCAGGGCGATACGGCCGAGCAGCGGCGTGGGCACCATGCTGCGTTGACGCAGCAAGTGCTCGATCTCCACCAGCAGGCTTTCCGCACGCAAAGGCGCGCCTCGCTGCTCGAGCCATTGCGCATGGTCAAGCTCAAGCAAGCCTTCGAACAGCAACGAGCCGTGAGCCCGCGCCAGGCACAGCGCCTCGCGGTTGAGGGCATGGGCCTGATCGAGCTCACCGCACAGCAACGCCTGCTGGGTCAGTCCCGACAGGCACATCACACGGGCCTGCCAGGCCTCGTCAGCCAGCGCAGACAACGCCTCCTGAAAGCAGGCGCGTGCCGGCTCCATTTGCCCTTGCAGGTGAAACAGCCATCCCTGTTGCGCCTGCCAGCGGGCCAGCAGTTGCTGTTCCAGCTGCGCTGTCGGTTGTGGCATGAAGCGGCCGAGATGAGCCAGGCATTGCCCGGCCTGTTCGAACCGGCCGGCAAACAATAAGGCGCCCGTGACCAGCACGATCAGCTGGGGTGTCATCAGGGTCAGCTGCTGGCTTTGCTGCTCGTGCAAACGCAACAGCAGGACGACCGTCTGGTCTTCGAACAAGTCTTCGAAGCCGAAATGCTGCAACAGGCTGACGGCAGTTTCGTATTCCTCGGCCAACAACGCTTGCTCGAACGCCGCTCGCCAATCCTGCGTCGCGCTGAACCACTGACAGGCGCGCCGGTGCCAGGAACGCGCACACGGCCAGTGCGACTCCTGGATGATTCGCGACAGCGGGCGGAACACCTGGAGCCAGTCAGCGGACGCTTGCCAAGGCTCGATGAAGCAGCCGAGCACTTGCAGATCACGCAGCAGCTGAGCGCCTTCGCCAGGGCCGAACAAATGCTCGCATAACGGCGCGTTGAACCGTGGCAGATGAGCCAGCACACGCCATGCCTCGTCCTGCTCCGGGGTCAGGTTGCTGAACAGTTCGTGCTGCAGATAATCGAGCAGAGTGTCGACACGCTGCTGCGGTTGCAGGTTTTGCGACCAGTCGCACTGTTGCAGGAGCGCTATGCGCGCCCCCGCGCACCAGCCGCCGGTACGCTGGATGATACGGGCAGCGACACGCTCCGCCTGGTCTGGCGGCAAATGGTGCAGGACCGATACCACTTCATCGTGAGTCAGCGCCAGGCTGGCGCTTTCGAATTCGTAGAGTTCGTCATCGAGCAACAGGCGCGGCCAGTTGCACTGCGGCCGGCGGCGAGTGCTGATCCACCAAGTGAGCGCCGGGCTGCTGACCGTCAGCAAGCGATCCAGCAGAGCATCCACAGCCGGATCCGGCAGCCGACTGTAATCGTCGATAAACAGCGAAGTCGGCCTCGACCAATGGGCCAGCTCCGCCATCAGTTGCGTATCGTCGAGGCCTTCGACCAGCCCGAGCGCCCGCGTCAGACGCAGGCAGAATTCTTCGCTGCTGAGCGCCGCTCCCGCCAGCGGCAGCCAGATTGCCTCGCACTCTGCACGCGCCTGAAGAAGACATTCGGTGAGCAGTGCGGTTTTGCCACTGCCCGCGGGCGCGCACAACAGCTTCACCCGCGCGCTGGATGCCAGCAAAGGTGCGCTCAAACGGCTGCGAGGTTGATGATGCGAAGAAAGCCTGGGCAAAAATCCGGGTCGATCCAGGCACGGGGTCATGGCGGTCATCGGGTGAGCCTTCTTATCGTTGTGCGCTCACCCTAGCCCTCTCCCGCGCCCTTGTTGACGAGTATTCAGCACGCTGATCGATGGCCATAAAAAAGGCGACCGTGCGGTCGCCTTTTGTCCAGCGGTGCAGCAGACCCGTTACCGCACGCCCTCGGCGCGCAGGGCCGACGGAGTGTAATCGGCAGCCTTGGCTTCGAAGCCGAATTCGAAGCTGTGCTTCTCTTCGTTCTTCATGCCCAACGCAATGTAGCGGCCGGCAATGATGTCGTAGAGCGCTTCCAGCGTGTAAGCCTGGGCCTGATGATCGTAGTAGTACTGGGCGTGACCTTCGGCGACGCGCCACAGTTGCCCGCGACCGTCGTAGTGATCGGCCAGTGCCACTTGCCAGCTGTCCTCGTCGATGTACATGTGGCGCTTGGCGTAGATGTGCCGCTCGTTCGGTTTCACCGTGCCGATCACTTCCCAGACGCGGTGCAGTTCGTAACGGGTCAGGTCCTGATTGATGTGCCCGGCCTTGACGATGTCGTCGTACTTGAGCTTCGGCGAGTCGAGCTTGTAGCTGTTGTAGGGAATGTACATTTCCTTCTTGCCGACCAGTTTCCAGTCGTAGCGATCCGGCGCGCCGGAGAACATGTCGAAGTTGTCGGAAGTCCTCAGGCCATCGGCCGCTGTACCCGGGCCGTCATAGGCCACTTGCGGTGCGCGCCGGACCCGGCGTTGACCGGCGTTATAGATCCACGCCAGACGCGGTTCCTTCACCTGATCGAGGGTTTCGTGCACCAGCAGCACGTTACCGGCCAGCCGCGCCGGGGCGGTCACCGATTGCTTGAAGAAGGTCAGCACGTTGGCGGCTTTATCCGGGTCGATGTCTTTCATCAATTGCGGCACGGCGATCTCTTCTTCGAAGCGGATCGGCGTGTAACTGCCGTTGGTCTGCGGCGTGACTTGGGTGATGATCCGCCGCAGATTGCCACCGTGGTAGCGGGTGATGTGGTTCCACAGCACCTCGACGCCGTTCTTCGGAATCGGGAAAGCGTAGTAGCGATTGCCAGTGAAATTGGCCAGGCCGTTGCCATCGTTGATCGCGTTGACGTTCAGCGCGCTGCGCTTGGCCGACTCGTAGATTTCCGCTGGCGCACCCACGGTGCGGTGGGTCGGGTAGACCGGGATCTTGTAGGTTTCCGGGTAGCGTTTGAACATCGCCACCTGGCCATCGGAGAGCTTGCTTTTGTACTGCTCGACGTTCGCGGCGGTGATGGTGAACAACGGTTTTTCGTTGGCAAACGGGTCGGCGAGAAAGCCCTTGCTGTCCACCGCACCGGCGTTTTTCGGGATGCCGCCGGTCCAGGCCGGGATCGAACCGTCCGCATTGCCGGCCTTCTCGGCGCCGAGCGGGGTCAGGCTGGTGCCAAGTTTGTTCGCCTCATCCGGCGACACCGCCGCCATCACGTTGGCGGCCAGCAGACTCAAGGCCAGCACGCCACATTGCAGAATCGTTTTGCGCATTGCAGTCATCCTTCTCGGGCAGATCAGAAGTTCACGCCGAAGCTCAGGGCCACGAAGTCACGGTCTTCGAGGACGTTGTAGTCGCCACCGAAAAAGTCGGTGTAACTCAGGCTTGCGGTGTAGGTGTTGCGGTAGTCGGCATCGACGCCGAAGCTGATGGCTTTCGCACCTTCGTTGAACAGACCGTTGGGGCCGTAACCGGCGACGTCATGGGACCACGACAGGTTGGGCTTGAGGTTGATCCCGCCGATGACGTTGGCGTAATCGAGAATCGCCCGGGCGCGATAGCCCCACGAAGTCGAGGTGACGAAGCCGTCGGTATCGCCGCCGAATCCGTACTGACCGTAGACCGAATCACGGCCGTAACGCAGCTCACTGCGGGACTCCAGACCACCGACATGCACCACCGCCGCTTCGCCGACCACAGTCAAACGTTCGGCGCCGAGCACCTGATCGAAGAAGTGCGTGAGGGTGCTCTGGATCTGCGTGACTTCCTTGCGCCGGTAGCCTTTGTTGTCCGCACCCGGCGAAGTAGCGAGTGGCGATGCGGTGCCGCCGGCAATCGGGTTGACCAGCGCCAGGGTCAGGTCGTTGGTGTTGACCTGCACCGGCGCGTTCGGCCGGTAGCTGACCTCGCCGGTCCACGCGGTGCCGGTGGGCAGCGTGGTGGAGAAACTCGCGCCGTACAGACGAATGTCTTCCGGATATTCGAGGTAATACTGACCGCGCCCGAGCATCACGCTTTGCGCCAGCCCCGCACCGCTGCCAGGCGCGAGGCCGTTGGCAATGCCGACCATGCCTGGCAATGCCGCCAGTGTCGACAGCCCCGCCGTGGTGGTGCCGACCGTCGGCGTACGGCTGTGGTAGTTCATGAAGTAGAGGCCGTACTCGGTGTCTTCGCCGAGCCAGCGCAGCGCCGTGCCCCACTGCCCGGAATCGCGCGCATCGCGATCGCCGCCACGGGGAATCACCACGCCCTCGCGGGTGACCTGAATGCCTTGGCCGAACGCGGTGGTCAGCGGCACCAGTGGCGCCACCGCCGGACTGCCGACGGTGTAGCCGTTGTTGCAACCATCCGCCGCGACGTCGACGCCAAAGAAGGTGCCGCAGTTGTCGAGAACGGTCTGGTCCCACTCCAGTTGGTAGAAGCCTTCGACCGAAAGTTTGTCGGTCAGGCTCTGCGAACCAAACAGCATGTTCACCGGAATCAGGCCTTCCTTGATCTCGGCACCGGGACGGCGAAATGCTGAGACGTCAACCGGGTTGATGCTGTTGATCGAGTTGCCGATAAAGGTACTTTCGCCCCAGCTCACCACCTGCTTGCCGGCCCGCACGGTGCCGGGCAAATCAGCGATGGCGTAGTTGTGATAAACGAAAGCATCGAGGATCTGCGCGCCGGAAGACTTGGCGCCTTCCTTGCGGCCACTGTCGCTGATCTGTTTGAACTCGCGGTCTTCGTCCTTGAGTTCGAAGTCGTACCAGTATTTGCCCCGCACGAACACGCCGGTATCGCCGTACTTCAGTTCGAGGTCGTGGATACCCTTGAAGATTTTCGAGAAGGTTTCGCCCTTCTTGAAATTCAGCCGCCCGTCATCACCGGTGGACGATTGTCCGCTGCCGCCATTTACCGTGCCGACCAGCGAACTGTCGGCATCGCGCAGGCCCCAGCTCGCGCCGACCGAAAGTGACGAGTCGAAGGTGCCTTCGATTTCGCCGATGTTGAAGGCGACCGCGTGCGCCTGGGCGCCGCAACCCAGAGCCACCGCAGCGGCAAGCGCCTGCGGTGTGAAGATGGCGCGCATTGTTGTTTTTGTCATGCGTCTTCCCCGGTGAGTGACAGAAGGCCCCACCCTACTGCCGGGCGCTGCGGTCGATAAGCGCACCAAGGAGGTATTTGCGTTGTCGCTCGAAAGGATGAATGGCCTTGCACGGCGGGGCCTGGGGCGGTTCATGGACTGGCTGGATAGCGCGTCATCAGCGCCATCCATGCGCACGCCACTGTTGCGCGCCCCGTAACAGTGCATGTCTGGAATCGGTATTTTTCCTACAGGCTTGAGACCTTATTCTGATCGCGCTTTCCCGGCACACGCCGCAAAGCGCGAAGCCCGCTACGCTGAATCGCGAGCGACTGGCTACAGATTCTGGATAAATCGATGTTTTCGGTTTACCGCCCCGGTGTTCACTGACGTTGATTTGTAGCTCCTTGATCCAACGTCTTACCTTGGCCGCTGCGTTTGCAGCGGCCTTTTTTATGGGCGTTCAAAAAGGCTGGATAGCGGTTCGGCAAAGCTTGCGATCAGCGCGTCAGACATTTCTTCGAAGCTCGGATGAATACCCTCTGCATCGATAAAAACCAGCGAAAACCCTTTCGACATAACGCCCTGTTACTGACGGGCTTCTCGGATTTGATTACCGCCACTCTGAGGTAACTTGAAACACCTCAACCATTCGCTGGTGACACGGATGTCATCGCCACCCGTGCGCACTTTTCGAGCGAGTGAAAACGCACATTCAAAAGGACATGAATATGCCAAAGCCTCCACCGTTAGAACTGGATCTGCGCCAGCGTGACATTGCCGAAGCGATGCGCCGGGAGCAGGAAGAAATCCGCGCACGCGAACAGGCGCGTCTGGCCGCGTTGGCGGAGCAACAGCGTCGGGATGCCGAACAGGCTCGATTGGCGGCTGAGACCGCGCGCCTTAATGCCGAGGCTGAAGCTCGGGAGAAAGAGCGGCTGGCTAAGTTGAAAATCGCCCAGGCCGAGGCACAAGCCAAAGCTGAAGCAACGGCGCTGGCCCATGCGGCAGAACAGCCTCGGTTACAGGAGGACAGGAAGCATGTCTTTCCGTCCTCTGGAGCAATGGCCAGCAACGGCCCGGCCGTTTCTTTCGCTTCGACAGCCGTCCCGCTCAGCCCGGCTACCTCGGCGGGAATACTCAATGCGCTACGTACCGCCAAAGCGACCCTGACAGCGACGGGCACGGCGCTGTTCGGCAGTCCAGTACTGATGGGGTTCGCAGCGCTATTGATGCCGTCATCTCTGGGCAACGGCGAACGCTTCGCCATGAGCGTTCCACTGGCCGAGTTGTCGTCCGAGCCGGCCGAGACGCTACATGAAATCGCGGACCGGCAGGGTAGTTTGGAGATGCAGATCGGGCTAGGCGTCAGGCGACTCGGGGCTGGCACGCAAGTGTTCGTCGCTACGAGTGATGACTTCCATATTCGCTCAAGTGTGCTGGTCCTCAATGCCGCATACGATTTGCTCAACGACGTATACGAGGTCGCACTATCGGACTCGCCTACCGACTTCCTGACCTGGACGCCGGCAATCTCGCCGGGCGACCAATCGACCGCTTTGCCAATAGTGGATACCGGTTCGCCCGCCTATTCCGGCGCTTCCGTTGTTGCGGTTGAAGGGCGGCTGGATCTGAACCCGATCCTGATTGAAGGCTGGGATCGATTCATCATCGTGTTTCCGGATGATTCGGGGATTGAGCCGCTTTATGTGGTGTTCAGTAGTCCTTATGAAGGGGCGACCGAAGAGGGGAAGCACAGCGGGCGTAGTTTCAACCCTGACGAGATTGGAGATGAAATATCAGATTTGCAGTGGGCAACAGCCGCTGTTTCATCGGAAGGAACGGACATCGTGAAGTTACACATTTCAAAGTTTCCGCAATCAGCTGCCAATGACGTAATGCTTGATCGCCTGGAGCGAATCGCTCGCGGAGAACTCGAAGCTTCCGACACTGACAAACGTTTCTACACTCACGAGATAAGGGAGTTCGAAAGATTCAGAGCCTTAGGCTTTGGTGATACCGAGATGCCAGAGATCGGGTCACCGATCTGGAATAACGTGCATACGGCAACGTTGGAAGATTTCCAGTTGAAAGACGATCCCGCACTTCTCTACACGCCCGAAGCACTGGCTGCAGCAATGGAGCAGGAAGAACGTGATTACCAGAAATTGCTGAAGGAGATGTGGTAATGAGCACCGTTGAGATGATTGTTAAAAATGAACCTCTGGATGACATAGTTACGGTGTTCGCGTTACTTCAGGCAACGCCACATCTGGACATGATGATCAGACGCCACAATCGAGACCTGATCGACGAGCATGGGACCCTGGAAGCATCGTACGCTCGGCTCTTCGCTGCCGGGATTTTGCTGGAGGGAGAAAAGGGCCTAGCTATCAAAGGACCTAACTGGAAGCCGCCCAAGTTCATGACAGAAAAAAGATACATTTGAAAACTGGAGCCACCCGCCGCGAGGGTTGGTGGCTCCGTTAATTTCAAATCGAATACTTCTGCAAATTCGCCATCATTTCCTTCAACGCTTCAATATTGTCCTTCGGGTGCGCCGCCCCTTCGAAATCACAAATCTGCTGCCAGTGCGCCGCGACGTCTTCCGGCGAGAACCCCTCGCGCGGATCGAAGCCGGCACCGAGGCTGCGTTCCCAGCGCACCTTGCCCATCCAGCCGCCGCCGACCTCGAACAGGCCGGACGTTTCCTGGCATTGCTCGCTGGCCAGGTACACCACCAGCGGGCTGACCAGTTCCGGCTTCAGTTGCTCGAATACTTGCGGCGGGATCAGGCCTTCGGTCATGCGCGTGCCACCGGTCGGAGCGATGGCGTTGACCAGAATGTTGTTCTTGCGCCCTTCTATCGCCAGCGTTCGGGTCAACCCGTAAAGCCCGAGTTTGGCCATGCCGTAGTTGGACTGACCGAAATTGCCGTAAATGCCAGAAGTCGACGCAGTGAAAATCACGCGACCGTAGTTTTGCTCGCGCAAATGCGGCCAGGCAGCACGGGTAACTTTGTAGGCGCCTTCAACATGGACGCGATAGACCAGATCCCAATCGGCGTCGTCCATCTTGTGAAATGACTTGTCGCGCAGGATCCCGGCGTTGTTCACCACGACGTCGACGCGGCCGAAGGCATCGAGGGCGTTCTGTACCAGTTTGTCGCCGTCAGTCACCGAGTCGTGGTTGGCTTCGGCAATACCGCCGGCCTCACGGATTTCCGCCACTACGCGGTCGGCAGCCGAAGCGTTGGCGCCCTCGCCCTGCGTCGAGCCACCGAGATCGTTGACCAGCACCTTGGCGCCCTGTCTGGCGAACAGCAGCGCATGGGCACGCCCGAGGCCGCCACCGGCGCCGGTGACAATCACGACTTTATCTTCAAAACGCACAGGTTCATTCATCGCGGCAACTCCAGCAGGCCAAGGGATATTGCCCCGAGTGTCAGGCACGGCGCTTTGGGTCACAACGAACACGGCTGCGGCTGAATGGTGCGCGATAAGGCTGAGGGATGATCGAGTGTCCGGACGCCGGGAGCCCGTGCTCTCGGCGAGAATCAGGAGTAAGCCACCTTGCGCGGAGGCAATACCAGACGATCGCGGAACGCCAGATAGTGCTTGAGTACCAGCACCGGCGCCTCGGTTTGCGGATAGTGGCCGATGCCGGGTAAGAGCACGGTGTCTGCATCAGGGATCAGTTCGCGATATCGCTCGACCATGTGCACGCCGGAGATCGGGTCAAATGCGCCATCGATCACCCGCAAGGGAATGTCACCCTGCTGCATGGCCGTCACCCAGCGCTCACGTTGCACCCGGCGCTCGGGGATGTAAGTGATCAATTTATGCAGGATGCGCGGGCCATGGTTGCTTTCGACCAGACTCCAGTAGTCATCCAGCTCGCTTTCAGTGGGCTGGGTCTGCGCGCCGAAGATCTGCCGGAAACCTTTGACCAGCGCCTCACGGCTGAAGGCGCGGCCGAGCAGCCAGCCAATCGGGCTGAGCAGCAGTTTCTGCATCAGCAGCGGACGATGGGTTTCCGGAAACAGACCGCCATTAAGGAATACGCAACTGGCCACTTCAATGCGTTTTTCGTAGTGCCGAGCGAGCAGCTCCTGAGCAACGCTGTCGCCGTAGTCGTGGGCGAGGATGTGCACGGCTTGGTCAACCTGCAGATGGGCGAGCAGCGCCTGTTGCAGATCGGCCTGTTCCAGCAGGCTGTAGGTGTGATTGCGCGGTTTTGCCGAATCGCCGAAACCGAGCATGTCGCAAGCGATCACCTGATAACGCTGCGCCAGTGGCTGCCACAGGTAGTGCCAATCCCAACTGGCGGTGGGAAAACCGTGAATCAGCAACAGCGGTTCACCCTGCCCGACTGTCCAGTAGCGGATCGACTGGCCACGAAAGACTAAAGTCCGGCTGCGCTTGCGCCAGACACTCAGAGGAATCTCGGCGAGTGGCATTAGAATTTATACCCCGGATCCTGCAGGTCGAGTTTGCGCAGCAGCGCCGGCCACGCCAGCGCGCCGCCCATGCCTTGAGCGCTTTTGGTGACGCCGGCAATCATTGCCTTGGCGCCGGCGAGAATCTGCGGTTCGATGGCGATCAGTTCGGCACCTCCCGTCTGCGCCATGACCTGAATGTCGCAGGCTCGCTGGAAGGTGAACATCATCAGAAACGTATCGGCAATAGTGCCGCCACAAGTCAGCAGACCGTGGTTGTTCAGCATGAGGAAATTGTTGTCGCCGAGGTCGGCTTGCAGGCGCGCCTTTTCTTCATGATTCAGGGCCACGCCCTCGTAGGCGTGATAGGCCAGGCTCGACAACACAAACAGTGACTGTTGACTGATCGGCAGCACCCCCTGCCTTTGCGCCGACACCGCAACGCCTGACGCAGTGTGCGTATGCAGCACGCAAACCACATCGTGGCGCACTTCGTGGACGGCGCTGTGAATGGTGTAGCCGGCGGGGTTGATTTCGTAGGGGCTGTCCATGAGTTTGTTGCCGGCCTGATCGACTTTCACCAGGCTCGAAGCGGTGATCTCGTGGAACATCAGGCCAAACGGATTGATCAGGAAATCTTCGGTGCCGGGCACCTTGGCCGAGATATGCGTGAAGATCAGATCGTCCCAGCCGTGCAGCGCGACCAAGCGATAACAGGCGGCAAGATCGACACGGGTCTGCCACTCGGCAGCGCTGACCTGATCTTTGACGTTCGGTGACGATTGGACGGGGGCTACGCTCACTGTATGCACCTCTGCGTTCTTCTTGTTCTGCTCGTGTCAGCAGTCTAGTCAGGCGCAGGGAATCGCGTAGTTGCATTGGCAGCCAGCTTGATGACTGAACGAGTCAGCCGGGCAAACAGCCTTGACCCGTTTCAACGCAACAACGCTTAAAAGGTGCAGCGATTACTGCCCGCAATCAGCCCTTGAGCGCTTCAATCAACTGCGCCAGCCACGGCTCGGCATCGGTTTCCGGCGTGACGCTTTCGCTGGCGTCGATGCGCAGCATTTCCTGAACCTCGTTTACCCCCAGTTCGGCAAACAGTTCGCGCATCTGCTCGCCACCGCCGCAGAAGGTGTCGCCGTAGCTTGCGTCACCGAGGGCAATCACCGCGCCGGGCAGGCCGCGCAACGAAGCAGGCAACTGATCGCGCAGGGTCGAATACAACGGTTGCAGGTTGTCCGGCAGCTCGCCCATGCCAGTGGTCGAAGTGACGGCCAAAAGAGCCTCAGGAGCGAACGCCTGAATATCGGCCAGCGCGGCCCGCGAGTTGTAGAAGGTTTCAAAGCCGGCGGCTTTCAGCAGGTTCTGGGCGTGGCGGGCGACTTCTTCGGCGGTGCCGTAGACCGAACCTGAGAGGATGGCGACTTTCATCAATCTGATCCTGGAACTGAAAAAAAAGAGCCGCGATAGTAACAGCCCATGCCGCGAAGTTGCGATTGGCTCTCAATGCAAGCTGCTGGCCTATAGACAGTCCGCAGCTTTCTTCTAGAATGCCTGCCACTGACATAACGGAAGGGATTCTCGGATGATCAACGCCAGCCTGCTGCAAATGGTGATCAACGCGTCGAATGACGGAATCGTGGTTGCTGAAAAGGAAGGCGAGCAGGACAACATCCTTATTTACGTCAACCCTGCCTTCGAGCGCATGACCGGTTATAGCAGTGAGGAAATCCTCTACCAGGACTGTCGTTTTTTGCAGGCTGGAGACCGTGATCAACCAAGTCTGCAGCTGATTCGCGAGACATTGCGTGAAGGAGGATCCTGCCGGGAAATCCTGCGCAATTATAGAAAGGATGGCACGCCGTTCTGGAACGAATTGTCATTGTCGACGATAAAAAATGCCGATGACGGGCAGACTTATTTCATCGGCGTGCAAAAAGATGTAACGCTTCAGGTCAAGGCGCAGCAGCGGGTTGCGCAGCTGGAAGCGCAAGTCGCGGCGCTGCAAAGCGAGCTTGCGGCGTTGAAAGCGACGAACGGCGCAAACAAAACCGCGAACTGATGGTCATTAACTACAATCACCAATGACTTTGTAACTATTCACTTCGAGTTAGCCATGCAGCGCGACGCCCTCCTCACTCAGGACGAGCTGGATTTTATCCAGACCATGCAGCACAACCCGCAACTTAACGTGCGGGATGCAACGTCGAGTCTGCTGGTTAATGGTGGTTCGCAGATCCGTGACCTGCTGACACGTCTGGCTGCTCACGAGCAGGTGACGATCCAGGCCAACTTCGAAAATCAACAGATGACTTTTCCGCTGCATCTGGTGGAAGACGAGTTCCACGCGCTGCATCTGCGTCTCGGTGTGCCGAGCATCTACGAAGACGGCCCGATGGTGCGCCCATGGCGCCTGGTTCTTGAAGAGCCCGTGGCGCTGGAAAACGCCAAAGGCCAGCCCGGCACGCTGTGGGTACACGAGGTGTCGCACAAAGGCGTGTTGCTGGAAGTGCGCAACAAGACCAAACCACCGAAACATTTCGCCCTGTGGTTCAGCCCTTCCGGTTATGAGCGCATCTCGTTGCGCGGCCATTTCGAGCGTGAGACCGAGCAAGGTTTCTTCGCCTACGAACTGAGCCAGACCGATGCCGACGAAACCGAGCGCTTGCGCCAGTTCATCCTGCAACAGCATCGCCTGACCCACCCCGCCCTGCACGCCTGAGTTTCAGGTATCCAGTTTGCCTGCCATGAATTGCTTCATGCGTTGACGCATTGTTGCGCCCTCATTCCCCAGGCATGCCACCGATGAACCGGCCAGGCTGTCTTCGGCCAGTTCCGAGGCATCGCCGGCCAACATCAATTGGCAATCCAGACTTAGTGCCAGACGATTCAGGCGCCGGGGCAGCTCTGGACCGGGGGCATGGTTTGAAAACAGCACAAGTGCGTCAGGCTTGACCTTTTCGCAGACCAGCGTCAATTCATCGAAAGGCTGGCCCGTGGTGAGCACACGCACGCCAGACTCGTTGCCGCTGAGAAACAGCGCCGCGACCAGCAACTCAAGCTCTCTGCATTGCCCCGCAAGCGCACTGACGACCACCCGGCGCGGTTGAGCCCCCCGCAGCATGACGATGCGCTGCAGCACGCGCGCCCTGAGAAATCCGTCGAGAAACAACCATTCGCTGGTTTGCCCGAAAGCGTCCTGGCGCTGCAGCAGTTGACGCCACAACGGCATCAGAATGGCTTCGAACACCACCGGCAGCGCGTACGACGAGAAAATCTGCCCGTAGACGCGATCCAGCTGCTGATCGTCGAACGCACTGACCGCCTGCTGAACCTGCTCCTGCCATTGCTTGTAATCGGCCTGCACATGGTCATCGGGGATGAAGTTGGCCAATACCTTCAAAGGCTCTGTTTTCGCCAGGATCTTGCCGACCTTGCTCACGGCTACGCCGCGATCGATCCAGTCGACGATGCTGCGCACGCGCTCGATATCGTTCATTGAATACAAACGATGCCCGCTTTCGGTGCGCGTCGGCTGGATGAGCCCGTAACGGCGCTCCCAGGCTCGCAGAGTCACCGGGTTGACGCCGGTCAGGCGCGCCACTTCGCGGATAGGGAAAAGCTCTTCGCGCTCGATCGTGCCGAGTACTGTTGAAGCCGGGCGAGTGTCCGTGTTTACAGGCATCTGGCGGTCAACTTCCATGTCGGTTCATTGGATCCCATTTTAAACATGATGGACTGGAAACCTTCAAGTAGTGATCTGCGACGAAAGTGGCTGGTTTAATCGGCAAATTCAGGAATAATCCTTGCTTGTTGTAAAGCGCAGGCCGCTACCCCGGCCTGCGTCAGGCGAAGTTCTTACCCGGAGCGACGCACTCGAAATACGGAGATACAAAATGTCTACTTCCCCCGTTACGTTGATGGTAGCGCGTCGCGTCGCTGATGGCCGCTATCACGATCTCATTGCATGGTTGCGCGAAGGCGAGCAACTGGCCACCGACTTCCCCGGCTACCTGGGCTCCGGCGTCCTTGCGCCACCGCCCGGTGACAACGAATTCCAGATTATCTTTCGCTTTGTCGATGAGCAGACCCTGCATGCGTGGGAATACTCGGCGTCGCGTACCGCCTGGCTGAATCGTGGCAGCGATCTTTTCGAACATCCCAAAGAGCACCGGGTCAGCGGCATTGAAGGCTGGTTTGGTGCTGCCGGCCAACGCCCGCCGCGCTGGAAACAGGCCGTGGCGATCTGGCTGGCGTTTTTTCCGGTGTCGCTGATATTCAACTTTGCCCTCGGCCCGCTGCTCGCTGAGCTGAGCCTGTTGCCGCGCATCTTGATCGGCACGGCGTGCCTGACGCCGCTGATGGTGTATTTCTTCATCCCGTTGTCGACGCGTCTGCTGGCGAACTGGTTGAACAGCACGCCGACGAGGCCATTGGCTGGCGCACCGTCGGCACAGAATCGCTGATCTGCAGCGGGCGGCGAGCCTGTTATAGTTTTCGCTTCAACCGCGATGCGAGCCGCCCATGCCAGATTCCGCAGCCCCGATCCTCATCACCGGCGCCGGCCAGCGTGTCGGTTTGCACTGCGCGCAGCGCTTGATCGAGGATGGCCACCCGCTGATTTTCACTTACCGCACCGAGCGATCGGGCGTGCAGGCCCTTCGCGATCTTGGCGCGACAGCGCTGTTCGCGGATTTTTCCAGTGAGGCAGGAATACTGGCCTTCATTGATTCACTGAAAGCGCACACCGACACTTTGCGCGCGATTGTGCACAACGCCTCCGAATGGCTGGCGGAAACCCAAGGCAGCGAAGCACAAGCCTTCAATCGCATGTTCAACATTCACATGCTCGCGCCTTACCTGATCAACCTGCACTGCGCCGAGTTGCTGCAGCGCTCGACGCCTGCCGACATCATTCACATCAGCGACGACGTCACCCGCAAAGGCAGCAGCAAGCACATCGGTTATTGCGCCAGCAAGGCCGGGCTCGACAGTCTGACCCTGTCGTTTGCCGCGCGCTTTGCGCCGGCCATCAAGGTTAACGGCATCGCCCCGGCGCTGTTATTGTTCAACCCCGACGATGACACGGCGTACCGCGCCAAGGCGTTGGCCAAGTCCGCGCTGGGTATCGAGCCGGGCAGCGAGGTGATCTATCAGAGCCTGCGCTATCTGCTCGACAATCCCTATGTCACCGGCACGACCCTCACCGTCAACGGTGGACGGCACGTCAAATAGGCCGTCCCGCTTCGGCCGCGAGTCGAGTAAGATCCACCAGAACGCCTGCAATAGACTGGACGGAGCAAATCAATGCCACAACTTCAACCGGGGATGGCGCGCATCCGGGTCAAGGATCTGCGCCTGCGCACCTTTATCGGCATCAACGAGGACGAAATCCTCAACAAGCAGGATGTGCTGATCAACCTGACCATCCTGTACGCAGCGCAGGAGGCGGTGCGTGACAATGACATCGACCACGCACTGAATTACCGCACCATCACCAAAGCGATCATCGCCCACGTCGAAGGCAACCGCTTCGCGCTGCTCGAACGCCTGACCCAGGAATTGCTCGACCTGGTGATGACCAATGCATCGGTGCTGTACGCCGAAGTCGAAGTCGACAAGCCCCACGCGCTGCGCTTCGCCGAGTCGGTATCGATTACGCTCGCGGCGAGTCGCTAGCTTCAAGCCTCAAGCCGCAAGCTGTAAACTTTGCTCACAGACACCCATCTTGCAGCTTGAAGCTTGCCGCTCAAAGCTGTCTCGAAGAGACCCCCATGACTGATCAACAACGCCTGGAACTCGAAGCCGCCGCCTTTCGCCGACTGGTCGCCCACCTCGACAGCCGCAAGGACGTGCAGAACATCGACCTGATGAACCTTGCCGGGTTCTGCCGCAACTGCCTGTCGAAGTGGTACAAGGCCGAAGCCGATCAGCGCCAGATCGAGGTCAGCCTCGATGACGCCCGCGAAGTGGTGTACGGCATGCCCTACGCCGAGTGGAAAGCCCAATACCAGCAAGAAGCCAGCGCCGAGCAGCAAGCAGCGTTTGCCAAAGGAAAACCCAATGACTGATCTGAACACCCTGCGCGCCAGCCTCAAGAGTGGCGAGCATGCTTTCGCCGACACCCTGGCGTTCATCGCCGCCGGTTACGACTACCAGCCGCAAGCATTCAACAACGGCGGCGTGGAAAACGCTGAAGGGCAGAACGAAGGCTCCTGCAAGACCCTGGGTCTGGCACTGCTGGAAGGTCTGAGCGATGAAGAAGCACTGCTGGCTTTCGGCGAGCATTACCGTTCGGTGCTGGCGACGCCTGAGGGCAGCGATCACGGCAATATCCGCGCGTTGATCAAGCACGGCCTGGCCGGGGTGAAATTCACCACACAACCCCTGACCCGCCGCTAACAACGGGATTCGGATCGTTCCCACGCTCCGCGTGGGAATGCCTCATTGGACGCTCTGCGTCCGCTTTGGGACGCAGAGCGTCTCGGGCTGCATTCCCACGCAGAGCGTGGGAACGATCGAATTGCGTTGGAGCAGGAAGAGCGTGCACAAAAAAACCGGCCAATCTCTGGCCGGTTTTTTTGTGCCCTGCGCTATTAGAACGTGGCGTTCTGCAGGCCGTCCAGGTAACGCTCGGTGTCCAGTGCCGCCATGCAACCGGCGCCGGCCGAGGTGATGGCCTGACGGTAAACGTGGTCAGCCACGTCACCGGCAGCGAAGATGCCTTCGACGCTGGTGGCCGTCGCATTGCCTTCGCGGCCGCCCTGCACAACCAGGTAACCGTCTTTCAGCGTCAACTGGCCTTCGAACAGCGAAGTGTTCGGGGTGTGGCCGATGGCGATGAACACGCCATCGACTTTGATTTCGTCGAAGCTGCCATCGTTGTTGCGCAGACGCGCACCGGTGACGCCCATGTTGTCGCCGAGGACTTCGTCCAGGTTGGCGTTCAACTTGAGGATGATCTTGCCTTCGGCCACACGGGCGTTGAGCTTGTCGATCAGGATCTTCTCGGCGCGGAAAGTTTCACGACGGTGGATCAGGGTCACGGTGCTGGCGATGTTGGCCAGGTACAGCGCTTCTTCGACAGCGGTGTTGCCACCGCCAACCACAGCGACCGGCTTGTTGCGATAGAAGAAACCGTCGCAGGTCGCGCAGGCCGACACGCCTTTGCCCATGAACGCTTCTTCCGACGGCAGGCCCAGGTAACGGGCGCTGGCGCCAGTGGCGATGATCAGCGCATCACAGGTGTAAACCGCGCTGTCGCCGGTCAGAGTGTACGGCTTGGCAGCGAAGTCCACGGCGTTGATGTGATCGAAAACGATCTCGGTCTCGAACCGCTCGGCGTGCTCGCGCATGCGCTCCATCAGCACCGGGCCGGTCAGACCATGAACATCACCCGGCCAGTTGTCGACTTCGGTGGTGGTGGTCAGTTGACCGCCGGCCTGCATGCCGGTGATCAGCAGTGGCTTGAGGTTGGCGCGGGCCGCGTAGACCGCAGCGCTGTAGCCGGCGGGGCCGGAACCGAGAATGATCACTCGCGAATGACGGACTTCAGACATGAATCTGCTCCTGTTGGCCGGCCATGAAAAATCTGGCACGGACGCCGGACGGCCGGCGGAATAAAAAAGGACCGTGGACACCTTGGGGAAGGCTTGAACTCGACAGTCCTGTAAAAAGTTGGGTGCAGCGTATCGAGGGGGGCAAGATTAAGGAAATACGGTTTAACAATCCAGCTCATAGGTGGTCTCTATGCCGAGACGCTGACGAGATAGACCTCTTTGTTACAGTGAATGTCGATTGCTCTGCCGCGCTTTCGCCGCTGGGGCAAAGCCGGTAACGTCGGCGCGTTTTCCCTTGCTTCGGAGCACCTTATGCCCGCCCCTGTTCTGTCCGGCCCGCAATACCTGCGCGAAGGCCTCAAACTGGTCCTGAGCCCTGGCCTGCGCCTGTTCGTGTTGTTGCCGCTGGCGATCAACCTTGTGCTGTTCGTCGGATTGATCTATCTGGCCGGCCACCAGTTCAGCCTGTGGGTCGACACGCTGATGCCGTCGTTGCCTGAATGGCTGAGTTTCCTCAGCTATATCCTCTGGCCGCTGTTCGTGGTCCTCGTGGCCTTGATGGTGTTTTTCACCTTCACCATGCTCGCCAACATCATTGCCGCACCGTTCAACGGCTTCCTTGCGGAAAAAGTCGAAGTGGTGGTGCGCGGCACTGATGATTTCCCGGCGTTCAGCTGGGGCGAACTGATCGCGATGATCCCGCGCACCCTCTCCCGTGAAATGCGCAAGCTCGGCTATTTCCTGCCGCGCGCCATCGGCCTGTTCATCCTGTCGTTCATCCCAGTGGTGAATATCGTCGCCGCGCCGTTATGGCTGCTGTTCGGCGTGTGGATGATGGCCATCCAGTACATCGACTACCCGGCGGACAACCACAAACTGGGCTGGAACGAGATGCTCGCCTGGCTGCGGCAGAAGCGCTGGCAGAGCATGAGTTTTGGCGGGATCGTCTATCTGGTGTTGCTGATTCCGGTGGTCAACATCCTGATGATGCCGGCGGCGGTAGCCGGGGCGACGTTGTTCTGGGTGCGCGAGCGTGGTGCCGAAAATCTGGTGATCCAACACTGATCGCGTCACAAATCCATCATCCGACCGTAACAAGCTCGACATGGCCTCAGCCGACACTGAGGTCATGACGACAGCTCTACATATCACCCTCATCAGCGAAACCTTCCCACCGGAAATCAACGGCGTGGCCAATACCCTTGGCCGCTTGTGCGAGGGCTTGCGCGCGCGCGGGCATCAGGTGGAGCTGGTGCGCCCACGTCAGGCCGGTGATCCGCAGCGCAGCCAAGACGATGCGCTGTTGCTGTGTCGCGGATGGCCACTACCGGGCTATCCGGGACTGCAATGGGGCCAGTCGTCGATGCATAAATTGCTGCGCCGTTGGAAACGCCAGCGCCCGGATGTGCTGTACATCGCCACGGAAGGCCCGCTCGGGTTGTCGGCACTGCGCGCCGCACGGCGCCTGGGGATTGCGGTGGTGAGCGGTTTTCACACCAACTTCCAGCAATACACCAGCCAGTACGGCCTCGGTCTGCTGACGCGGATGCTCACCCATTACCTGCGCTGGTTTCACAATCGTTCGGCAATGACTCTGGTGCCGAGCGTCAGTCAGCGCCTGGAACTGGAGCGGCGGCATTTCGAGCGGCTGGCGTTGTTGTCGCGGGGTGTGGACAGCCAGTTGTTTCATCCAAGTAAGCGTCAGAGCGCGTTGCGTGAGCAATGGGGACTCTCTGATAAAGATATCGCGGTCATCCACGTAGGAAGGCTCGCCCCGGAGAAAAATCTGGGCCTGCTCAAACGCTGCTTTGAAACCCTGCAGCAGACTTATCCACAGCGCCATCTGAAGCTGATCGTGGTCGGAGATGGCCCGCAGCGTTCGGCGCTGGAAAAAGAACTGCCGGAAGCGATCTTCTGCGGCGCGCAGCGGGGAGAAGCCCTGGCGGCGCACTACGCCTCAGGAGATCTGTTTGTATTTCCCAGCCTGACCGAGACCTTCGGCAATGTGGTGCTGGAAGCCCTGGCTTCGGGACTCGGCGTTGTTGCCTATGATCAGGCAGCGGCGGCGCAGCATATTCGCCACGGCTACAACGGCGTGTCAGCGATGCCGGGCGATGAGCAGGCGTTTTGCGAGGCGGCGGCGTGGTTGCTGGAGGAGGATGAGCGGTTGCGTTGCGTACGGCTGAATGCGCGGCAGCATGGCAGTCGCCAGGGCTGGGCAGCGATTATCGAGCAGTTCGAGGGGTATTTGCGTGGGGCTTGTGCGGGGGAGCTGGTGGTGCCTGGGGCGCAGACACAACCTTAGATTTTCGGCGACATAGAAACAGCTTTCGCGAGCAGGCTCGCTCCCACATGGGTACTGCATTCTTTCAGATGGAATGCGGTCGAAGGTGGAAGCGAGCCTGCTCGCGAATGGTTCGAACTGGCGCAGCTTAGACCAGCGACATCAACGCCTCACGGCTGAACGGCAGAATGTCCTGCTCACGCCCTTCACGGACTTTCTGCGCCCAGTCCGGATCGACCAGCAGCGCGCGGCCCACTGCTACCAGGTCGAACTCTTCTTTGTTCAGACGCTCCAGCAGGTTTTCCAGGCTGGCCGGTTGCGCGACCTTGTCGGTGCTGACCATGAATTGCAGGAATTCGCCGTCCAGGCCGACGCTGCCCACGGTGATGGTCGGTTTGCCGGTCAGCTTGCGGGTCCAGCCAGCGAGGTTCAGATCCGAACCGTCGAACTCCGGCTCCCAGAAGCGTCGGGTCGAGCAGTGGAAAATGTCCACGCCAGCGTCTGACAGCGGCTTGAGAAACTCGCCCAGCGCTTCGGGGGTTTGTACCAGACGCGCGGTGTAATCCTGCTGCTTCCATTGCGAGAAGCGGAAGATGATCGGGAAACCCTCACCGACGGCTGCGCGCACTGCTTGAATCAACTCGATGGCAAAACGCGAACGGTTGGCCAGGCTGCCACCGTATTCGTCGGTGCGCTGGTTGCTGCCTTCCCAGAAGAACTGGTCGATCAGATAGCCGTGGGCGCCATGGATTTCCACACCGTCCATGCCGATGCTTTGCGCATCTTTGGCAGCCTGGGCGAACGCGGCGATCACGTCCTGAATGTCCTGTTTGGTCATGCCGTGCACCACGACCTGACCGTCCTTGAGTTTCTCCGATGGACCGTAGCCCGGCACGCTGGCGTCCGGCTCGGTGCCGAGGCGGCGTACGCTGCCGACATGCCACAGTTGCGGGACGATCTTGCCGCCCTCGGCGTGCACGGCGTCGACAACTTTTTTCCAGCCGGCGAGCGGCGCGTCACCGAAAAATTGCGGCACGTTAGGATAGCCATTGGACGCGACGTGGCCGACGGTGGTGCCTTCGGTGATGATCAGGCCAACCCCAGCGGCCGCACGTCGACGGTAGTACTCAATGACTTTGGAATTCGGCACGCCGCCCGGCGAGAACGAGCGGGTCATTGGCGCCATGACCACGCGGGTCGGCAGTTCGAGGGCACCGAGGTGGAACGGTTTGAACAGGGCTTGAACAGGCATCGAGAGGCTCCACGAAAACATTGGCGACGGACATTAATCGATATGACGGCGATAATATCCGCCACGTTCTTAGCGTGACAGCACTATTGATCTGAATGATTAAGGGTCAAAAGGCAGGCAAAAAAAATCGCAGCTCAATGCTGCGATTTTCTGATTCAGGCTAAGGCTTTTTCGATCGCGGCAATCACTGTCGGATCATCCGGCGCGGTGCGCGGCGAGAAGCGCGCCAGCACCCGGCCGTCCTTACCGAGCAGAAACTTTTCGAAGTTCCAAGTGATGTCACCGGGAAATTCGGCGCCCTCGCCCGCCAGCAGGCGATACAACTGATGCCGCTCGTGGCCGTTGACTTCGAGCTTGCTCGACAACGGAAAGGTCACGCCATAGTTGAGGCTGCAGAACTCCTGGATTTCTTTCTCCGAGCCTGGCTCCTGACCGGCAAACTGGTTGCACGGCAGGCCCAGCACAGCAAAGCCTTTATCTTTGTATTGCTGGTAGAGGTTTTCCAGTGCCGCGTACTGAGGGGTCAAGCCGCATTTGGAGGCCACGTTGACCACCAGCACGACTTGGCCCTTGAACGGCGCCAGCGGTAGCTCCTGACCATCCAGGGCTGTCAACTTAAGGTCGTGAAAAGCACTCATGCCGAACTCCAGGATTCTCGTGTTCTACTCGAAACAGCCACTTGGCGAGGCCACCAAGGACAGCCGCGGACTAAAAAGGCGCCCACAGGCGCCTCTCCAGTACTCGAAGCTTAGCGCAGAAAATCAGTGGTGATGGCCACCTTCGCCATGGACGTGACCATGAGCGATTTCTTCCTGGCTGGCGTCACGGATATCAACGATCTTCACTTCGAAGTTCAGGCGCTGACCGGCCAGAGGGTGGTTGCCATCAACGGTGACGTCGTCGCCGTCCAGATCACGGATGGTGACGATCTGCATCTGGCCGTCCGGCGCCGAAGCGTGGAACTGCATGCCGACCTCCAGCTCGTCAACGCCTTCGAACATGCTGCGGCTCAGGGTGCTGACCAGCTCGGCGGCGTATTCGCCGTAAGCGTCTTCAGGCTCAACGGCTACTTTCAGCTCGTCGCCGACAGCTTTGCCTTCAAGGGCTTTTTCCAGGCCCGGGATGATGTTGCCTGCGCCTTGCAGGTAAACCAGCGGAGCGCCGCCGGCGGAGCTGTCGATGACCTCACCAGCGTCGTTGGTCAGGGTATAGTCGATGGAGACAGCCTTATTGGCGGCGATCAGCATGGGGCGAGACCTTTTGCATAAGAATATAGAAAGGCCAAGTTTAGCGAAGCAATCGCGTGAAAGCGACCACAACCCGGACAAACGGGTTTCGACCATCACCGGCTTCCATCAGGACGAAGATGGCCATTGGGTGGTCGAGCTTTCCTGTGGCCACACCCAGCACCTGCGCCACCAGCCGCCGTGGCAAACCCGCGCCTGGGTCCTGGATCCGGCGCAACGTATTGAAAAAACAGGTCAACCCTTTGCCTGCGGTTGGTGTGCACAAGGCTCGGTTAGCGCTAACCTTGGCGACTGAATTTCGGTAGTCGGCCAGACATAGGCTGACACCCTTGCATAGAGAATTCCCATGCAAACTTTTTTTATCGCCCCCACCGATTTTGGCGTGGGTCTGACCTCCATCAGCCTCGGGCTGGTGCGCACGCTTGAACGAGCCGGCCTCAAGGTCGGCTTCTTCAAACCGATCGCCCAGCCGCATCCCGGCGACACCGGCCCTGAACGTTCCACCGAACTGGTGGCGCGCACCCATGGCCTGAAACCGCCACAACCGTTGGGGCTGGCGCACGTCGAACGCATGCTCGGCGACGGTCAGCTCGACGAATTGCTCGAAGAAATCATCGCCCTGTATCAGCAGGCGGCGGTCGGCAAAGACGTGCTGGTGGTAGAAGGCATGGTGCCGACCCGCAGCGCCAGTTACGCCGCGCGGGTCAATCTGCATCTGGCCAAGAGCCTGGATGCCGAGGTGATTCTGGTCTCGGCGCCGGAAAACGAAGTGCTCGCGGAGCTTTCTGGCCGCGTCGAGCTTCAAGCGCAATTATTCGGCGGCCCGAAAGATCCGAAAGTCCTCGGAGTGATCCTTAACAAGGTCAAGACCGACGAGAGCATGGACGCCTTCGCCACGCGTCTGAAGGAGCATTCGCCGTTGCTGCGCAGCGGTGATTTCCGCTTGCTTGGCTGCATCCCGTTTCAGCCGGAACTCAATGCGCCGCGCACCCGCGACGTCGCCGACCTGATGGGTGCGCAAGTGCTCAACGCGGGAGACTACGAAACCCGGCGCATGAGCAAAATCATCATTTGCGCACGAACCATGCGCAACACCGTCGAACTGCTCAAGCCTGGTGTGCTGGTGGTGACACCGGGCGATCGCGACGACATCATCCTCGCCGTCAGCCTCGCAGCAATCAACGGCGTGCCGCTGGCCGGCCTGCTGCTGACCAGTGACACCCTGCCCGACCCGCGCATCATGGACCTGTGCCGTGGCGCGTTGCAGGCCGGTCTGCCGGTGTTGTCGGTGAGCACCGGCTCGTACGACACCGCCAATCTGCTCAATGGCCTGAACAAGGAAATTCCGATCGATGACCGCGAGCGCGCGGAGATCATCACCGATTTCGTCGCCAGCCACCTCGACGCCAACTGGCTGCACCAGCGCTGCGGCACGCCTCGGGAGATGCGCCTGTCGCCGGCGGTGTTCCGCTATCAATTGATCCAGCGCGCGCAAGCGGCGAACAAGCGCATCGTCTTGCCCGAAGGCAGCGAGCCGTTCACCGTGCAAGCGGCGGCGATCTGTCAGGAACGCGGGATCGCCCGCTGCGTATTGCTGGCCAAACCCGAAGATGTCGAAGCGGTCGCCCGCGCCCAAGGCATCGTGCTGCCGCCGGGTCTGGAAATCCTTGACCCGGACCATATCCGCGAGCGCTACGTCGAGCCGATGGTCGCTCTGCGCAAGAGCAAAAGCCTCAACGCTCCGATGGCCGAGCAGCAACTGGAAGACACGGTGGTGATCGGTACCATGATGCTGGCGCTGGATGAGGTCGACGGCTTGGTTTCGGGTGTGATCAACACCACCGCCAACACCATCCGCCCGGCCCTGCAACTGATCAAGACCGCACCGGGCTGCACGCTGGTGTCGTCGGTATTCTTCATGCTGTTCCCGGAAGAAGTGCTGGTCTACGGCGACTGCGTGATGAACCCGCACCCGAGCGCCGCGGAACTGGCCGAGATCGCCCTGCAAAGCGCTGACTCGGCGGCCGCATTCGGCATCACCCCACGGGTGGCGATGATCAGCTACTCCAGCGGCGAATCGGCGCGCGGTGAAGAAGTCGAGAAAGTCCGCGAGGCAACTCTGCTCGCCCATGAGCAACAAAACTCGCTGTTGATCGACGGCCCGTTGCAGTACGACGCCGCCGCCAACGCCGAGGTGGCGCGGCAACTGGCGCCGAACAGTCAGGTCGCCGGGCGCGCCACGGTGTTTGTGTTCCCCGATCTGAACACCGGCAACACCACGCACAAAGCCGTACAACGCAGCGCTGATTGCGTCAGCCTCGGGCCGATGCTGCAAGGCCTGCGCAAACCGGTGAACGACCTGCCGCGCGGTGCGCAAGTCGATGACATCGTCTACACCATCGCGCTCACCGCGATTCAAGCCGCCAACCGACCTATGGATGTGTAAATGCTGGATTTTCTACCCGCCCCCGTGCGCGGCGTGATCGCCTCGCTGCTGTTGGCGCTCAACACGATTCTGCTCTGCTCGTTCCTGTTCTGTGTGGCGCTGGTCAAGGCTTTGCCGTTTGCCTTTACCCAGCGCATCGCCGGTTGGCTGATGAGCCACACCCACGAGGCGTGGATCAGCAACAACAAGGGCTGGATGAATCTGGTACGGCGCACCCGCTGGCACGTCAGCGGCCTGCAAGGTCTCGACTATCAACACTCGTACCTGATCACCAGCAACCACCAGAGCTGGGTGGATATTCTGGTGCTGCAATACGTGCTCAATCGCAAGATTCAACCGCTGAAGTTTTTCCTCAAGCAGGAGCTGATCTGGGTGCCGGTGATTGGCCTGGCCTGGTGGGCGCTGGGCTTTCCGTTCATGAAGCGCTACTCCAAGGCGTACCTGGAAAAACACCCGGAGAAGAAAGGCAAGGACCTGGAAACCACGCGCAAGACCTGCGCGAAATTCCGCCATAACCCGGTGGGAATTTTCAACTTCGTCGAAGGCACACGCTTCACCGAAGGCAAGCATGCGCAGCAGCAGTCACCGTTCAAATACCTGCTCAAGCCCAAGGCCGGCGGGATCGCCTTTGTGCTCGATGCGATGGGTGAACAGCTGGAGTCGATCGTCAACGTGACGATTCATTACCCGGCCGGGCGTCCGGGGTTCTGGGATTTGCTCTGCGGCAATGTGCGCGATGTGGTGGTGCATTTTGAAGAAATCAAAATCCCGCCGGCCTTCATCGGCAAGAACTACGATCAGGACGGCGAGTATCGATTGCAGTTCCAGGGCTGGATCAATCAGCTGTGGCTGGACAAGGATGCGTTGCTGGAGCAGATGCACCGCGAATTTCCAGGTCACCAATAACCCCCTGTGGGAGCGAGCCTGCTCGCGAAAGCGGTGGATCAGCATACAAAGATGTTGAATGAGTTAAAGCTTTCGCGAGCAGGCTCGCTCCCACAGTTTTAATTGCAGCGCTCTGAAATAAAAAGCCCGCCGATGATCACTCACCGGCGGGCTTTTTCTTGCCGCTTGCAGCTAGAAGCTTGTCGCTGCTTCCACCTTAGATCGCACCACGCTGCCGCAACAGCTCCAGCACTTGCTTGACGCTTTCTTCCAGACTCAGCGACTGCGTGTCGATCACCAGGTCGGCGTTGAGCGGCACATCGTACGGGAAGGACTCGCCCGGGATGTTATCGCCGCCAGCAGCGTACAGCCCTTGCGGATCACGCTCGGCGCACACGGTCGGCGACGCCTGCACATAGACCGTCAGCAAGCGATCCTTGCCGATCAGTTCCTTGGCCTGCTCGCGACCTTCGGCACTTGGCGCAACGAACGCCGCCAGGGTTAGCAAACCGGCTTCGTTGAATTGACGCGCAACATGCGCGGCACGACGCCAGTTCTCGGTACGGCCGGCGCGATCCTGCGGTAGCCCCTTGTTCAGATCCTGACGCAGATTCTGGCCATCGAGTACAAACACCGCGCGCCCCATGTCGAACAGCTTGCGCTCGACCGCATACGCCAAGGTGCTTTTGCCCGCACCGGACAGGCCGCTGAACAGCACGGTGGCTGGTTGCTGGCCGAAGCGCTGGGCACGCTCTTCAGTCGCCACGTGGGCCAATTTGCCATGGTGGGTTGCAGTGCCATGCGCTACAGGCTGAGCGACGATCATGCCGGCGCCAACGGTGCCGTTGGTCAGGCGATCGATGACGATGAACGCGCCGGTGGTGCGGTTGCTTTCGTAACCGTCGAGGGCGATCGGCGCGTCGAGCGCGATTTTCACCTTGCCGATTTCGTTGAGCTGCAACGCGCTCGCCGGGCCTTCTTCCAGAGTGTTGACGTCGACCTTGTTGACGATGCTGGCGATCGAGCCCGGTACGTAGCTGGTGGCGCGTTTGATGTCGTATTTCTTGCCCGGCAGCATCGGCTCTTCAGCCATCCACACCAGCATCGCTTCGAAGCTGTCGGTGACCGGCGGCACGTTGTCGGCATGCACCAACAGGTCGCCACGGGAGATATCGATTTCGTCTTCCATGGTCAGCGTTACCGCCTGACCGGGACCTGCGTGTTCCAGCTCACCTTCGAAAGTGACGATGGACTTCACGCGGCTGCTCTTGCCCGACGGCAGCACTACGACTTCGTCGCCCTTGTGCACAATGCCGCTGGCCAGGGTGCCGGCGAAACCACGGAAGTTCAGGTTCGGACGGTTGACGTACTGCACCGGGAAACGCAGATCGGTGAAGTTGCGATCGCCGGCGACTTCCACAGTCTCCAGAATCTCCATCAGCGACTGGCCGGTGTACCACGGCGAGCGCTCGGACTTGTTCACCACGTTGTCGCCCTTGAGGGCAGACATCGGCACGAAGTGCATGCTCGTCGGCTTCATCTTCAAGCCTTCAGCGAACTTCAGGTAATCGGCCTTGATCGACTCGAACACGCCTTCGTCGAAGTCCTTCAAGTCCATCTTGTTGATGGCGACCACGATGTGTTTGATACCCAGCAGGGAAGCGATGAAGCTGTGGCGACGGGTCTGGGTCTGCACGCCGTAACGGGCGTCGACCAGAATGATCGCCAGGTCACAGGTGGACGCACCGGTGGCCATGTTGCGGGTGTACTGCTCATGGCCGGGGGTGTCGGCGATGATGAATTTGCGCTTGGCGGTGGAGAAATAGCGGTAAGCGACATCAATGGTGATGCCCTGCTCACGCTCGGCCTGCAGACCGTCAACCAGCAACGCCAGATCGATGTCGTCACCGGTGGTGCCGACTTTCTTCGAATCGCGGGTGATCGCTTCGAGGTGATCTTCGTAGATCATTTTCGAGTCGTGCAGCAGGCGCCCGATCAGGGTGCTCTTGCCGTCGTCGACGTTACCGCAGGTCAAAAAGCGCAGCAGCTCTTTACGTTCGTGCTGGCCCAGGTAGGCGAGGATGTCCTCGCTGATCAAATCAGAAACATGCGACATGACAGCCCCTTAGAAATAGCCTTGACGTTTTTTGTCTTCCATCGAGCCTGCGCCATCGTGGTCGATGACCCGGCCCTGGCGCTCGGAAGTTCGCGTCAGGAGCATTTCCTGAATGATGTCCGTGAGGCTTTCGGCCTCGGACTCCACCGCGCCCGTCAACGGGTAGCAGCCAAGGGTGCGGAACCGCACTTTCTTTTTCACGATGCGCGCTTTGTCTTCATCGGACAGGTGCTCGAGGATGCGCTCGTCGTCGATCATGATCAGCGTGCCGTTCTTCTCGATCACTTCGCGTTCGGCGGCGAAGTACAGGGGCACAATCGGAATGCCTTCGAGATAGATGTACTGCCAGATGTCCAGCTCGGTCCAGTTCGACAACGGGAATACACGAATGGATTCGCCCTTGTTGACCTTGCCGTTGTAGACGTTCCACAGCTCCGGACGCTGGTTTTTCGGGTCCCAGCGGTGTTTGCTGTCGCGGAACGAGTACACACGCTCTTTGGCGCGGGATTTCTCTTCATCGCGACGGGCGCCGCCGAACGCTGCGTCGAAACCATGCTTGTCGAGTGCCTGTTTCAGGCCTTCGGTTTTCATGATGTCGGTGTGCTTGGCGCTGCCGTGGGTGAACGGGTTGATGTTCTGCGCCACGCCATCGGGGTTGATGTGGGTAATCAGGTCCAGGCCCAAGTCTTCGACCATCTTGTCGCGGAACTTGTACATTTCCTGGAATTTCCAGCGGGTGTCGACGTGCATCACCGGAAACGGCAGTTTGCCCGGGAAGAACGCCTTGCGTGCCAGGTGCAGCATCACGGCGGAGTCTTTACCGATGGAGTACAGCATCACCGGGTTATCGAACTCGGCGGCCACCTCGCGGATGATGTGGATGCTTTCCGCCTCCAGCTGTTTCAGATGCGTCAGTTTGTCGACCATGGCTACTCACGAAAGCTTTCTTATGAACGGCCAGCGGGCCGTGTTCGAGCGAGGAATCCTAGCACAGCGACCTCTTCTAATCAGGACGCCAACTAGATCGAAAGGGTATATGAATATGCCCACCAGTTCGGCCGTCAGGGCCGAACGTGGGAGCGAGCCTGCTCGCGAAGGCGGAGTGTCAGGCACCTTTGTATTGAAGGTCTGACGACTTCACGAGCAGGTTCGCTCCCACAGGGGTTTGCGGTGAGTTCAGATCGGGTTGGGGCAATCGATGAAGATGTGCTCAAGGGCAAAGCGCTTCGCCAGATACTCACCCAGCGCCTGCACGCCGTAGCGTTCGGTGGCGTGGTGGCCAGCGGCGATGAAGCTGATGTCGTTTTCCCGGGCGCTGTGGAAAGTCTGCTCGGAGGCCTCGCCACTGATGAACAGATCGACCCCCGCCGCCACACTCTGGTCGATATAGCCCTGGCCACCACCGGTGCACCAGCCGACGCGGCGGATCATGCCACTGCCTTCGATCAGCAGCGGCTCGCGGCCCATGACTTCCTGCACCTTGCGCGCGAAATCCCGCGCAGTCATTGGCTCATTCAGTGAGCCGACCAGCCCGACGACTTTCGGATTGCTCGGGTCGAGCGGCCCTTCGACAGTGATGTCGAGCTGACGCGCCAGTTGCACGTTGTTGCCGACGTCCGGGTGCAGATCCAGCGGCAGGTGATAGGCGAGCAGACTGATGTCGTGCTTGAGCAGGGTTTTCAAGCGGCGCTGTTTCATGCCGGTGACGCAAGGGTTTTCGCCTTTCCAGAAATAACCGTGGTGGACCAGGATCAGGTCGGCCTCGGCTTCGACGGCGGCATCGAGCAACGCCTGGCTGGCGGTGACGCCACTGACGATGCGCATCACCTGCGGGCGGCCTTCGACCTGTAATCCGTTGGGGCAATAATCGGCAATTTTCGCACTGCCCAGGTAACGGTCGGCTTCTTCGACGAGGGTGCTGAGGGCAACGGCCATGAAAGACTCCTAAATATCCCGTTCAGAGGCGCTCGCGGCCTCGTATAATGCGCGACATTATGGGCGGTCTGACCTCGCCTGCAACCTTTCCAGGAACGTGCTTAATGCTCAAGGCGCTGCGTTTTTTTGGCTGGCCGCTGTTGGCCGGTGTGCTTATCGCTCTGTTGATTATTCAGCGTTACCCCGAGTGGGTCGGGCTGCCGAGCCTCGACGTCAATCTGCAACAGGCCCCTCAGACCACGATCGTGCAGCAGGGGCCGGTGTCCTATGCGGATGCGGTGGGCATCGCCGCGCCGTCGGTGGTCAACCTGTACACCACCAAGGTCATCAACAAACCGGCGCATCCCTTGTTCGAGGATCCGCAGTTCCGCCGCTTCTTCGGTGACAATTCGCCGAAACAGAAGCGCATGGAATCGAGCCTCGGTTCCGGGGTGATCATGAGCCCGGAAGGCTACATCCTCACCAACAACCACGTTACCAGCGGCGCCGACCAGATCGTTGTGGCGTTGAAGGATGGTCGCGAAACGCTGGCACGGGTGATCGGCAGCGATCCGGAAACCGACCTTGCTGTCCTGAAAATCGATCTGAAAAACCTCCCGGCAATCACCGTCGGCCGCTCGGACAGCATTCGCATCGGTGACGTCGCGCTGGCCATCGGCAACCCGTTCGGCGTCGGCCAGACCGTGACCATGGGCATCATCAGCGCCACCGGCCGCAATCAGTTGGGCCTGAACAACTACGAAGACTTCATCCAGACCGATGCGGCGATCAACCCGGGCAACTCCGGCGGTGCGCTGGTGGATGCCAACGGCAACCTCACCGGTATCAACACGGCGATCTTTTCCAAATCCGGCGGCTCGCAAGGCATCGGTTTTGCCATCCCGGTGAAACTGGCGATGGAAGTGATGAAATCGATCATCGAGCACGGTCAGGTGATTCGCGGCTGGCTGGGCATCGAAGTACAACCGCTGACTCAGGAACTGGCGGAGTCGTTTGGCTTGTCCGGGCGCCCGGGGATTGTCGTCGCCGGAATCTTCCGTGACGGCCCGGCGCAGAAAGCCGGCCTGCAACTGGGCGATGTGATTCTGAGCATCGATGGCGAGCCGGCCGGCGATGGTCGCCGCTCGATGAACCAGGTGGCGCGGATCAAACCGACCGACAAGGTGACAATTCAGGTCATGCGCAACGGCAAGGAGCTGAAGCTGACCGCTGAAATCGGCCTGCGTCCCCCACCGGCACCGGTGAAAGAAAAAGAAGAGTAAAAATGTTTTCGCGCCAGTGGCGCGAATAACAGACATTCTCAACAGGCATGTTATATTGTTTCAATTCTAGCAATTGGAATAACATAACATGTCGTCTCGCAAAAAGGCCTCGCTGCTGGGCCTGACTCTGGGTTTGCTCTGCGATCCCGCCTTCGCCGATGAGCCGCAGCCCGTTGAGCTGGAAGCCATCAGCGTCACTTCCGACTACGAATCACCCTCCGGCCCGGTCAGCGGTTATCGCGCGACTCGCTCGGCCAGTGCGACCAAAACCGACACGGCGATTCGCGATATCCCACAAGCCATCAGCGTCGTTCCGGCCAGTGTGCTCTCGGATCTGGGCAGCACCAGCGTTGAACGCGCGCTGGATTTTGCCGGCGGCGTATCGAAGCAGAACAACTTCGGCGGCCTGACCCTGTACGAATACAGCGTGCGCGGCTTCACCACCTCGGAGTTCTACAAGGACGGCTTCAGTGCCAATCGCGGTTATCCGAGTACGCCAGATGCGGCCAATATAGAACGCATCGAAGTGCTCAAGGGCCCGGCCGCCAGCCTGTACGGCCGGGGTGATCCCGGCGGCACGGTGAACATCGTCACCAAGAAGCCGCAGCCCGAAGCGTTCACCACTTTGCAGACCAGCGCCGGCAGTTGGGATCGCTACCGCACCGCGCTGGACGTCAACACGCCCCTTGATGACCAGGGCAATGTGCTCTCGCGCATCAACTTCGCCGTAGAAGACAACAACAGCTTTCGCGACCACGTCGACAGCCAGCGGGTATTCGTCGCACCCTCAATCAGTTGGCAGTTGAACCCGGACACCTCGCTGCTGGTGGAGAGCGAAATCGTCCGTCACAACTCGACGTTCGATCGTGGTGTGGTGGCGCCGAACAACAAGTGGAGCGGCGTATCGCGCTCGACCTTCCTCGGCGAGCCCAACGACGGCAACATCGACAACCACAACAACCTGCTCCAGGCCACTCTTGAACACCATCTGAACGACAGCTGGAAACTGCGTCTGGCCAGCCACTACAAGGAAGGCAAGCTCTGGGGCGACGCTTCCGAAGCACGACCGCTGAACGCCGACGGCCACACGGTCAACCGCCGCTTGCGCGAACGCGACACGAGTTGGCACGACAGCATCACCCAACTGGAACTGCGCGGTCTGTTCGACCTCGGGCCGTGGCAGCACGAATTGCTGATCGGCACCGAGTACGAGAATTACCGCAAAGACGAACGCGTCACCACCATTGCTGGCGGCCCCTACGCCATCGACATCTATAAACCGGTTTACGGCCAGCCGAAACCCAATGGCGTACGCTCGGGCACCGACTTCTTCGAACACGTTGAAAGTCATGCGCTGAATCTGCAGGACCAGATCATCTTCACCGACAAGCTGCGCGGCATGGTCGGCGCGCGCTTCGAGCATTTCGATCAGCGCATCGACGATCACAGCCGCAACGCCAAAAGCCAGCAGCGCCACGACGCACTGACTCAACGCGCCGGCCTGCTCTATCAGCTCACGCCGAACACCGGCCTGTTCGCCAACGCCTCGACTTCGTTCAAACCGAACAACGGCCTGGATGCCTCCGGCAAATCCTTCGACCCGGAAGAAGGCGTCGGTTACGAAGTGGGGATCAAGAACGAACTGTTCGATGAGCGCGTGAGCAGCACCCTCGCCTTCTTCCACATCGACAAGGAAAACGTTCTCGCCCTCGATCCGGGCACCGACACCAGCCGCGCCATGGGCAAGGCGCGCAGTCAGGGTTTCGATTGGCAAGTGAGCGGCCAGGTGACCGACGCGGTGCGGGTCATCGGCGCCTTCGCCTACATCGACGCCGAGGTGACCAAGGGCGACGCGGCCATTCCCACCGGCAGCCGCATCCTCGGCGTGGCCAAACGCAGCGGCAGTCTGCTGGGTGTTTATGAATTTCAGGATGGCCGACTGCGCGGTTCAGACGTCGGCGCAGCGTTCACTTATGTTGGCGATCGCTCGGGCGAATCCGGCAGCGACTTCGAATTGCCGGCCTACCAGACCGTCGACTTGCTCGCGCATTACAAGGCCAGCGACAACGTCACGGTCGGCCTGAACCTGAACAACATCTTCGACGAAAAATACTACGAGCGCTCCTACAGCAACTACTGGGTCAACCCCGGCGAGCCACGCAATTTCACTGTCAGCCTGACACTCAACCTGTAAAAGGACGTCACCATGCACTACGGCAAATCCCTTCTGCTCATCGCCGCGCTGTTCACCGGTCAGGTGTCGGCCCACGGCCTGTGGACAGAGGAGCGACGCGGCAACATCGAAGTGATCTACGGCCATGGCGCCGAAGACAACGCCTTCAAGGCGCAGAAAATCAGCGGTGCCTGGGCTTATGACGCAAGCGGCAAAATGATCCCGGTCAGCGTCGAGCGCCTGGCCGATCATGCCCGTTTGAAACCATTGAAGCCGCCGGCGCTGATGGCCGTGGCGCTGAACAACGGCATGTGGTCGCAGACGGCGGACAAGAAGTGGATCAACGAAGGACGCAGCAAAGTGCCCGGCGCTACCGAGGCCACGCAGACGTTCAAGTACAGCCTGGCGATCTATCAGCCGGGGGCGAAGTTGCCGAAACTGGAGCAGATCAAACTGCTGATCCTGCCGGAGGTCGATCCGCTGACCGTCGGGCCGGGCAAATCGTTACCGGTGCGGGTGCTGCTCGATGGCAAACCGGCGGCGGGGGTGAAGTTGTATGGCGACTATCGCAGCGCGCCGAACACGCTGAGCACCGAGACTGACAAGGATGGGCGTGCGCAGGTGCTGGTGCGTAATGAAGGGTTGAATGTGATTGCGGCGCAGGTCGAGGTGCCGGTGAGGGACAGCGCGGATGTGGACAGTCGTGGGTTGTTCAGTTCGCTGACATTCCTTGGCGAGCCGCATCACGAATAAAAGCACACCCTCACCCCAGCCCTCTCCCAGAGGGAGAGGGAGCTGACCGAGTTGTCTTGCGGGATACATCGACCTGAAAGACCGAGTTGATTATGGATTCAATACAAATCGTTCAAGTCGGTGAACCTCTGCAATATTCCCCATTCAGCCCCCTCTCCCTCTGGGAGAGGGGACCGACCGAGTTGTCTTGCGGGATACATCGACCTGAAAGACCGAGTTGATTATGGATTCAATACAAATCGTTCAAGTCGG
>NZ_JBEOPW010000010.1:0-196901 GCF_040310465.1 Pseudomonas sp. H26/SER47-MNA-CIBAN-0231 | reverse complement strand
GAAAAATGCTCCGTATCTTTCGATACGGAGCATTTTCTTTGAGCGCTGCGCAGATTGCTAGGTTTTCACACAGTCTGACGATGGCCGGTTTTTTATTGCCATGAATTCAATAAAAAAATACCACCCGAATAAAGCAGCAACCTGCTAATCCCGTCCAGCAGGATTGTTCATCTCTTCGTTAAAACCAAACTCTTGCAACACACATGCAAACCGCCAGAAATGAAAACCGCTTAGTCTGAAACCCGACTTGATAAATGGATTTCATCATGACGAGCAATATCGAAAAATCTTTCATCGCAACACTGAGAATGTTCGACCACAGGGTTGGCTTTCTTGAACAGCTGTACGGCAAACCGGCGATGGCTACCATCAATCTGTTCAGCGGCGGTTTCTATACCGGACGCCCGCAAACACGGGATCAGTCCCACCTGCTCGGCATCCGGAGCAACGAGCAGAGCGGCCGGATAAAACCGCTGAAGCTGCATTTCGGTCATACCCCTGACGGCTACATCCTCACCGTGAAAAACCAGGGCAACTACTTCAATCAGGTAATCAGCAATCACTGGCTGGACACCGTCGAGGCCGTCAAGCCAGACACTGACAACTTGACCACGTTTATTCTTGTCGACCGTAGCGGCACCGCTATAACGCTGGACAACTTAACGGGCGTACATACAGCTGTTTCTCTCAAACTGAAAAATCATGCCTATTTGGGCGGTATAAAAATCACAAGTCTGCCTTACGTCTATCTGGGCAAAACCGAAGAACGTTCAAAGATCACTTTCATCCTGAGCATCGTCGAAAGACATGTACCAGTCATCAAAACGTGACTCACACCCCGCCCAGAAAAAAAGGCACAGCCGCCGATTTTTTTCTCAAATGCTCAAGACCGGGCCATCCAGACAACTGGTAAGACCGGTCATGCCAATTTTCTAATTTTCCCTTGCGATCCGGGAAAACCTGCGCCTAGACTGCGCCTGCACTGGACATACCGGTAAGACCACAATAATTAAGTCCTGAATCCGCTGCGCCACGCGTACGGCAGCCAGGACACCGACCCAGGATTCCTCCCATGCTCAGATGGTGCTCGCGCTCAATCTTCCTTCAAGTGGTTCTCGGACTGATGCTCGGCATCGTCTGCGGGCTGACCCTTCCTGAATACTCCGCCCAGCTGAAACCGCTCGGCGATGGCTTCATCAAACTGATCAAGATGCTCATTGGCCTGATCGTGTTCTGCGTGGTGGTCAGCGGCATCAGCGGCGCGGGCGATCTGAAGAAGGTCGGGCGCATCGGCCTCAAGTCGGTGATCTATTTCGAAGTGCTGACCACCATCGCTCTGGTGATCGGTCTGGTGTTCGCCTTCAGCACCGGCATTGGCAGCGGCGCGAACATTCATCTGGAGCAGCTCTCCAGCGCCGACATGGGCGACCTCGCCGAGCGCAGCCAGCACATGCACACCACCACGCAATTTCTGATGGACCTGATCCCGACCTCGGTGATCGGTGCCTTCGCTGACAACAATATTCTGCAAGTGCTGCTGTTTTCGGTGCTGTTCGGCAGTGCACTGAATCTGGTCGGCGAAGCCGCTTCCGGGATTTCGCGACTGATCAACGAACTCAGCCATGTGATCTTCCGCATCATGGGCATGATCGTCCGTCTGGCGCCGATCGGCGTGTTCGGTGCCATCGCCTTCACCACCAGCAAATACGGCCTGGATTCGTTGCAGCACCTGGGCAGTCTGGTCGGCCTGTTCTACCTGACCTGCGTCGCCTTCGTCGCGCTGATCCTCGGTCTGGTGATGCGCGTTTCCGGTCTGCGCATGTGGCCGCTGCTCAAGTACCTGCGGGAAGAACTGCTGATCGTCATGGGCACCGCCTCTTCCGACGCCGTGCTGCCGCAGATCATGCGCAAGCTCGAACACCTCGGCATCGGCAGCTCGACGGTCGGTCTGGTGATTCCGACCGGGTACTCGTTCAACCTCGACGGTTTCTCGATCTACCTGACCCTGGCCATCGTGTTCATCGCCAACGCTACCGGCACGCCACTGGCGATGACCGACTTGCTGACCATCCTGCTGGTGTCGCTGATCACCTCCAAAGGCGCCCACGGCATTCCCGGTTCGGCGCTGGTGATTCTCGCCGCGACGCTGACGGCGATCCCGGCGATTCCCGTAGTCGGTCTGGTGCTGGTGTTGGCCGTGGACTGGTTCATGGGCATCGGCCGCGCGCTGACCAATCTGATCGGCAACTGCGTCGCCACCGTGGCCATCGCCCGCTGGGAAAAGGACATCGATGTACAGCGCGCGAACAAGGTGCTCAACGGCGAACAGGGCTATAACTTTCAACCGCGAAAAACCGTCGCTCAGGCGGCGGCCAAAGAATTCTGAATGAGTGCCGTGCCTGCCAATATGCAGGCACGGCGCAGGGAGCCAATACGTGATTACAACTTCAACCGTCGTCAATTCAGTGGTGGAAAAACTCCGCGCCGCGTTGGCCCGAGGCCAGTGGCGCTCCGGCGACATGCTGCCGGGCCAGCGCGAACTGGCCGAACAGCTGGGCATCAGCCGGCCGAGCCTGCGCGAAGCGGTGATCGTCCTCGAAACCCTCGGCTTGGTGCGCTCGATGCCGGGCAAAGGCGTGGTCGTGCTCGACGCACAACACAGCGACAGCCAGAGCCACGACAGCGCAGTCGCCGGCGCCAGCCTGGAAGATGTGCTGCAACTGCGCTACACCCTTGAGCCGTTCATCGTCGGGCTGGTCGCGCAATCGATCAGCAGCAAGGAAGTCGGCCAATTGCGCCTGACCCTGATGGACATGCGCGAAGCCCTTGAGGCCGGTGACAGCGAAGCCGGGGTCAGCGCCTACATCGCCTTCCATGAGGAACTGTTCACGCTGACCTCGAACCCGATTTTCCAGAGCGTGGTACAGCAGACCAGCAACGCCCTCAAGCAAAGCGCTGAAGTGTTGCGCAATTCCCCGGAACATCTGGCCGAACGTCTGGAAGAAAACGAAGCCGTAGTCCGCGCGATCCGCAGCAAGAACAGCGCTCAGGCCAGCGCCGAAATGCGTCGGCACATTCTGCGCGAAGGCCAGCGCATGGGCGTTGAGCTGAATATTCCGGACGACAACTTGCCCACCTGATTTGCCAGGAGAACGGCCATGAACAGTTTCGCTTCAGCGTCCCACGCGCAATCGACCGCCCTGCCCGTCTCTCGTCTGGGCACGCCGACGGAAGATCTGTATCCGCGAGTGTTCGACGCGATTCTCGAGCAGCGTATCGATGAAGACAGCCGGTTCACCGAGGACACTCTGCAGGCGATGTTCAGCGCCGGCCGCGCCGATGTACGACGGGTGCTGACGCAGTTGTCCCACGAGCAGATCGTGGTATTGCGCGCCAATCATCGACCACGAGTGGCCGCGCCTGATCGGGAGCTGATCCGGCAGACCTTGCATGCGCGACGGCTGGCCGAGAACACCTTGGTGCGATTGGCGTGTCAGCGTCCGCAGCCAGACGATTTGAAATGCTTGCGCACGTTGATAGAGCGCGAGAAGCGCGCCATCGAGCAGGATCGGCGCGGGGCGGCGATTCGGTTGTCGGGGGAGTTTCATTTGCAGTTGGCACGGATGGCGGGAAATCTGCCGTTGGCGCATTTTCTGCGCAGTCTGGTGCCGCTGACGTCGTTGGCGATTGCGCGGAGTCAGTGTTCGACGCAAAGCTGTTGCGCATGGCAGGAGCATTTGGCGTTGGTTGAAGAAGTGGGGCGAGGTGATGTTTCCAAGGCCGGCATGTTGATGAATCGGCATCTGGATCATCTTGAGCAGAAACTGCTCGGTCCAGACCTTGAGCATTGTGCTGTCGGTTAGACCGCCTTCGCGAGCAAGCTCGCTCCCACAGTTGACCGCATTTCTCTGGACGGAATACGGTCCCCTGTGGGAGCGAGCTTGCTCGCGAAGACGCCATCACTGACAACCAAGATCCATCAGGCAGAAGCAACCCTGGCAAACCCCGCCCGAATCTTCTCTTCCGGCAAGTCATCGGCGATAAACACGATCACACTCTCGCGCGTCTCGCCCTCGGCCCATTCGGTGTCCCAGTCGAAACCATAGAGTTTCAGCACACCCTGAAACACCAGGCGCCGATCTTCCCCGGCAATATTCAGCACGCCTTTGTAGCGCAGCAATTGCTTGCCGTGCTCTTCCAGCAGCTCGTTCATGAATTCGCTGAGCTGATCGATATCCAGCGCCTGATCGGTGCGCAGCACCAGACTGGAGATGCGATCGATCGACGGTGCCTTGCTCACCGGACGCAGGCTCAGACCGCCGCCCAGGTCAGCATTGAGGTTGAAACCACGCACATCCAGCAATTCAGCCAGATCGATATTGCCATGCTCGACCACGCGGATCGGCGCGCGGCGGTTGATTCGCGTAAGGCGCTCGCTCAGCGCAGTGAACGTCGGTTCATCGACCAGATCGGTTTTGCTCACCAGCAAGCGATCGGCGAAACCGATCTGCGCCTGGGCAATGGTCTGGGTCAGGTGCACGTCGGCGTGAGCGGCGTCGACCAGGGTGATGATGCCGTCGAGCAGATAACGCTCGCGCAGCTCTTCATCGATGAAAAAGGTCTGCGCCACCGGCGCCGGATCGGCGAGACCGGTGCACTCGATCACCAGACGATCGAAGGCGATCTCGCCGCTGTCCAGGCGCTCGAGCAGCAAGTACAGCGCCTTGGTCAGATCGGTGTGAATGGTGCAGCAGACGCAGCCGTTGGCCAGGGTCATGACCTGCACCGGCTCGTCACCCAGCAACTGAGTGTCGATGCCGGCGTCGCTGAATTCGTTTTCGATCACGGCGATTTTCAGGCCGTGCTCGGCTTTCAATAAATGACGCAGCAAGGTGGTCTTGCCGGCGCCGAGGAAACCGCTGAGGACCGTTACCGGAATGGGAGAAGACAAAACCCGATCTCCTGAAAAGAACACAAAAACAAATGTGGGAGCGAGCCTGCTCGCGAAAGCGGTGTGTCAGTCAAATCATTCATCAACTGACACTCCATATTCGCGAGCAGGCTCGCTCCCACAGGGGATTACCTCAACCTGATGCTGTCAGCTCAACAGCACTTCGGCCCACCCTTGCCACCGTAACGGGCTTCCTGACGTTCGCGGAAGAACATCTCGTAGCTCATCACCGGTTTGTCCGGGTGTTTGGTTTGCATATGCTCGACGTAGGTGTCGTAGTCGGGCATGCCGACCATCAGGCGCGCGGCCTGACCGAGGTATTTACCGAGGCGACTCAGGTCATTGAACATGCTGCAATCCTCTGGTTACGCATCCGGCAGGGCCTGGAATGGCGATTCTTTATCCGTACGCTCTTTTTTGCCCCAGGCGGCGATGCCGACCTTGAGCGCATAGAACAGGATGCTGAACACCACGAACAGGAACAGCGCAGTGAGTGTGGCGTTGGTGTAGGCGTTGAAGATCACGTGCTGCATCTGCTCGACGCTTTTCGCCGGCGCCAGCACCTGACCGTTGGCCAGCGCATCGCTGTACTTCTTGGCCAGGGACAGGAAGCCGATCGCCGGGTTGGCGTCGAACAGCTTGATGAAGCCAGCAGTAGTGGTGCAGATCAACAGCCAGGTGGCCGGCAACAGGGTGACCCAGATGTAGCGCTGGCGCTTCATCTTGATCAGGACCACGGTGCCGAGCATCAGCGCGATACCGGCGAGCATCTGGTTGGAGATGCCGAACAATGGCCACAGGGTGTTGATGCCGCCCAGTGGATCGATCACGCCCTGATACAGCAACCAGCCCCACATCGCCACACAACCGGCGGTGGCGATCAGGTTGGCGCCCCACGACTCGGTGCGTTTGAGCGCCGGTACGAAGGAGCCGAGCAGATCCTGCAGCATGAAGCGCCCGGCACGGGTACCGGCGTCGACAGCGGTGAGGATGAACAGCGCTTCGAACAGGATCGCGAAGTGGTACCAGAACGCCATGGTGTTTTCACCCGGCAGGACACTGTGCAGGATCTGCGCGATACCGACCGCCAGAGTCGGCGCGCCACCGGCGCGAGCCAGAATGGTGGTTTCGCCGATGTCATGGGCAACCGCTTGCAGCGCTTCCGGTGTGATCGCAAAGCCCCAACTGGTGACAACCTGCGCCACCGAAGCGACGTCACTGCCGACGACTGCGGCCGGGCTGTTCATGGCGAAGTACACGCCCGGCTCGATCACCGAAGCGGCAACCATGGCCATGATCGCCACGAACGATTCCATCAGCATGCCGCCGTAACCGATGTAGCGGGCGTTGGTTTCGTTATCCAAAAGCTTCGGCGTGGTGCCCGACGAGATCAGCGCGTGGAAACCCGATACCGCGCCGCAGGCGATGGTGATGAACAGGAACGGGAACAGACCGCCCTTCCACACCGGCCCGGTGCCGTCGACGAACTGGGTCAACGCCGGCATTTTCAGCTCGGGCATGGTGATCAGGATGCCGATCGCCAGGGCGACGATGGTGCCGATCTTGAGGAAGGTCGACAGGTAGTCGCGTGGCGCGAGAATCAGCCAGACCGGCAGCGATGCAGCGACGAAACCATAGCCGACCAGCATCCAGGTAATCTGCACACCGGTGAAGGTAAAGGCTTTGGCCCATACCGGATCGGCAGCGATCTGCCCGCCCAGCCAGATCGAACCGAGCAGCAGCAACACACCGACCACGGAGATTTCGCCAATGCGGCCCGGGCGGATGTAGCGCATGTAGATGCCCATGAACATCGCGATCGGGATAGTCGCCATCACGGTGAAGATGCCCCACGGGCTCTCGGCGAGGGCCTTGACCACGATCAGCGCCAGCACCGCGAGGATGATGATCATGATCAGGAAGCAGCCGAACAGTGCAATGGTTCCGGGAATCCGGCCCATTTCTTCACGCACCATATCGCCCAGGGAACGGCCGTTGCGTCGGGTCGACATGAACAGGACCATGAAGTCCTGCACCGCGCCCGCCAGCACCACACCGGCAATCAGCCAGAGTGTGCCGGGCAGATACCCCATCTGCGCCGCCAGCACCGGACCGACCAGTGGCCCCGCGCCAGCGATGGCCGCGAAGTGGTGACCGAAAAGAATGTGTTTGTTGGTCGGCACATAGTCCAGACCATCGTTGTTGAGCACGGCGGGGGTGGCCCGACGCGGATCCAGTTGCATCACGTTGTTGGCGATGAACAGACTGTAGTAACGGTACGCAACCAGATAAATGGCCACGGCAGCGACCACAATCCACAAGGCGTTGATCGCCTCGCCGCGGCGCAATGCCACTACGCCAAGGGCGCACGCTCCTACGATTGCCAGCACGAGCCAGGGTAAGTGGCGCAGCAGGCTATTATTATTTTTCATTTTATTATTCCAGCCAGGGTGGACAAGAAAGACAGCCACCCCGAGTTTAGCGCTTACGGCGCCAAAGGCCATACCCCGACATAGGTCTAGACGCTTGAGCGATTGGCTGGCGCCCGCATTCGCGGTCTATAGTCAGCGAACCTTCATGAGGATTGCGCCATGAGCGAGCACCCCGCCAATCGACGTCGTTTCAAACGTATTGCGTTCGATGCCAGAACCGAGCTGAAACAGGGCGAGTACATCTGGCCGGTCAAGTTGATCGACCTGTCGCTCAAGGGCCTGCTGATCGAGCGACCGGAGCCGTGGCTCGGGGATAAAGAGCAGGACTTCTTCGTCGACATTCATCTGAGCGAAGACGTCGATATCGAGATGGACGTGCATCTGGCCCATGAGGAAAACGGCCACTTGGGGTTCATCTGCCGGCACATCAGCCTGGAATCGATCCAGCGCCTGCGCCGCTTGATCGAACTGAATCTGGCGGATGAGGCCGAGCTGGAGCGCGAACTGGGTGCGCTGATCGAGATCTAGCGCCACCCCCAACCCCGAATTGGAATGCCCTGTGGTGAGGGGGATCTATGTGGTGAAGGGACTTATGTGGCGAGGGGATTGATGTGGCGAGGGGATTTATCCCCGTTGGGCTGCGCAGCAGACCCGTTTTTTCAGGGCCGCTACGCGCCCCAACGGGGATAAATCCCCTCACCACAGAGGTTCGGCGTTCACTCAAACAGTGCGTCAAGTGCTTGTTCAAGGCGGCTCACGGCGATGATCTGCAAGCCGGGAGGCGATTCCTTCGGAGCATTACCCTTCGGCACGATCGCGCGTTTGAAGCCGTGCTTGGCCGCTTCCTTCAACCGCTCCTGCCCGCTCGGCACCGGGCGCACTTCGCCAGACAGGCCGACTTCGCCGAACACCAGCAGGTCATGGGGCAGCGGCCGGTTGCGCAAACTCGACATCACCGCCGCCATCAACGCCAGATCCGACGCCGTCTCCAGCACCTTCACGCCGCCTACCACGTTGAGGAACACGTCCTGATCGTGGGTCGGAATCCCGCCGTGGCGGTGAAGCACCGCGAGCAACATCGCCAATCGGTTCTGATCCAGCCCCAGCGTCACCCGACGCGGGTTGGCCAGATGGCTGTCATCGACCAGCGCCTGCACTTCGACCAGCATCGGTCGGGTGCCTTCCCACGTCGCCATGACCACACTGCCCGGGACTTCTTCCTGAGCGCGGGTAAGAAAAATCGCCGATGGGTTGGAGACTTCTTTCAGGCCCTTGTCGGTCATGCCGAACACGCCCAATTCGTTGACCGCGCCGAAACGGTTCTTCACCGCCCGCAGCAGACGCAGTCGACCATCGGATTCACCTTCGAAATACAGCACCGTGTCGACCATGTGTTCCAGAACACGTGGACCGGCCAGCGCACCTTCTTTAGTGACGTGGCCGACGAGGAAGATCGCCGTGCCGCTCTGTTTGGCGTAGCGCACCAGCAACGCCGCACTTTCACGCACCTGCGACACGCCGCCCGGGGCCGATTGCAGTTGTTCGGTGAAAATGGTCTGGATCGAGTCGATCACCATCACCTTGGGCTTTTCCTGGCGGGCGGTGGCAATGATGGTTTCGATGCAGGTTTCGGTCATCACCCGCAGTTGATCCTGCGGCAGGCCGAGACGGCGAGCGCGCATCGCCACCTGCTGCTGGGATTCCTCACCGGTGACGTACAGCGCTGGCATGCTCTTGGCCAGATTGCACAGGGTCTGGAGCAGGATTGTCGACTTGCCGATCCCCGGATCACCGCCAATCAGCACCACCGAGCCATCGACCAGCCCGCCGCCGAGTACGCGATCAAGCTCACCGGACGCGGTGGAAAAACGTGGAATCTCTTCGATGCTGACTTCGGCGAGCGTCTTGATCTGCGCCTGCTGGCCAGCCCAACCGGTGCGCCCGGTGGGTGCCGTGGCGCCGCCGCTTTCGATCATGGTTTCGGTCAGGGTGTTCCAGGCACCGCACTCGCCGCACTGCCCGGCCCACTTGGGAAAGGTTGCGCCGCACTCGGTGCAGCCGTACATGCGCTTGGCCTTGGCCATCAGAACCCCCGGAACAAAAGACGCGATGATAACGCAGCCACCGCCGATCAGCGCGGCGCAGCGGTACGGATTTCGCCGCTGGCCAGACGCGCGGCACTGTTACCCAGCGGATCCTCGGCATTGAGGTCGGCGCCCTTGGCTTTCAACGCATCAAGCAATTCCAGACGCTTGAACAGCCCGGCGTACATCGCCGCTGTCTGTCCGGCGCCGTTACGTTGGTCGGGGCTGCAATCGGTGGCCATCAGGCGCCGGGCGATCTGCAACTCGCCTTTGAAAATCGCGCCCATCAGCGCCGTGTTGCCGCGTTGATCCTGAGCACAGGCGTCCGCGCCCGCTGCCAACAGTCGCTCAACCGCCGGCGCCTGACCGTGGTAGGCGGCCAGAATCAGCGCGGTGTAACCCTTGCTGTCGCGGGTATCGAGGGAATAGCCGGACTCGATAAAGGTCTCGAGCATTGGCACGTCGCCACGGCGGGCGGCGTCGAAGTAGTAATCCTGCAACTGCGCCTTGATTGCCTCGGGGCTTTGCTCGACCGGTGCCGCCCACGCGCTGAACGACAGGCACCCGGCCAGGCATAAAAGAAAAATACGCATCGGGCTCTCCTTGAGCGCACGCGAGGCGGGACAGCCCTCGCGTGCGCCGCATCGCTATCAGTCGGTCAGTTTGGCCGCCAGTGCTTTCACACGGCTGAGGTCGCCCTTGGCCACTTCGGTCACACCGCTGCCGTACTCGGGGTCAGCCTTGTACAGGAAGGACAGGATGATGTGCTTGCTCTCGTCATCGGTGGTGGCCAGCGAGCCGCCGAAGCTGTCGATCAGGTCGCGACGTTCCTGCTTGCTGTACGAGCGATACAGATCACCGGCCTGCTTGAAGTTCTGCTCACGCTGGATCTTCGCCTGTTGCGTGCTGCCCGCCAGCGCCGACTGGCTGTAACGCGCCGCTGGCGTTTCTTCACGCGGTTGCAGGCGGCTTGGCTGGTAGTTGACGCCGGACTGGCTGGCGCCAAAATTCATCGCGCCATCCTGATTGCCATTGTTCACTGCGGTTTTCGGAGCGTTGATCGGCAATTGCAAAGCGTTGGCACCGAGGCGATACATCTGCGTATCGGCGTAAGAGAACACTCGGCCCTGCAACAAACGATCTTCCGAAGGCTCGATACCCGGAACTACGTTGGCCGGTGCCATGGCAACTTGTTCAGTTTCCTGGAAGACATTGGCCGGATTACGGTTCAAGACCATTTGTCCAACTTTGCGCTCGGCAATACCCGGCCAGATCTTGGTTGCATCAAGCGGATCGAAATCAAACTTGGACAAATCCTGTGGCTTGAGAACTTGCACGTACAAGTCCCACTTCGGAAAGTTGCCCTTGTTGATATTACTCACCAAGTCGTTGGTCATATGACTGTAATCCCGACCTTGAACTTCGCTAACTTGTTTTGGCGTAAGGTTCTTGATGCCTTGCAGACTCTTCCAGTGAAACTTAACGTAGTGAACTTCATTCCTGGCATTGATCAGCTTATAGGCATGAACACCATTGCCATCCATTTCCCGATAACTGGCCGGAGTGCCGTAGTTGGAATACAACTCGGTCAGTGTGCGGGTGGCTTCCGGTACATGGGAGAAGAAGTCGAACCGGCGCGAATCGTCGTCGAGGTTGGTGCGCGGATCGGGCTTGAAGGCGTGCACCATGTCCGGGAATTTGATCGCATCGCGGATGAAGAAGGTCGGGAAATTGTTGCCGACCAGATCCCAATTACCGTCAGCGGTGTAGAACTTGGTGGCGAAACCACGCGGGTCACGCAGGGTTTCCGGGGAATGGTTGCCATGCACCACCGCCGAGAAACGCACGAATACCGGCGTGCTCTGGCCTGCGGCGAACACCTTGGCCTTGCTCAGGTCGCTGAGGTCATCGGTCACGGTGAAGGTGCCGTGGGCGCCCGTGCCGCGTGCATGTACCACGCGCTCGGGGATGCGTTCACGGTCGAAGCGTTGCAGCTTCTGGATCAGTTGCACGTCCTGCAGCAGCACCGGGCCGGTGGCGCCGGCAGTTTGCGAGTTCTGATTGTCACCCACCGCAGCGCCGTTATCGCGGGTCAGCGGAGCGGCGTTGACCGAGAAGGTCAGCAGGCTGGCGGTGAGAACGCCGAGGGTGCGGCGATGGGGAAAAGCCCCCAGTCCAAGAGCGGAAGTCATATCAGGTTCCTCTGGTTTTATTGAGCGCATCCAGGTGCGCCACAGCAAGGCTAGAGGCCCCCGCCGAGGAACATAAATAGAAAGAACGTAACACCATGATTGAAGAAATTGGCTTTCCCGTCAGCGGGTTAGCGCGTATTCCGCGCGCGATTGCTGGCAATTTGCAAACTAATCGTTAATTGATGTGTCGATAAAAACGGGCATTGTAAGAAGGTGTTTCGCGCAGGAGGCGTTTCGCTGATTTACACTGCCTACACCAAACTCATCTGTAACAAGGAAATAACTATGGGCGTGCTTAGCGAGTTCAAGGCCTTCGCGGTCAAAGGCAATGTGGTCGACATGGCCGTCGGTATCATCATCGGCGCGGCGTTCGGCAAGATCGTTTCGTCGTTTGTCGGCGACGTGATCATGCCGCCGATTGGCCTGTTGATCGGCGGGGTGGACTTCAGTGATCTGGCTGTCACGCTCAAAGCCGCCCAGGGCGATGCGCCCGCCGTGGTGCTGGCTTACGGCAAATTCCTGCAGACGGTGCTGGATTTCGTGATCGTCGCATTTGCGATCTTCATGGGCGTCAAGGCCATCAACCGCCTCAAGCGCGAAGAAGCCGTAGCACCGACCGCGCCGCCGATCCCGAGCAAGGAAGAGCAACTGCTGGGCGAAATCCGCGACCTGCTCAAGGCGCAGAACGAGCGGCCCTGAGGCATTCGCTACACATCAAAACGGCACCCGCGGGTGCCGTTTTCGTTACCAGTAATTCTCCACCGCAACCTGCCCAGGCTTGCGGGTCAGGCTCAGGCGCATGTCGCGCTGTTTCAGCAAGGCGCGGGTGTCGTCGATCATCTGCGGATTGCCGCACAGCATCACTCGCGAATGCTCTGGCGAGAGCTCAACCCCTGCCGCTCGCTCCAGTTCGCCGTTTTCGATCAATGTGGTAATCCGGCCCTGCAACGCGCCTGGGTGGGCCTGGCGGGTCACAGTGGGGATGAATTGCAGCTTGTGGGCGTATTCGCTCAGATAGTCCCGTCGCGCCAACCCGGCGATCAACTCTTGATAGGCCAGTTCCCGCGCCTCCCGCACGCTGTAAACCAGAATGATTCGCTCGAATTTCTCCCAGACCTCGAAGTCCTGCAGGATCGACAGAAAGGGCGCCACCCCGGTGCCGGTCGACAATAACCACAGGTCTCGGCCGTCGACAAAACGATCCAGCGTCAGGTAGCCGAACGCCTGGCGCTCGACCATCAAAGTGTCGCCGACCTGGAGCCGGCTCAGCTCACTGGTGAATTCGCCGCCCGGCACGACGATGGAAAAGAATTCGAGAAACTCGTCGAACGGCGACGACACCATCGAATAGGCGCGCCAGACCGTGCTGCCATCGGCCTTGGTCACGCCCAGCCGGGCGAACTGGCCGGCACGAAAGCGAAAGCCGGGATCACGGCTGGTGCGCAGCGTGAACAGGTTCGGCGTCAACGGTTGCACATCGAGCAAGGTCTGGGTGGTGTACTTCTCGGCACTGGCAGTCATGAGGCACTCCTTGAAACGATTGCCCACAGTGTCCCGCAAAATCGCGCTGCCAAACACTCGTGATTGGTAATGGTATTGACGGGATCAGCGCAAGACATTCGATTTGCTGGCAATACTGGATCTAGAGCAATAACTTTAAGATGCCAGTTAAAATATAACAGCCTGTATTGCTAAGAACGCTTTTATAAAAAACACCAAAGTTTCAATCTCGAAAAAATGTAAGGCGTTTCGCAGGAAAGATCCTACACTTCGATTCGTGCGAGATTTTTTGGATCCATTTGGCGCCCCTATATCAGGATGGAGGCAAAGTTCATGGAAACGTGGAAGGAATCACAATTGAAACAACTGACATTTGCCAAAGGCATTGAGGCGGCATACCCGATACTGCTGAGATTTGCCGAGAATCTGGGCTTTAACTATTGTGCGATAGCGGTCACCTCCCCCCATCGCGATGTGCATTTGAATGCCTTGCAAATCAATAACTATCCGAAAGAATGGAACATCCAGTACAACAAAGAGAACTACCGGAATATTGATCCGGTAATAGCGCATTGCAATCATTCGGTATTGCCGATCGTCTGGGAAGAAAGAGTGTTCACCGACGCGCCGGAGCTGTGGCAGGCGTTAAAGCAAAATGGACTGCAGCATGGCTGGTCGCAGGCCTTTCATGACGACACCAGCGGTTTGTGCAGCATCATCAGCCTGGCGCGCACCCACTGCCCGATCAGCCCGCTCGAACTGTATGAGCATTACGGTTATCTGTTTTTTGCCAACCGTCACCTCAGTGACCTGTATGCCCGCACCGTTCCCACACCGGCCAAACCCAGCAAACCGAGGCTATCGTCCCGGGAACTGGAGATCATGAAATTGTCCGCCATGGGCAAGACCGCTCACGATATCTCGAGAATCCTCAGCCTGAGCGAACGCACCGTTAACTATCACGTGCAAAACGTCATCGAAAAATTCAACGTCTGCAACAAGATTTCCGCAGTGATTGCCGCCGCTCGTGCCGGCATCATCTGACAGCTGAGCGTTATCGCGCGGTAATCCTGCGAGTATTTAGGCGCAAAAAAACGTACCATTCAGGCCTTTCCGAGTGATGACGCAACCTGCTTGCATCGCAGTCCACTCGGTCGGATCCCGTCGCACCATCTGCCGGCAACGGGATATCTGCCGAATATCCTGAGTCCCCGCCCCATGCCTTTGCTCGAAACGCCTTTCGCCCAGCTCGACCTGATCCGCCAGCCTGAACAGCAGAATGAACCACTGCAAGCCTTTGATGCGGCGGACGAGTACCTGCTCAATCATCTCGCCAGCGAACAACCTGCGAGCAGCACCCGCGTGCTGGTGCTCAATGACAGCTTTGGCGCCTTGGCGATCAGTCTGTTGGACAAGGTCGAGGTGAGCAGTAGCGGCGATTCGTTCCTGGGTTTCGTCGGGCTGGAAAAGAATCTGCTGCGCAATGGTCAGGCGTTCGACGCGATTCGTCCGATTCCGGCTAGTGAGCCTTTGGTCGGGCCGTTTGATCGGGTGCTGATCCGCGTCCCCAAAACCCTGGCGCTGTTGGAAGAACAGCTGATCCGCCTGCAAGGACAACTCGCTCCAGGCGCGCAAGTGATCGCCGCCGCCATGGTCAAGCATCTGCCCCGCGCTGCCGGCGATCTGCTGGAACGTTACATTGGCCCGGTACAGGCGTCGCTGGCCGTGAAGAAAGCCCGACTGCTGATCGCCACGCCTGAAAGCAAAGCGCCCGCCACGTCTCCTTACCCGACTCGTTACCGCCTCGACGAGCCGGCAATCGAATTACTTAACCACGCCAATGTGTTCTGCCGCGAAGGCCTCGACATCGGCACTCGCGCGTTTCTGCCGCATCTGCCGAAAAACCTTGGCCACGCGCAAGTCGCTGACATCGGTTGCGGCAACGGTGTTCTGGCAATCGCCAGCGCTTTGCAGAACCCGGATGCGCATTACACGCTGGTCGACGAATCGTTCATGGCGGTGCAATCGGCTGCCGAGAACTGGCGCGCGGCATTGGCCGATCGCGAAGTCATCGTGCGCGCTGGCGATGGTCTGGCCGGGCAGGCGCCGCAGTCACTGGACGTGGTGCTGTGCAACCCGCCGTTCCATCAGCAGCAGGTGGTCGGCGATTTCCTCGCCTGGCGCATGTTCCAGCAGGCGCGCGAGGCACTGGTGGTCGGCGGTGCGCTGTACATTGTCGGCAATCGGCATCTGGGCTATCACAGCAAACTGGCGCGCCTGTTTCGTGGTGTCGAGCAAGTGGCGGCGACGCCGAAATTCGTCATCCTCAAGGCGCGCAAATAAAACTGCGGCGTAAAAAAACCCTCCGTGAGGAGGGTTGCAAATCCATACCCGAAGGCGCCGGGACGGGATGTTTCAGTGGGTGGTCAAACCTGCGGCATTCATGAACATGCGCATCAGGCTGGCGGCGATGAACAACACGCCGACACTGCCAACCCAGATCAGGGCCAACCAGCCGAGCCGCTGCCACAGCGGCTTTTTTTCGGCTTCTTCAATGTCGTGCAGGGAATGTTTGCCGGTCATTGCATCGATCTCCGTTAAGCCAAGGCGTCACTGCGGACGCCTTCGCGAGCAGGCTCGCTCCCACAGGGCAAGCCCAGCATGGGATTAGTGATAGCCGTCTTCGTGGGTGACCTTGCCGCGGAACACGTAGTAGCTCCAGAAGGTATACCCCAGGATGAACGGAATGATGAACAACGTGCCGACCAGCATGAAGCCCTGACTTTGCGGCGGCGCGGCGGCGTCCCAGATCGATATCGACGGCGGCACGATGTTCGGCCACAGGCTGATGCCCAGACCGCTGTAGCCGAGGAAGATCAGCACCAGGGTCAGCAGGAACGGCGTGTAGTTGGCGTTACGTGCCACCGCGCGAATCAGGCCGTACAAGGTGACGAGCACCAGAATCGGCACCGGCATGAACCAGAACAGATTCGGCATGCTGAACCAGCGCGAGGCGATTTCCGGATGCGACAGAGGCGTCCACAGGCTGACGATACCTATCACTGCCAACAGGACAAACGCCAGCGGTCGCGCCAGGTCATGCATCTGCTCCTGCAACTTGCCTTCGGTTTTCATGATCAGCCAAGTACAGCCGAGCAAGGCATAGGCCACCACCAGCGCCGCGCCGCAAAACAGCGTGAACGGCGTCAGCCAGTCCAGTGAACCTCCAGCGAACTGGCGATTGACCACCGGCAGACCATCGATGAACGCTCCCAGCGCCACGCCCTGAAAGAACGTCGCCGCGATCGAACCACCGATAAATGCCTTGTCCCACAGGTGACGTTTTTCATCCTTGGCCTTGAAGCGGAACTCGAAAGCCACGCCGCGGAAAATCAGGCCCATGAGCATGAAGATCAGCGGCAGGTACAGCGCCGACAACACCACCGAATAGGCCAGCGGGAAGGCGCCGAACAACGCCGCGCCACCCAGTACCAGCCAGGTTTCGTTGCCGTCCCAGACCGGGGCGACGGTGTTCATCATCACGTCGCGATCGGTCTTGCCGGGCACGAACGGGAAGAGAATGCCAATGCCCAGGTCGAAGCCGTCCATGACCACGTACATCATGATGCCGAAGATGATGATCACGGCCCAGATCAGCGGAAGATCAATACCCATGAGTCAAATCTCCTTGGTCAAGCGAGTGTTGTCTTCGTGCTCGCCCTCGGCCGGATCGTCGGCTGCGGACAACGGACGCGCCGGGGTGCGTTTCTTGCCTGGACCACCGTCCGGTGTTTCGTTGCCTTCGCTGATCTTCGGCCCTTTGCGCACCAGGCGCATCATGTAGCCGAGACCGGCGCCGAACAGGGCGAAATAGACCACGACGAACATGATCAGGGTGATGCTCATCTGCATGAAGCTGTGGTTGGACGAAGCATCGGCAGTGCGCATCAGGCCGTAGACCACCCATGGCTGACGGCCGATTTCCGTGGTGAACCAGCCAGCGAGAATCGCGATCAGACCGGACGGCCCCATCCACAAGGCCAGATGCAGGAACGGCCGCGAGGTATACAGCGAGTCACGCTTGCGCAGCCACAGACTCCACAGACCGGTGAAGATCATCAGGAAACCGAGGCCGACCATGATCCGGAACGACCAGAACACGATGGTCGAATTCGGCCGGTCTTCCGGTGGGAACTCCTTCAGCGCCGGCACTTGTTTATCCAGCGAGTGGGTGAGGATCAGGCTGCCGAGGTATGGAATCTCTACGGCGAACTTGGTGCGTTCCTCTTTCATGTCCGGCCAGCCGAACAGGATCAGCGGCGTCGCTTCGTCGCCATGGTTTTCCCAGTGGCCTTCGATCGCAGCGATTTTTGCCGGCTGATGCTTGAGCGTATTGAGGCCGTGGAAGTCGCCGATCACAGCCTGGATCGGCGCGACGATCAATGCCATCCACATGGCCATCGACAGCATGGTGCGGATCGCCGGGTTGTCCCTGCCGCGCAGCAGGTGCCAGGCCGCTGACGAGCCGACGAAGAAGGCAGTGGCGACGAACGCCGCCGTGGCCATGTGCATCAGCCGGTAAGGGAATGACGGGTTGAAGATGATTGCCAGCCAGTCGGTGGGGATCACCTGACCGTTGACGATTTCAAAGCCTTGCGGGGTCTGCATCCAACTGTTGGAGGCGAGAATCCAGAAGGTCGAAATCAGCGTGCCGATCGCCACCATCACCGTCGAGAAGAAGTGCAGGCCGCGCCCGACCTTGTTCCAGCCGAACAGCATGACGCCGAGGAAACCGGCCTCAAGGAAGAACGCCGTAAGCACTTCATAGGTCAGCAACGGCCCGGTGACGGCACCGGCGAAGTCGGAGAACCGACTCCAGTTGGTGCCGAACTGATAAGCCATGACCAGCCCGGAAACCACGCCCATGCCGAAGTTCACGGCAAAAATCTTCGACCAGAAATGGTAGAGATCGCGGTAGGTGTCGTTGCGGGTCTTCAGCCACAAACCTTCGAGCACTGCCAGGTAACTCGCCAGGCCGATGGTGATGGCCGGGAACAGAATGTGGAACGAGATGGTGAACGCGAACTGAATTCGGGCGAGATCCAGAGCCTCTAAACCGAACATATGGCTTCCTCTGTCAGGTAATACGGGTAGCTGGCCCGGAGGCCTGCACCACTGCCCCCACGGATATGGAGTGCGGCGAATTCGGATTCGTTCTTTTTTTGCAACCATCGCAACGCAGGGAGTCTGGCCAAATGGCCGCCAGATCAGTTCCGGTCGGGGTCTTGATCTGGATCAAGCAACGTTGAAAGAGTAGTCCCATTTTTGCCAATGAACTGCGTGGTGGTTTGCCGCGTGACAAGTTGCCTCACTCCTGTGGCCAGGGGATTTATCCCCGTCCGGCTGCGCAGCAGTGGTCGTCGTTTATAGATTTTGGGGCCGCTGCGCGACCCAACGGGGATAAATCCCTCATCACAGGGTTGATTGTCAGCATGAAAGATCGATGTCTGGCTAACTGAATTGTTTCTCCTAGCAACTTCCTGTTACAGACTGGTGATAATCTCGCCGTTCACTCGTCCAAGACCTGCCTTCAGATGCCCACACAAGAGCCCCTGCTGTTACGTCACCATCGTCCGTTCATGGCTTTCTGGCTGGCGCGGGTTTTCACCGCCAGCGGGTTCCAGATGCTCACCGTGGCGATCGGCTGGAATCTGTATCAGCTGACTGGCAACGTGCTGGATCTGGGCCTGGTCGGACTGGTCGAATTCGCCCCGCGGGTGCTGTTCATGCTGCACACCGGGCATGTCGCTGATCGCTACGATCGGCGCAAGGTCGCCGCGCTTTGCCAGTCGTTGCAGGCGTTGATTGCCTTGGCGCTGGCCATCGGCAGCGCCACCGATCACGTCACCCGCGAGATGATTTTCATCCTCGCCTTCCTGCTCGGCGCCGCCCGTTCGTTCGAGATGCCGACGACTCAGGCCTTGCTGCCCAGCATCGTCCCCAGTGCGCTTTTCCCCCGCGCAGTTGCCGCCGCGCAATCGGCGCAGCAGTCGGCCACTATCGTCGCCCCGGCCCTCGGCGGTTTGCTCTATGCATTCGGCAGCGTCTGGGTCTACGGCCCGACCGTGCTGCTGTACGTGATCGCCTGTTCGCTCATGCTCAACCTGCCGGCACGCCAGACGCCATTGAATAAAGGCAAAGCCACGCTGGACTCGCTGCTGGCGGGGATTCGCTTTATCCGCAGCCGCCCGGACATCCTCGGCGCGATCTCGCTGGACCTGTTCGCCGTGTTGCTCGGCGGCGCCACGGCGTTGCTGCCGGTGTTCGCCAAGGACATTCTGCTGACCGGCCCGTGGGGCCTTGGCCTGTTGCGCTCGGCGCCGGCGGTGGGTGCGTTGCTGATGTCGCTGTTTCTCGCGCGATTTGCCGTGGAACGCAATGTCGGCCGGGTGATGTTCACCGCCGTCGGCATCTTCGGCGTCGCCACTATTGCGTTTGGTTTGTCGACCTCGTTCTGGTTCTCCCTGGCGGTGCTGGTGGTGCTCGGCGCAGCGGACATGATCAGCATGGTCATCCGTGCCTCGTTCGTGCAACTGGAAACCCCCGACGAAATGCGCGGCCGGGTCAGCGCGGTCAACGGCCTGTTCATCGGCGCATCGAACCAGTTGGGCGAATTCGAATCCGGCCTCACCGCCCACTGGTTCGGCACCGTGCCGGCGGTGGTCATGGGCGGGATCGGCACGCTGGTGGTGACGGGGACGTGGATCAAACTGTTTCCGACGTTGGCGAATCGGGATCGGATGCATGTGCCGGTGGAAGAGAAGGCCTGAGGTTTTTGGAAAAAACTGACCTGCCCAGCACGTATCAAGCGACAACGTGCGGTACATAGTTACCGCACCGGGTGTAATGTATCGCCTTACACTCGCCGCCATGATCAAATCCTTTCAGCACAAAGGCCTTCGTGGCTTCTATGAAACAGGTACGACTCGTGGAATTCGTGCCGACCATGCAAAACGGCTGTCGCGCATGTTGCAGTTCATGGATCGAGCGACACTTCCCGGCGATCTGGACTTGCCGGGCTGGCGCCTGCATCCGTTGAAAGGCGAGCTGAGTGAATACTGGTCCGCTCAGCGTTTCAGGCAACTGGCGAGTGATCTTTCGTTTTGTCGGTTCGGATATCGAATTGGTCGATTATCTGGACGACCACTGACAGGAGGCAGGCTCATGCCCATGCACAACCCGCCACACCCCGGTGAAACCCTGCTGCTGGATGTCTTGCCCGAGCTTGGTATCAGCGTGAGCGAATTGGCCCGGCACCTTGGCTTTGCACGCCCGCATCTTTCACGCGTACTGCACGGACACGCGCCAATCAGCCCGGATCTGGCAGTACGACTTGAGCGTGCAGGGATCGGCAAGGCGCGCGTTTGGCTAGGCGTCCAAACCGACTACGATCTTTGGCAAGCGGAGCACCGTGAGCAACCAATGATAGAACCCCTCGCAGCCCACGGCTGACCCGTCAGGCCATCAACTCCCCCGCCACCCTCGCCCGCAACGCCTTGCCGCCAAGCTGCTCGACCAGGGTCAGGGCAAATTCCAGTGCCGCGCCCGAGCCTTGGGCGGTGATGCAGTTGCCGTCGACCACCACCGGTTGATCAACAAACGTACAGCCGGACAACTGATGGCTGGCGCCGGGCAGGCAGGTCATGCGTCGCTGGCGCAGCACGCCTGATGCCTGGAGGGCGGTGGCTGGGGCTTCGCCGATGGCGGCGAACAGGCGGCCGGCGCGGGCTTGGTCCTTGAGCAACTGCTGCAAGGGCTGATGCGCCGCCAGATGCTGCGAACCGACGACACCGCCCGGCAGGGCAATGAGGTCAAAAGTCTGTGCCAGTACATCGACGAGCATGCCGTCGGCTGTCAGCCGGGTGCCGCGCGCACAGGTCAGCATGCGCCGGCCTTCGATGCTGGCGGCGACCACTTCGATGCCGGCGCGGCGCAGCACGTCAATCAGGGTCACGCTTTGCAAATCGTCGATGCCCTCGGCGAGGGCAATCAGGGCTCTGGAAGTCATGGGCGCTTTCCGCTGGATAGTCAGTCAAGCGTAGTCAGCTTTGTCCCAGCCTGTGCGCAGACAGCCGTTACTTGATGTAAAGCTGAGTCGAAAGCGTATTGCGCGGAGCGTTGATCGAGGTGTTGCTGAAGTTGAAGGTGCCTTGCTGTTTGCCGGCCAGATCGAAGGTATAAAGAGAACCGACGGTTTTGCTGCCAGGGGTGCATTCAGTGAGATTGCCATTATCGAAGGCGCACACCGGACCTCGGGTGCCGTTGACCTCGAAGCCATCCAGAGTCACGTGCGGCTGGTTCTGGCCATAGCCGACTTCCAGCACATAGACCTTGATATTCGGCCCGCTGTGATCGCACTGGGTTTGCGGCTGGTTATCGGCGATATCTTCCAGACCGCAGGATGGCGATTGCACTTTGATCACCTTCACCTCGGTCAACGGCGGTGCCGATGCCGCGAACGCCGGAGCTGTCAGCAGCAGTGCTGCAATCCATCCGAAAATCCTGATCCCGCCGTTGCGCATGCCTGCCCACTCCAAAAAATCAGCGCGCAGTATGGCGCAGTTGTCGGCTGCGCAAAACTTCGCCGACGATCGACACCAACATCCGCCAAATTCCTCACGCGGCTGGTATGATGCGCGGCTTTTTCCGGCCCACGACAATTTTCCAGGCGCTTGCGACGGTCTGTGCTTTGCTGTTGAGGTCGATACATTCACGGCGCCATACGCGCCACGGGGAGCAGACATGCTGGAAAGGCTGTTTCAACTCAAGGCACACAACACCAACGTGCGCACCGAAATTCTTGCGGGCGTCACGACTTTCCTGGCCATGGCTTACATTCTGTTCGTCAACCCGAGCATCCTCGGCGAGACCGGCATGGACAAAGGCGCGATCTTCGTCGCCACCTGTCTGGCGGCCGCCATCGGCTCGACCGTGATGGGCCTGATCGCCAACTACCCGATCGCCCTCGCTCCGGGCATGGGCCTGAACGCCTTCTTTACCTACACCGTGGTGCTGCACATGGGCCACACCTGGCAGGTGGCGCTGGGTGCGGTGTTCATTTCCGCCGTGCTGTTTTTCCTGCTGTCGATCTTCCGCATCCGCGAATGGATCATCAACGCCATTCCGCTGCCACTGCGCTCGGCGATTGCCGCCGGTATCGGCCTGTTCCTGGCGCTGATCGCCCTGCACAACGCCGGTATCGTGGTCAGCAACCCGGCGACCATGGTCGGCCTCGGCGATCTGACCAAACCGGCGCCGATTCTGGCCACCGTCGGCTTCGCCGTGATCGTCGCCCTCGAAGCACTGAAAGTGCGCGGCGCGGTGCTGATCGGCATTCTCGCCGTAACCATCGCCTCGATCGTACTGAACGTCACCGAGTTCGGCGGCATCCTGTCGATGCCGCCGTCGCTGGCGCCGACCTTCCTGCAACTGGACATCAAAGGCGCACTGGACATCGGTCTGGTCAGCGTGATTTTCGCTTTCCTGTTCGTCGACCTGTTCGACAACTCCGGGACCCTGATCGGCGTCGCCAAGCGCGCCGGCCTGATGGGCAAGGACGGCCACATGCCGAAAATGGGCCGTGCGCTGATTGCCGACAGTACGGCGGCCATGGCCGGCTCGCTGCTGGGCACGTCGACCACCACCAGTTACATCGAATCCGCTGCCGGCGTCAGTGCCGGTGGCCGCACGGGCCTGACCGCCATCGTCGTGGCAATCCTGTTCCTGCTGGCGCTGTTCTTCTCGCCCTTGGCGGCCAGCGTTCCGGCATTCGCCACCGCGCCAGCGCTGCTGTTCGTCGCGGTGCTGATGACTTCCGGCCTGGCGGAAATAGACTGGGACGACATCACCGTGGCGGCGCCGGTTGTGGTCACCGCACTGGCCATGCCGTTCACCTATTCGATCGCCAACGGCATCGCCTTCGGCTTCATCGCCTGGACTGCCATCAAGCTGCTGTCCGGCCGCGCCCGTGAGCTGAACCCGGCACTGGTGATTTTGTCGATTCTGTTTGTGATCAAGTTGGGTTGGTTCAACGCATGAGTTTCGATTCCCAAGCCTACGCCGAACAACTCGAAGCCAAGGTCACGCGCTTGCGTGATCTGCTGGCACCGTTCGATGCACCCGAGCCGACGGTGTTTGACTCGCCTCTGCAGAACTTCCGCCTGCGCGCCGAATTCCGCCTGTGGCGCGAGGGCGGCGAGCGGCATTACGCGATGTTCTCTCAGGACGACAAGCGCACGCCGATACTCATCGAAGAATTCCCGATTGCCAGCCTGCGCATCAACCAGTTGATGCCGCAGTTGAAGGCCGCGTGGCAAGCCAGTTCGGCGCTGAGCCACAAGCTGTTCCAGGTCGAATTTCTGACCACGCTGGCCGGCGACGCGATGATCACCCTGTGCTATCACCGTCCGCTGGACGAGCACTGGCATGCGGCAGCCACTCAGTTGTCGGCGGATCTGGGCGTGAGCATCATCGGCCGCTCCAAAGGCAAGCGCGAAGTGCTCGGTCAGGACTATGTCGTCGAGAAACTCGAAGTCGGCGGTCGCACCTTCAGCTATCGCCAGCCCGAAGGCGCGTTCACCCAACCCAACGGCACGGTGAACCAGAAGATGCTCAATTGGGCATACGAAGCCTTGGGCGATCGCAGCGACGATCTGCTCGAGCTGTACTGCGGCAACGGCAACTTCACCCTGCCGCTGGCGACTCGCGTGCGCAAAGTGCTCGCCACCGAGATCAGCAAGACTTCGGTCAACGCTGCCCTGAGCAATCTCAGCGAAAACGCTGTGGATAACGTCACGCTGGTGCGTTTGTCCGCCGAGGAGCTGACCGAAGCGCTCAACGAAGTACGCCCGTTCCGTCGCCTGCACGGCATCGATCTGAAGAGCTACGAATTCGGCAGCGTCTTCGTCGACCCACCACGCGCCGGCATGGACCCGGACACCTGCGAACTGACCCGGCGCTTCGACAATATCCTCTACATCTCCTGCAACCCGGACACCCTGGCGGCCAACATCGCCCAGTTGCATGACACCCACCGCATTACCAAGTGCGCGATGTTTGACCAGTTCCCCTGGACCCATCACATGGAATCCGGTGTGCTGCTGACCCGGCGTTGATTGCGGGTAGCGGATACGGAAAAGCCGTCGTGATTGACGGCTTTTTTGTGGGTGCTATGGCGCGATATCCGTTTTGCGTGGACGCCCGCCTTTTTTGCCATTGGCTCGCGCTGCCGCAGATTTCGCAGCGCTGCTTTGACGCCCGTTGCGCGAGGCGACGACCGACGCGGCCATCCGCATAAGCGGCGGGCTCGCTGAAATCATGCCGGCAATGGAAATATCCAGATCCTTGCCCTCATGGCACAGCGCAGTGCCGCCGAGGCCGATCGTCAGGCTTGCATAATCGGCCGCTTCAAACCCCGCGAATTCGGGATACAGCTTCACCGGAAGCAACACACCGCTGCCGTCCTCGAAACGAATGACCAAAGAGGATTCTTCGAAGCTCACTGACACGGCCTGCAAACTATTGGCCTGTCGTGCTTCGCCAAGTGTGATGGCGGCATCGAGCATCTCTTCCGTCAGGGGGCGATGCACCGACGGTTTTGCCTTGATGACTTTCATAATTCGATCTCAACTCCTTCCAACTTGCCGATCAAGGACAGCAGCACCTTGTCTTCATCGGGGTCATAGCGCGCCGAAGGCTAGCGTGGTCATCCGTTCCGGAACAGCGGCAGGAGCAGAAAAAGAGTAAGCAAAGTTCTCACGGCTCGCCTGATTGCGCGCCTGTGCGATCACCGAACACAAAACGCCCTGGTCATTTCTCGGCAATTGACCGATGTAACCATCTAGTACATTTTATCTCCACAGGCCGGAACCTCTCGGCCAATGCCAAAAACAATAAGTGGAGTTACCCCATGTCCCCTACCGTTCTGGTGCTTAACGGTCCGAACCTGAACCTGCTCGGCACCCGCGAGCCGGCGACTTATGGTCATGAGACCCTGGCGGATATTTCCGCGCTGTGTGGTCGCGCGGCTGACGAGTTCGGTCTGACCGTGGAATTTCGCCAGACCAATCATGAAGGCGAGCTGCTCGACTGGATTCACGCCGCGCGCGGTCGTTGTGCCGGGATCGTGATCAATCCGGCGGCGTGGACGCATACGTCCGTGGCGATTCGCGATGCACTGGTCGCCAGTGAATTGCCGGTGATCGAGGTGCACCTGTCCAATGTCCACGCCCGTGAGCCGTTTCGTCATCATTCGTTCGTTTCCGGCATTGCCACGGCGGTGATGTGCGGGTTCGGCAGCCATGGTTATCGCCTGGCACTGGAACATTTCAGCCAGCGGTTGCAGAGGTAAGAACCATGTCGCGTTCCAAGGTGATACTCGCCGGGCTGATCGGCGCCGGGATTCAGGCTTCACGTACACCGGCACTGCATGAGCACGAAGGTGATGCGCAGGGCCTGCGGTATCTGTACCAGCTCATCGACCTCGATCAATTGCGCCTCGACAGCACGGCCCTGCCCGACTTGCTGCAAGCGGCGGAGCGGATGAATTACACCGGACTGAACATCACTTTCCCGTGCAAACAGGCGGTCATCCCGCTGCTCGATGAGTTGTCGCCGGAAGCCTGTGGTATCGGCGCGGTGAACACCGTGGTGCTGAAGGACGGCAAGCGTGTCGGCCACAACACCGACTGCCTCGGTTTCGCCGAGGGTTTTCGCCGGGGTCTGACAGACGCTGCCCGTGAACGTGTCGTCCAGATGGGCGCTGGCGGCGCTGGCGCGGCGGTGGCCCACGCGCTGCTCAGCGAAGGCGTACGGCAATTGACGATTTTTGATGTCGACCGCGAGCGTGCCGAGAGCCTGGCAAACAATCTGAATCAACATTTTGGCGCCAGTCGCGCGCAGGCGGGACGGGATTTGCCCGGGGCGCTGGCGCAGGCCGATGGCCTGGTCAACACCACGCCGATGGGCATGGCCAAGCTGCCGGGTTCACCGGTGCCGGCCGGGTTGCTGCGCAGGGAAATGTGGGTCGCGGAGATTGTGTATTTCCCGCTGGAAACCGAATTGCTGCGCGACGCCCGCGCCTTGGGTTGCCGCACCCTGGATGGCGGCAACATGGCGGTGTTTCAGGCGGTGAAGGCGTTTGAACTGTTCAGCGGCGTGGTGCCGGATGCGCAGCGCATGCTCGAGCATTTTCAGAGCATGAATGGCTGAACAACAGGGTAACTCTGTGGAAGCGAGCCTGCTCGCGAAGGCGTCGATTCAGTGAACGAACAGGGCGACTGACACACCGCTTTCGCGAGCAGGCTCGCTCCCACAGGGGAGATCGAGTCAGGCCTTCAGGTAGCGCAACACCGATTCGCAGATCATCTCGCGGTGGCGCTGCTTGATCGTTTCGTCCGGCAGGTCGATCTGGAAGATTTCCCCCAGCGTGTGGCGGTTCGACACGCGATAGAAGCAGAACGAACTGATCAGCAGGTGCACGTCCAGCGCATCGATGCCACGCCGGAACAAACCTTCGTCCGCGCCTCGTTGCAGAATCCCGCCCAAGGTATCGAGGATCGTGTTGTTTAGCGCCTTGATCGCATCGGAACGCTTTACGTACTCGGCGTTGTGGATGTTTTCGATGCTGACGATGCGTACGAAATCGACGTTGTGATCGTGGTGGTCGAAGGTGAATTCCACCAACCGACGGATCGCCAGCTCTGGCGGCAGCTCATCCAGGTGCAGACGGTTTTCCGTGCTGCGGATATCGCCGTAAAGCTTCTCCAGCACCTCGACGTACAACTGCTCCTTGCTGCCGAAGTAGTAATAGATCATGCGTTTGGAGGTGTGGATGCGCTCGGCAATCGCGTCGACGCGGGCACCGGACAAGCCCTGCTGGACGAACTCGACGATCGCCTCCTGCAGAATGTTCTCGCGGGTCTTTTCCGGGTTGTTCTTGCGACTCTTGCGCGGCACTGCGTCGGACTCGACAGCAGCGGCGGAAAGTTCTGAATTCATGGTCATCGCGGGCTCACGGCCATCACTGCACAAGCTGGCGATTATGGGCCGCGCGGGACAGTGAAGGAAGCCGCGCAGCCGGTGTTTGATCCCGCGTTTACGAATTCCCTACAACTTCGCCTGACGCACCGCACCGCTGCGCGATTTGGCCATCGCCGCCAGCCGCACCGCAACGTTGGCCGCGCCGTAGCCGGCATAGCCATTCTTGCGCTGGATGATCTCGAAGAAGAACCGCCCCTCGAACGGCTCGGTGTAGACATGAAACAACTCGCCGCCCTGGGCATCACGGTCGTAGAGCACGTTGTAATAGGCCAGTTCGCTGAGGAATTCATCGTCGAAATCGAAACGCGCGGCGAGGTCGTCGTAATAGTTCAGCGGGATGTCCAGCAGCGGCACACCGGCCTCCTTGGCGCGACTGACCTGGGCGAAAATGTCGTCACAATCGAAAGCGATGTGATGCACGCCGGAGCCGCGATAACTCGATAGCGCATGCGAAATGGCGGTGTTGCGGTTCTCGGAGATGTTCAGCGGCAGCCGGATCGAGCTGTCGCGACTGCGCAGTGCGCGGCTCTTCACCAGACCGTACGGATCGGGCAGCACTACTTCATCGTCGGCTTCGAAATCCAGCAGGCTTTTGTAGAACAGCACCCAACTGTCGAGGCTGTCGGCCGGCAGCGCCATGGCCATGTGATCGATACGCTTGAGGCCGCCGCCGGTCTGCGCGTCGGGCAACAAATTGAAATCGGTGCCGTACACGTCAGCGTCCGCATCGACCAGATAAATCAGGCTGCCGTCCGGTGCGCGCACCGCCGCTAGTTCCAGTTCATTCGGCCCGACCAGGCCGCGATAGGGCTGCCCCTTGTAAGCGACCGCCCGGGCCAGTGCACTGGCGCTGTCCTTGACCCGCACCGCCGTGGCGCACAGCGACGGGCCGTGGGCTTCGAAAAAGCTGTGGGCGAACGAATACGGCTCGGAGTTGAGAATCAGGTTGATATCGCCCTGACGCAGCAGGCTGACGCTCTTGGAGCGATGCTGCCCGGCCTTGGCGAAACCGAGGCGTTGCAGCCAGTGACTGAGCTTAGCGCCCAGCGCTTCATCGACGGCAAATTCGAGAAATTCCACGCCGTTGTATTCGCTGGCGGACGGCGTTTCGAAAAGAATTTCACGGTTGGCCACCGGCGGCGCTTCCTGCTCGAGACGCTGACGGGTCTTCTCTTCCAGATACAGCAGCGAGCGCAATCCGTCGGCGGCGTTGGCTCGCGGGGGCGCGGCGCGGAAGCCGTCGTTGAAGATTTCCAGCGACAACGGCCCGGTATAGCCACTCTTGATGATCGGTGCGAGGAAACCCGGCAGATCGAATTCGCCCTGCCCCGGGAAACAACGGAAATGCCGGCTCCACTCCAGCACATCCATGGCCAGGATCGGCGCGTCGGCCATTTGCACGAAGAAGATCTTGTCGCCGGGAATGTCGGCGATCGCGCTGGGATCGCCCTTCAGCGACAGGGTGTGAAAGCTGTCGAGCAGCACGCCGAGGTTGGGGTGATTAGCCTGACGGACGATGTCCCAGACCTGTTGATAAGTATTGACGTGACGGCCCCACGCCAGCGCTTCGTAACCGATGCGCAAGCCACGGGCGCCGGCGCGTTCGGCCAACAGGCGCAAATCATCGACGAGGATTTGTTGATCGCCGACACTGTCCGGCGAGGCGTTGCTGCAGACCAGCACCAGGTCGGTGCCAAGTTCCTGCATCAGATCGAACTTGCGCTCGGCACGCTCGAGGTTGCGCGCCAGGCGATCGCGGCGGCAGCCTTCGAAGTCACGGAACGGCTGAAACAGGGTGATGGCGATCCCCAGATCGGCGCACATCTGTTTAATTTCCCGGGGACTGCCGTCGTAGTACAGGAGGTCGTTTTCGAAAATCTCCACGCCGTCGAACCCGGCGGCGGCAATGGCTTCGAGTTTTTCCGGCAGGGTGCCGCTCAAGGAAACGGTGGCAATGGAACGCTGCATGTTTCAACTCCCGTTTGGAGACGGCGGCTGCGTGAGCCGCGCCGCTTTTATAGGATGAGCAAATTATTGGCTGCATCCCTGCGCGCAGCAATTTAAAGTGTACTACCCGGTTAGTTTTGCGTGCGATTATCGAACACTAAGGCGATTTGGCGAATTGACGATTTTTTGTTCACTGCCCAACATCGGTTGCACATCGAGTCCGGCCACTAACCACCGGGCAAGGTGTTCGACAGAAAAGAACACCAAATAACAAATCCAAAAACGGGTGGAACACATGATTCCTTCACAGACTTCCCGCATGGCTCCGGCCATGAGCACTGCCACGGGTGGCATTGGCGACAAGATCCGCGGCGCCATGGCCGTCGGCAAGACCCGCTGGGGCATGCTGGCGCTGGTGTTTTTTGCCACCACCCTCAACTACATCGACCGCGCCGCCCTCGGCGTCATGCAGCCGATCCTCGCCAAGGAAATGAGCTGGACGGCGATGGATTACGCCAACATCAACTTCTGGTTTCAGGTCGGCTACGCGATCGGGTTTGTCCTGCAGGGACGTTTGATCGACCGGGTCGGCGTCAAGCGCGTGTTCTTCTGCGCCGTACTGCTCTGGAGCCTGGCCACCGGCGCCCATGGCCTGGCGACCTCGGCAGTCGGCTTCATGGTCTGCCGCTTCATCCTCGGCCTGACGGAAGCGGCCAACTATCCGGCCTGTGTGAAAACCACGCGTCTGTGGTTCCCGGCCGGTGAACGTGCAGTCGCTACCGGCATTTTCAACGCCGGCACCAACGTCGGCGCGATGTTCACGCCGATGCTGCTGCCACTGGTCCTGCATGTGTGGGGCTGGCAAGCGGCGTTCCTGTGCATGGCGGCACTCGGCGGCATCTGGCTGCTGTTCTGGGGCCTGAAATACTTCAATCCGGAAGATCACCCGACGGTGAAACAGTCGGAACTCGATTACATCCAGCAGCAAGTCGAACCGGAACAGGCCCGCGTGCCGTTCAGCAAGATCCTGCGCATGCGCGGCACCTGGGCCTTCGCCCTCGCCTACTCGCTGACCGCGCCGGTGTTCTGGTTCTATCTGTACTGGCTGCCGCCGTTTCTCAATCAGCAATACAACCTCGGCATCAACGTGACGCAGATGGGTATTCCGCTGATCATCATCTACGTCACGGCTGACTTCGGCAGTGTCGGCGGCGGGATTCTGTCCTCGTTCCTGATCGGTCGCGGCATGAACTCGATCAAGGCGCGGCTGCTGTCGATGTTGCTGTTTGCCTGCTGCATCATCGGCGTGGTCATGGCTGCCGGCTCGGCGAATCTGTGGGTGGCGGTGGCGGCGATCTCGCTGGCGATCGGCGCGCATCAGGCCTGGACTGCGAACATCTGGAGCCTGGTGATGGACTACACGCCCAAGCACATGATGAGCACGGTGTTCGGCTTCGGCGGCATGTGCGCAGCGATCGGCGGGATGTTCATGACCCAGATCGTCGGCCACATCCTCACCGTCACCAACAACAACTACACGGTGCTGTTCACGCTGATCCCGGCGATGTACTTCCTCGCACTGACGTGGATGTACTTCATGGCACCGCGCAAGATTCCGACCGTTACCGAATAACCTGCCTGCATACATCCAATCGTGGGAGCGAGCCTGCTCGCGAAGGCGTCACGTCAGCCACCGAATATGGCGACTGACACACCGCTTTCGCGAGCAGGCTCGCTCCCACAAGTTGAACCGGGATCCGCTCTTCAGCGCCGGCTCTGCTGCCACGCTGCCGCCAATCCGCTGCAACAGATCACCGCAATACCGATCACCGTCAACCCGCTCGGGGTGTGATTGAACAGCAGCCAGCCCAACAACCCGGCAAAGACGATCTGGCAATAGCCGAACGGCGCCAGCAATGCCGGTGCGGCGTGACGGAAGGCCTGGGTCAGGAACAGATGCGCCGTCATCCCGCAACTGCCCAGCGCGAGCATCAGCGCGGCGTGAGTCCACGTCGGCACCTGCCAGAAGAACGGCACCAGCGCGCTCATCACCAGGGTATTGCACAGGCCGGCAAAGAAGTTGCTGGTGGTCGGGCTGTCCACTTCGGCGAGCTTGCGCGTCAGCAATTGGTAGAAGCAGAAGAACAGCGCCGAGCAGAACGGCAGCAGGATCGCCGGGGTGAACAGGTCGCCGCCCGGGTGGACGATGATCAGCACGCCGATGAAGCCGCAGATCACCGCGATCCACTGCCCGCGCGTCACCCGTTCCTTGAGCAACGGCACCGACAATGCCGTGACCAATACCGGTGCGAGAAAGTTGACCGCCGTGGCTTCCGCCAGCGGGATGTACCGCAGCGCCGTGGTGAAAAACAGGCTGGTGCCGAGCAGGCACAGGGCACGGGCGAGCTGCCATAACGGCTTCTTGGTGCGCAGCACGCGCAAACCGGACTGCGGCAGGAAAATCCCTGCCATCAACAAGGTGTGCACCACATAGCGCGCCCACACCACCATCACGATCGGATAAAAACCGGAGAGGTATTTCGACAACGCGTCGTGACTGGAAAACAGGAACGTCGCCACGACAATCAGCAAGATCCCCTTGAAGGGCTGGTTGACACCGGAGAGCGGGGTGCTGACGGTCATTGGCAATCTCTGAAAAAAATCCGGGCGAGCGTTCGCGCTGGCGGCAATCGTTGTGGCAATCATAGTCGGCCGAGCTTTCAGCAACCGCACAGGTTGCACTCTTCTTCGCCGGGAAACCGCCGCCAGGCAAAACCTTGAGGCAAGATTCCCGCCACTTCGGCGCCCGGCCAGTGTGCAACATCACAGACTGCCGTCGAAACAGCGGGTTCATGAATTAGACGGAAGAAATTCCACTCGGGATTGAATTCACGGCCCGCTCGACCGTCAATACCAGGCCCGCACCATGTGGGCGCGTGTGCATGGACGGACGACCGGACTGGCGCCACACTCACACAGCGGCAACACTCATCACCAGCAGATTCATCACCGGCAATAAAAGAGGATTCCCACATGCTATGGAAAAAAGGCCGACGCAGTGACAACGTCGTCGACGCCCGGGGTGATGATGCCGGCGGTGGCGGCGGCATGCGCTTCGGTGGCGGCAAGGGCCTGAGCCTGACGGCCATCGTGCTGATTGTCGGCATCGGCTGGCTCACCGGCCAGGACCCGATGCAGATCCTCGGCCAGTTGACCGGGCAGATGGAGCAACCGGCGCCCTCCTCGCAAACCCGTCAGGCGCCACCGGCCAATGATGAACAGGCCGAATTCGTCCGCTCGATCCTCGGCGACACCGAAGACACCTGGGGTCCGATCTTCCAGCAGGCCGGACGCCAATACAAAGACCCGACACTGGTGCTGTTCAGCAATCGGGTGAACTCCGCGTGCGGCATGGCCACTTCTGCCACCGGCCCGTTCTACTGCCCGGCCGACCAGAAGATCTATCTGGACATGGCCTTCTTTCAGGAAATGTCGCAGCGCTTCAAAGCCGCTGGCGATTTCGCTCAGGCTTACGTGATTGCGCACGAAGTCGGCCACCATGTGCAGACGCTGCTGGGCGTCTCGGCGAAGATGCAGGCTGCGCGTCAGCAAGGCCGGCAGATGGAGGGCGACGGCGGCTTGCTGGTTCGTCAGGAATTGCAGGCCGACTGTCTCGCTGGCGTCTGGGCGTATAACGCGCAGAAACGCCTGAACTGGCTGGAACCGGGCGACATCGAAGAAGCCTTGAACGCCGCCAACGCCATCGGCGATGATCGCTTGCAGCAACAGGGTCAGGGCCGTGTGGTGCCGGACTCGTTTACCCACGGTACGTCAGCGCAAAGGGTGCGCTGGTTCAAAACCGGATTCGCGCAAGGCCAGGTAAGCCAGTGCGACACCTTCGCGGCGAAAACCCTGTAAATGCATAAATGGCTTGTGGCGTTACTGTTCATCGTCGGCACCGCGCAAGCGACCGGCGTCGATGCGATCAGCCCCGGTCGCCTGCAACTCAAGGCCGGGGAAATGGCAGTGGGCATCGGCCCGGCACCGGAAAAGATCGAGCGGGTGCTGATCGTCATTCACGGTCGCCTGCGCAACGCCGAGACCTATCGCAAAAGCGCGGAAAGCGCCGCCGAACTCGCCGGGCAGACCGCGCACACGCTGGTGATCGCTCCGCAGTTTCTCAATGAAAGCGACGTCACCCTGTATTCCTTGCCGCCGACGGTGCTGCGCTGGCAGGGCAACGAGTGGATGGGCGGCGGCTTGTCCACCGGGCCGAATCCGCTGAGTTCCTACGCGGCGCTGGACGAAATCGTCGCGCGGCTCAGCGACCGCAAACAGTTTCCGGACGTGAAGCAGATCGTGATCTTCGGCCACTCCGGCGGGGGCCAGGTGGTGCAGCGTTACGCCCTGCTGGCCAAGGATCAGCCGGCGCTCAAGGCCAACGGCATTCGCTTGCGCTATGTGGTGGCCAATCCTTCGTCCTATGCATATTTCAACGAGCAGCGGCCAGTGGCGTTCGATCACGCGCAATGTCCTGGTTTCAACCGCTGGAAGTACGGTCTGGCGGACATGCCGGTGTATGCCGGCGGGCAAACGCCGTTGCAGGTCGAGAGCGCTTACGTCAAACGCGAGGTGATTTATCTGCTCGGGCAGCAGGACGTCGACCCGGAACATCCAGCGCTGGACAAGAGCTGCGCGGCCGAGGCGCAAGGGGCTTACCGCTTGATGCGCGGGAAGCTGTATTTCGGTTATTTGCTGCGCCGGCATCCTGAGGGGGTCAATCAGCGGCTGATTGAAGTGCCCGGGGTCGGGCATGACGGGGATGGCATGCTGACGTCCGCGGAGGGGCAGAAGGCGTTGTTTGATCAGTAGGTTTTTTGCTGAATCCACCGGCCCCTTCGCGAGCAGGCTCGCTCCCACATAGCTCTATGACATGCACAAAATATGTGTGCACTGAAGATCCAATGTGGGAGCGAGCTTGCTCGCGAAGGGGCCGGCTCAGGCGACGAAGATGTCAGGCAAACAGCATCCGCCGCAACTCAACACAATCCTTCGCATGCCAATCGGTCAACTCCGGCCACGGGTTATCCGGCAGGTTCACCAACACCGTCCGCGCCCCCGCTGCTCGGCCGCAATCCAGATCAAAGCGGTAATCGCCAACCATCACCATGTCACTGGCCGGCACTTGCCAGGCCTCGGCCAGTTTCAGCAAACCGCCGGGATGCGGCTTCGGCGGTGCTTCGTCGCGACCCAGCACATCCTCGACCGCGAAGCAGTCAGCCAGGCCGATCGCCTCCAGCGTCACGTGCGCCAGCTCCCGCGCATTGCGCGTGAGAATGCCGAGGCGATAACCGCGCGCATGCAGGTCGCGCACCAGCTCCACCGCGCCGGTGGCCGGGGTTGAGCCCAACGCCAGATCGCGTTCATGCTCGAGCAACCAGGCATGCTTGGCCGCCGCTTCATCCGCTGGCAATGCGGCGAGATGGGTGAGGATGTCGTCCTCGGGTGGAATCGCCATTGCCACACGAATCGCCGCGAAATCATGCACGGCGACAGTCAGCGTGCCGTCCATGTCGAACACCCAATGACGAACCTCGGTCAGGCTCATGCCCAGTCCTTGCGATGGCGGATCAGGCCTTCCTGAGTCACCGAAGCGACCAGTTGCCCGGCCCGGTTGAACACGCTGCCACGGGAAAAACCACGGGAGTTGCCGGCCCACGGGCTGTCCATCGCGTAGAGCAACCAGTCATCGGCGCGCAGGTCGTTGTGGAACCACAGCGCGTGATCGAGGCTGGCGACCTGCATGTCTTTCTGCCAGACCGACTTGCCGTGGGGCAGCATCGAAGTGGTCAGCAGGCCGAAATCCGAGGCGTACGCCAGCAGGTATTTGTGCAGCGCAGGAATGTCGGCCAGGGCGCCATCGGCGCGGAACCACACATATTTGATCGGATCGGCCGGTTGCGGGTTGTACGGATCCTTTTCGGTGACCGGGCGTACTTCGATCGGTTTCGGGCACAGCAGTTTTTCACGCATGTGCTCGGGAATCAGGTGCGCACGCTGCTGGATCAGTTCCAGCTCCGAGGGCAGGTTTTCCGGGCCGACCACCGCCGGCATCTGGCCCTGATGCTCGAAGCCTTTTTCGTCGTACTGGAACGAAGCGCTGCACGTGAAGATCGGGTGGCCCTTCTGGATCGCCGTCACGCGGCGAGTGCTGAAGCTGCCGCCATCACGGACGCGATCAACCGAATAGACCACCGGCAACTTGGCATCGCCCGGGCGCAGGAAATAACCGTGCAGCGAGTGCACATGGCGCGCCTCTTCCACCGTCTGACTGGCCGCCGACAGCGACTGGCCGAGCACCTGACCGCCGAACAACTGGCGGAACCCCAGATCCTGGCTGCGACCACGGAACAGGTTTTCTTCGATCGGTTCCAGGGTCAGCAGATCGACCAGATCTTCCAGCACTTGGCTCATTCAGACTCTCCTCACACAAAGCAATGGCCGCGCAGTCTTGGCTGCGGCGGACGATTCAGGTTCTGGCACGGGCCAAATACGATGGCGGCCATTGTAAACGTCCGTGTCGGCTTATTCATGCAAGGTTTGCAGCCATTGTTCGCGGCTGATGCGATACAGAACATGGCGGCGCAACGGGTGATCGAGCGCAAGCTTGGGGTGATCGAAATCATCCTGCGGATCGTGATGCATGCCGATCGCCTGCATGACCTTCTCCGACTGCGCGTTCTGCCCGGCGGTAAACGAGACGATTTCCTCCAGTTTCAACTGGTCGAAGCCAGCGCGCAGTGCGGTCCACGCCGCTTCACTGGCGTAACCCAGGCCCCAGTGTTCCTTGGCCAGACGCCAGCCGATCTCCACCGCCGGGGTAAACGGCGCATCGAAGCCGACCACGCCCAACCCGGTGAAACCGATGAACTCGCCCGTGTCCTTGCGCTCCAGCGCCCACAGGCCAAAGCCATGCTCGGCAAAATGCCCGCGCACGCGACCGATCAGCGCGGCACTTTCGAGCCGGGTCAACGGCGCTGGAAAGTAGCGCATCACCTGTGGATCGGCGCACATCGCGGCGAATGCCGGCAAATCCTCGTCCTGCCACTGACGCATCAACAACCGCGCGCTTTGCAGCTCCAGTATCGGCTCCATCGTCCCCTCCATTTCCATGCCGTTGAGTCTACATCGCTGGTAGGATCGTTCATTCTTTCCCTGGTTCTGCGCGAAACAAGCCATGCCCTTGCCGTTGATCTATCACGAAGACTACAGCCCCGAGTTTCCCGCGGATCACCGCTTTCCCATGGACAAGTTCCGGCTGCTGCGCGATCACCTGGTCGACAGCGGCCTGACCCGCGACGCCGACCTGCTGCGCCCGCAGATCTGTCCCAACGACATCCTCGCCCTCGCCCATGACCGCAGCTATATCGAACGCTACATGAGCGGCGAGTTGTCCCGCGAAGACCAACGGCGCCTCGGCCTGCCCTGGAACGAGGCGCTGGCGCGACGCACCGTGCGCGCGGTGGGCGGCTCGATCCTGGCGGCAGAGAAAGCCCTTGAGCATGGCCTGGCCTGTCACCTGGCCGGCGGCACTCATCACGCTCACTACGATTACCCCGCCGGCTTCTGCATCTTCAATGACCTGGCGATTATCAGCCAGTACCTGTTGCGGAGCGGCCGGGTCGATCGCGTACTGATTTTCGATTGCGACGTGCATCAGGGCGACGGCACCGCGCGAATTCTGCATGACACGCCGGAGGCGATTACCGTTTCCCTGCACTGCGAGAAGAATTTTCCTGCGCGCAAAGCCGAAAGTGACTGGGACATTCCGCTGCCCAAAGGCATGGGCGATGCCGATTATCTGCAGGTGGTCGATGACACGCTCAACTACCTGCTGCCGCTGTATCAACCGGATCTGGTGCTCTACGACGCTGGCGTCGATGTGCACAAGGACGATGCCCTCGGTTATCTGCAACTGACCGACGCCGGGGTGGCCGAGCGCGATGAACGGGTGATGCGCCACTGCCTGGGCCGCGACATTCCGGTGGTCGGGGTGATCGGCGGCGGCTACAGCAAGGATCGCCACGCCCTCGCCCGCCGCCACGGCATCCTCCATCACAGCGCGCAACGGGTCTGGGATTCACACGGCTGTCATTGAACCGTGCTGCGTTACCCACAATCGCTGTGGAACTGCCTGTGGATAACCTGAGTGAAAGGGACTGCAGGCCATGCTGGCCAAGGCGCCCAGCGCACTGTTTATTTTTTAACCAGCCTCGAAATACACCGCAGCCCCGGTGGGAGCGAGCCTGCTCGCGAAAGCTTTAGCACCCACAACATCTAATTGACTGACAGACCGCGTTCGCGAGCAGGCTCGCTCCCACATGGTGTCTCCCACAGGGTCCAGCGCTGTTAGAATGCGCGCCTTGTCCCGCCATACCGCAGCGCACGCCCATGACCCAGAATTCCGCCCCCGCCAACACCCACGTCGCCATCATCGGCGGTGGCCCCGCCGGCCTGATGGCCGCCGAAGTGCTGAGCCAGGCCGGAATCCGCGTCGACGTGTACGACGGCATGCCCTCGGTCGGGCGCAAGTTCCTGCTGGCCGGGGTCGGCGGCATGAACATCACCCATTCCGAAGCCTACCCGGCATTCCTCTCCCGCTACGCTGAGCGCGCACCGCAAATCGCCCCGCTGCTGCGCGGATTCGGTGCCGATGCCTTGTGCCAGTGGATTCACGATCTGGGCATCGAAACCTTCATCGGCAGCTCCGGCCGCGTATTTCCCACCGACATGAAAGCCGCCCCACTGTTGCGCGCCTGGCTCAAGCGCCTGCGCGACAGCGGCGTGGTTATCCACACCCGCCATCGCTGGCTCGGCTGGCACGCAAATGGCGCAATGCGCATCGCCAGTCCGCAAGGCGAAATCAGCGTAAACCCCGACGCCACCCTGCTCGCCCTCGGCGGCGGCAGTTGGTCGCGCCTGGGCTCGGATGGCGCGTGGATGTTGCCGCTGGAGCAGCGCGGCGTGGATCTGGCGCCGTTGCAGCCAAGCAATTGCGGCTTCGAGGTGCAAGCCTGGAGCGAGCTGATGGTGAGCAAATTCGCCGGCGCGCCGCTGAAAAACATTGCCATCGGTTTGAACGACGACATCCCGCGCTTGGGCGAATGCGTGATCACCGCGACTGGCATTGAAGGCAGCCTGATCTATGCGCTGTCGGCGCCGATACGCGAGGAAATCAATCGCTATGGCGCAGCGGTTATCCACATCGACCTGCTGCCCGGCCGGCCTGTGGATAAATTGCAGGCGGCGCTGAGCAAACCACGCGGCTCGCGCTCGATGGCCAAGCATCTGCACAGTCAGGTGGGGATTGATGGAGTGAAAGCGGCGTTGTTGCGCGAGCTGACCGATGCCGAAACGTTCGCTGATCCATTGCTGTTGGCGCGAGCGATCAAAGCGTTGCCGCTGACACTGGTGAAAACCCGTCCGCTGGATGAAGCGATCAGCAGCGCCGGTGGCGTGCGGTTCGAGGCGATGGATGAGCGTTTGATGCTCAAGGCGTTGCCGGGGGTGTTTTGTGCGGGCGAGATGCTCGACTGGGAAGCGCCGACCGGAGGCTATTTGCTGACCGGGTGTTTCGCCAGCGGGCGCGCGGCGGGGTTTGGGATGTTGGAATGGTTACGGCGCGGGAACTGAGTCGCCCCTGCCCCTCACCCCAGCCCTCTCCCCAAGGAGAGGGAGCCGACCGAGGTGTCTGGCGTCATGCATCGACCTGAGCGATCGTGTCGATTATGCATTCACATCTGATATATCAGGTCGGCGTAACTCACAAGCATCCCCCAATCAGTCCCCTCTCCCTCCGGGAGAGGGTTAGGGTGAGGGGCTTTTGATCTTTGATCTCAAGGCTTGCGCTTGCGCGGTCCAGTATTGAACACCGGCACTTTGCGCACTGGCTTGATCGATGGCTCCGGCGCCGAGGCCTCGCCGCTGTCGACCCACTTGCCCAGATTGCGTTTACCACCGCCACCGCCCGACGCTTTCGGCTTCTTCGGTTTTTTCGGCTTCTTGATCACCTGACCGCTGGCGTCGGTGTCCGGCACGCGGTGCTCGGGTTCGAAATCCGGTTCGTTCTGGCGCTTCAGGTTCTGCCGAGTCAGCATTTCGATGGCCGAAAGCATGTTCACTTCATCGGCACACACCAGCGAGATCGCCTCACCGGTGGCACCTGCGCGGCCAGTGCGGCCGATGCGGTGAATGTAATCCTCGGCGACGATCGGCAGATCGAAGTTGACCACCAGCGGCAGATCTTCGATGTCCAGACCACGGGCGGCAACGTCGGTCGCCACCAGAATCTGCACTTCGCTGAGCTTGAACCGGTCCAGCGCGCGCTGGCGCGTAGCCTGCGGTTTGTCGCCATGGATGCCGTCAGCATTCACACCGAGGCCCTGAAGTTTTTCCACCAGCGCATCGACGCCGTTGCGGGTCTTGGCGAACACCAGCACCTGCTTCCACTTGTTCTTGCGCATCAGGTGCACGAACAGTTCAGCCTTGCGCTTCTTGTCCACGGTGACGATCCACTGCTTGACCGTGTTGGCGGCGACGTTGCGCGGGCTGACTTCGACACTCAGCGGATCATTGAGCATCTGCCCGGCAAGCAGGCGGAGGTCATCGGAGAAGGTCGCGGAGAACAGCAGGGTCTGGCGCTTTTTCGGCAGCATGCGGTAAATGTTTGCCAGTTCTTCGGAGAAGCCCAGGTCGAGCATCCGGTCGGCTTCATCCAGCACCAGCGTTTGCAGCTGATTGAGCTTCAGCGCGTTCTGGCGGAACAGGTCGATCAAGCGACCGGGCGTGGCGACCAGCACATCGACGCCGCCGCGCAGCTTCATCATCTGCGGGTTGATGCTGACACCGCCGTACACCGCATATGTGCGCAGCGGCAGGTTCTCGGCGTATTGGCGTACGGCTTCATGGACCTGCTCCGCCAGCTCGCGGGTCGGCACCAGAATCAGCGCACGCGCCGAGTTGGCGGTGACTTTCGGCCCTTCCATGGCCAGCAACTGCAACAGCGGCAAGGCGAAACCGGCAGTTTTACCGGTGCCGGTCTGGGCCGCTGCCATCAGGTCGCGACCGGCCAGCACCGCCGGAATGGCTTGCGCCTGCACCGGCGTCGGGGTCTGGTAGCCGAGCGTCTCGAGGGAGCGCAGCAAGGGTTCGATCAGGCCAAGGGAGGCGAAAGTCATGGGAGTACCGTAGGAAAAAATGACGCGGGGATGCAATGCCGCGCAGTTTACCCTAATTCGTACGCGCTTCCGTCGGAACGGCTTTCGCCTCTTCCAAGGGTGGCTGCGCAGGTCGACGCCACTGCGGCAGGCTGATCAGCAGCACGGCGCTGATGATCACCAGCATCGCCAGCGCTTCTTCGATACCGATGGTCTCGCCGACAAACACCACGCCGAGCAACACCGCCACCGCCGGGTTGACGTAGGCATAACTGGTCGCTGCCGCCGGGCGCACGTGTTTGAGCAGATACATGTAGGAATTGAAGGCGATGATCGAGCCAAAGAAAATCAGATAGGCCAGCGCCAGCCACCCTTCGAGCGGCGGCATGGCTTGCAGGTGCTCGCCACTCAGCGCACTGCCGATCAGCAAGACCACGCCGCCGACGAGCATTTCCACCGCACTGGCCATCGCCCCTGCTGGCAGCGGCAGATGCTTGCTCCATACCGAACCGAACGCCCAGCTCGCCGCCGCGAAGATCAGCAACATCGCGCCGAGCGGGCTCGATTGCAGGTTGGAACCCATATTGAGCATGGCGATGCCAATAATCCCCAGCACGACCCCGGCCCATTCAAGACGGGTATTGCGCGCGCCCCAGAAGTAGCCGAACAACAAGGTGAACAGTGGCACCGTCGCCACCGCCAACGCAGCAACACCTGAAGCCACCCCAGTGTGCTCCGCCACGCTCACAGCGCCATTACCAAAACTGAGCAGCAGAATGCCGACCAGCCCCGCCGCTTTCCACTGCGCCCAGGTCGGCGCAGGAGCACCGCGCCAGCGCAGCCAGGCGTACATCAAGCTGCCGGCAATGACAAAGCGCACCCCGGCCAGCAACAGCGGCGGCCAATATTCGACGCCGATGCGGATCACCAGATAGGTCGACCCCCAGATCACGTACAACGCAAAAAACGCAGCGATCAACGGCAGGGAAAAACGGCGCAAGGCAGGCATGGGCAGCTCGACAGTCAGATTTCTGTGGACCGGTCATTCTAGAAAGCCCGCCGCGCAAAAATAAGTTACAAAACCTGTTTTTCGCGCCGGTACACTTTTGCATGAAAGCAACTGAGACCGACAAAGTCCTTGTGGGAGCGAGCCTGCTCGCGAAAGCGGTGTATCAGTCACAGTTGCGTTGAATGACACACCGCATGGATCGTTCCCACGCTCTGCGTGGGAATGCCTCAACGGACGCTCTGCGTTCGGCTTTGAAAGTGACGCGGAGCGTCCCGGGCTTCATTCCCACGCAGAGCGTGGGAATGATCAGTCGGAGTGCCTGGAATCAGCGATAACGCTGCAAATGCTCGCCGACTTTCGCCGCAGGGACTTTCTGCAACTTGCACAACAGGTCGTGATTCAACTCGCGCACCCCGTGCTTGCCGCGCAACTCTTGCGCCAGATGCGCCATCAGATTGGCCGCCATCTCGGCGTCGGCCATGGCCCGGTGAGCCTGGCCGGTATGCGGCAACTGCGCGAAAGTGGTGAGCGTGCCGAGCTTGTGATTCGGCGCCGCCGGCATCAGGCGCCGCGCCAGCAGCAGTGAACAGGCAAAATTCTGCAGGCGTGTGCGTTTGATCCGCCCCAGTTCGAAATCCCAGAACTTCTGGTCGAACGAGGCGTTGTGCGCCAACAGCGGCGTACAACCGACGAACTCGTTGACCTCTTCCATCACCCGCTCGGCCGGCGGCGCGGTGCGCAGCATGGCGTTGCTGATGCCGGTCAGTTGCTCGATGAACGCGGGGACGCGCACGCCGGCGTTCATCAGGCTCTGGTAACGCTCGACAATGCGGCCGTTTTCCAGCATGACCACGGCGATTTCCGTGGCACGGCAGCTGCTGTTCGGCGACAGGCCGGTGGTTTCAAAGTCGATGACTGCAATGCGTTCCAAACCGGGTTCAACTCCGTACAGATCAGTTCTTGAGCTTAATTCTTTAACAGCAGCGCGCCTTCGATCGGCACGTAACGGCTGGCGGCGCGGATCAGCGAGTTGGCGGTCAGGCCAGGGACGCCGTAGGCCACCGCTTGCACGCCGTGCTTGTTGATGATGCGTTCGAGCAACATGTCGAAATCGCCGTCACCGGAGGCCAGCACCACTTCGTCGACATGGTCGGCGGCGTCCATGATGTCCAGGGTAATGCCCACGTCCCAGTCGCCCTTGGCCGAGCCGTCGCTGCGCTGGATGTAGGGCTTGAGCTTCACGGTGAAACCGAGGTTGCGCAGGATCTGCTGAAACTGTTGCTGCTTGCTGTCGCCACGGTCGATGGCGTAGGCATAGGCCTCGACGATCTGCCCGTTCTTGCTGATGTCCGCCCACAATGCGGCGTAGTTGAAGTGGCAACCATAGGCCTGACGCACGGTGTAGTAGAGGTTCTGCACATCGGCGAACACTGCGATTTTTTTCACCGGAGTTCCTGTGGGCGCGCAAGCGCACGAAGCGGGGTCAGGCGATCAGGCCTGAAAAAGGCGCTCAGTATGCCAGCCAAGAGAAAGATTCAGCGAATAATCACCAGCTGGCGCCGAGGTGTCCCTGACAAACGGTGTTGTGGTGAGGGGATTTATCCCCGCTGGGCTGCGGAGCAGCCCCGCTTTTCCTGATTAAAGCGAGGACTGCTGCGCAGCCCAGCGGGGATGAATCCCCTCACCACAGTGTCTATGTCAGCCTTCAGTGTCTATGCCAGCCTTCAAAGGCGATGTCAGACAAAGGAGTCGTCGTCATCGAAGAACGACGAATTGTCGCTGCTGTAATCGGCGTCGCTGAAACCGCCCTGGTCATTGCCCGAGAAGCCGTTGTCCGCCACGCGCTGATCATCGCCCCAGCCGTTGTTGCTCTGGTCGGCGACCTGCGCCGGTTCTTCCTTGATGACCTCGACGATTTCTTCCGGTTGCTGATTGTGGTGGAACAGGCTGCTGATGCCCTGCGCCAGCATCACACCGCCGGCCACGCCTGCGGCGGTTTTCAGCGCGCCGCCGAGGAAGCTGTTGCCCGCCGCCGGGGCTGCCTGCTGCGCATAGTTGGGCGGCGCTGCGCCGAAGTTCTGTTGCGGTGCCGGAGTCTGATAGCTCTGCTGCGGCGCCGGTTCACGCCAGCCGCCGGTGGACGACGGTGCGGCGCTCTGGCTCGGCGCCGGACGTGAATTGCCGCCGCCAAAAATGCTCGACAGGAAACCGCCGCCACCGCTGGATGCCGGTGCGCCGCCTTGGGCCTTGGCCGATTGCAGCTCGGCCTGCAGACGCTGGACTTGCTGGGTCAGTTGCTTGTTCTGCTCATCGAGGCTTTTCAGCGCGGCCTCTTGCACCAGAATCGCCTGGGTCATGAAATAACCTGCCGCCGGTTGGCGCGTCAGGTGTTCCTTGATCCGCGCCTCGGCCTGGGCGTCGCGCGGGGCTGCCTCCGTTTCGGCCTGTTGCAGCTGGGAAAACAGTCCATCGATCAGGGTTTGCTCTTCGCTGTTCATGGCGACCTCGTAGATTGCCGGTAATAACGTGCCCGCGCCCACTCTGGGCGCGGTGCTCTCCTGTAATGGAGACAGTGACAAAACGTTTCAATGGCCTTTACCGAATGTTTACGTTTGTGTCGGCCCGCGTTGCATCGGTTAAAGTGAGCCACTGTTTTCGACCTGCGATACCGACTGATGAATGCCCTCGAAGTACTGCGCGACTCTTTGTATTTTTTCAAACGCCATCTGGGCAGCATCGTGCAGTTGTGCCTGCCGCTGGTGATTGTCGAAGCCTTCTTGCAGCAGGCGGTCGATCACGCCACCGGGCCGGACACCTTCGCCGGCGTCAGCATCATCGTCGGCCTGCTGGTGTATCCGCTGTACACCGCCGCGCTGATCCTGTTTCTCGATGCACGCAGCCGTGGCGAGTCGCCGCGCAACCGCGACCTGCTGGCGATGGCCGCCACCCTGTGGCCGCGCTTCGCGGTGCTGACCGCGCTCAATACCTTGCTGATTCTGCTCGGCCTGTCGTTGTACTTCCTGCCGGGGCTGATGCTGATGGTCATGCTTGCCTTCGCCGAATACCTGCTGGTGCTGCGCGGCCTCGGGCCGTTGCAGGCGATGAAGGAAAGTCTGCGCCTGACCCGTGGGCACTTCTGGCGCATCCTGCTGTGCATTCTCTGCGTGATGACCCCGTTGTGGCTGCTCAAGGGCGCGACGCTGGCGGTGTACCCCGAACCGCAGAATCCGCTGATTGCCGGGCTGATCGACAGCGCTCACAGCTTTCTGCAACTGTTCACCAGTGTGGTGCTGTTCCGCCTGTTCATGCTGATCAGCGAATTGCCTGACAAACGTAACGGCGCAGTCTGACCGCGCCGTGCTTGGGCTTCGCCGCTGCCGTCAGGTATGCTCGGGGCCACTTTCTGTAACGCTATAAGCCGAGCCATGACCCGTCTGCTGCGCTACACCCTGCTCCTCGTCATCCTCGCCGCCGTCCTGTTCGGTGTGCTGCTGTTCAGCCTGACCTGGCGCCCCGATGCCCGCGAAACCCTGCCGGTCAGTTGCAGCACTACCGCGCCGACGCTGGTGCCGGGGCAAGCACTGAAAGTCATGACCTGGAACGTGCAGTTCCTCGCCGGCAAGCGCTACGTATTCTGGAATGACCTGGCTCAGGGCGACGACGAAGCGCCGACCGCCGAAGACATGGCCTTCAGCCTCGACGAAGTGGCGCGCGTGATCCGTGACGAACAACCCGATGTGGTGCTGTTGCAGGAGCTCGACGACGGCGCCAAGGCCAGTGACTACCAGAATCAGCTCAAGCTGTTGCAGGAACGCGTCGCCGACCTGTATCCGTGCAGTGCCAGCGCCTTCGACTGGAAAGCCGATTTCGTCCCTGAGCCCCACATCTACGGCAGCGTCGGCCGCCAGTTGGCCACGCTGAGCCGCTATCGCATCGAACACGCCGAACGCCTGCAACTGCCCGTCGCCCCGAGCAACTTCATCAGCCGCCAGTTCCAGCCCAAAGACGCTTTGCTCGCAGTCAAACTGCCGCTCAGCGATGGCGGACAACTGACCGTGTTCAACACCCACTTGCAGCGCGCCAGCCACGCGGACGGCAACGTGCAGGCGCAAGTGGCTGCCGTGGCCAAAATCCTCGACAAATATGAAAGCCAAGGCCTGCCGTGGCTGATCGGTGGCGATTTCAATCTGCTGCCGCTGGGCCAGTATCGACGCCTGCCGGTCGAGCGCCGCACGCCCTACTCTGCCGACAGCGAACTGCATCTGCTGTGGGACAAGTACCCGATGATCCCGACCAACAACGAGGCCGGCGGTATCGATCGGGCCAAATGGCTGACCCATTACCCCAACGACCCCGGCCTCAACGGCCCGGATCGCACGGTCGATTATCTGTTCTACAGCCCGAAGCTCAAACGCGTGCAAGCGCAGGTGCGGCAGGACGATACCTTGCGCATTTCCGACCACATGCCGGTGATTGCGCGCTTCTTGCTACCCGCTGCGCCATAAGCGTTTTGCCCTTATAAACCGGGCGGAACGTAGCCCGGAACATAGCGGACATTGGCGCACTTACCGTGCAGTATTCGCCCGTCTTCGATCAGGAACTGGGCGATCTTCTTCTGTTGATTGATCTTCGCCTGCAACTTGCAGGTAGAACTGTGGCCGACCTGTTGGTAGTGCTCGGTGTACACCATGCCATTGCCGGTATGGGTCATCGAAGTGCCGGCCGCTTCGGTGGAGGTCCAGCTCGCGGACTTGTGCCAGGTCAGTACGGCCAAGGGTTCGCCGTTCGGGCCGGTTTCCTTTGCCATCGCGTCGGGCGTGCCGAACAGGTCCAGTGCTTCCTGGAGATCGCGACCTTCCCAGCGGCTCTGCGCGATAGTGGAACAGCCGCTCAAGAGCAATCCTGCCAGCAGGGTTGCCAGCCATAAACGTGTGTAAGTCATTGGATGCCTCGGCTTATTTCTTCAGTTCGAGCAGGCTGTCGATGTTGTCCATCATCTGGCTCTTTTGCTGGATCGGCGCGAGCCTGAAAAACATCTGCTGCAGCATCTCGATCATCTGCAGGTATTCCATCTTGCCCACGGCGGCCATGTCGTTTTTCGCGCGACTGCCAGGGGCGCAGGCAAACTTCAGCGCTTGCTGGACCCAGAACTCTTTCGGGGTCTGCCATTGGTTGGCAACTTTCAGATGACGCATGGTGTAGGCGAGGCGCTCGATGGACTGGCCATTGATAAAACGTACCTTGCCCGAGGCGCACTGAGCTTCGAGGTTGTAGACGTCGATCATCGGTTTGCCGGGCTCTTCATACACCAGCGTCACTGCGACCATGGTCGCGCCTTTGGTTTTCTGCGAAGGCACCACCGATGTCGCATCGGCGACGTACATGATGTTTTTCTGGGGCACGCCGTTGCCGTAGATAATCCACCAGTCGCCAATCGGATTGGGCTCTTCGGCCATGGCCGAACTGGAGGCGGCCAATAGCGCAGCCGACAAGAAGATCAACTTCTTCAGCTTGAAGAAAGAGGTCATGGGCAGTTCCGTTCCTTGGGCGCAAGTTGCCAGGCAACAAGGCTGGTTATTGTTCAGGCGGCGATTTTGCGAGCCTGAACAACCAAGGGCAATTAGCACGGATGGGCTAATGGCGCGCAGCCATTGCGGGTCAGGTGCCGCGTGGTTTCGCCCGCGCCGTGGCTTCGGCGACCAAGGGATCGTCCGGCCAATAGTGCTTCGGATAGCGCCCCTTGAGATCCTTCTTCACCTCGGCATAGGTGCTGCGCCAGAAGTTGGCCAGGTCCTGCGTGACCTGCACCGGCCGCCGCGCTGGAGACAGCAGGTGCAGCTTGACCACTTGCCGGCCGCCGGCGATCCGTGGCGTATCGGCCAGACCAAACAGCTCTTGCAAACGCACCGCGAGAATCGGTGGATGTTCGTTGTAATCCAGACGAATCGATGAACCCGACGGCACGCTCAAATGATGCGGCGCCAGTTCGTCGAGTTTCTGTGGCAGCGGCCACGGCAGCAGATTACGCACGATGCTCGACAGGTCGAGGTTGGCGAAATGACTCAGCCGCGAGACCTTGCCCAGATACGGCATCAGCCAGTCTTCCAGGGTATTCAACAATGCCGCATCGCTGACATCCGGCCATTGGCTGTCGTCTTGGGTGCTCAGATCGAGCTGACGCAACAGCGCCACCCGCGCCTGCCACTGGCGCAGTTCCGGCGTCCACGGCAACAACTCCAGCCCCTTGCGCCGCACCAGATTGACCAGCGCCTGACTGCGCGCGCTTTCATCCAGACCGATCAAAGGTTCGCGGCTGAGAATCAGCTCGCCGACCCTGCGCTGGCGCTCGGCGCGCAGCACGCCTTCGCGCTCGTCCCAGTCGAGTTGATCGACGCTGCGCACTTGCTCGGCGAGCACCGAATCGAACAGCGCCGGATCGAAATCCGCCGCCAGATAGATGCGTTCTTCGCGCTGGCCCTGACGGCTGCCGAGGTCGGCGATGACAATCCACTCGTGCTTCATCAGGCTGTCGGCCTCAGCGAACAGCGCGGCGCGACCGTTGGCCAAACGATATTCAGCACCGCCGGCACGCCGTTGCTGGGCGACGCGATCCGGGTAGGCCAGCGCCAGCAACGCGCCGAGCCAGCGCGGATGCTCGGGATCGTTTACCGGTTCGCTCGGCTTGCCACGCAGGTAACCGCGATACTGCCGGGCCAATTGCCGGGCGCGTTGCACCCCGCCCTGCGCGCCACGACCGGCACGTTCTTCGCCGGAAAGCAGAACCAATCGGCTGTGCAGATCCGCACCAGCGCCGCGCAGGATATCGCGCTCGCCGAGCAGCGCCGCCACATCGCAGGCCATTGCCGCCAGCCCCAGCGCCTGACCGCGCAACAGCAAATGCGCGATGCGCGGATGCGCCGGCAGTTCGGCCATGGCCTGGCCGTGGGCCGTCAGCGTGTCGCCGTGCAAGGCGCCGAGGCGTTGCAGCAAATCCTGCGCTTGGGCATACGCGGCGGCGGGCGGTATGTCGAGCCAGACCAGTTCGCCCGGCGTCACGCCCCAGCGCCCGAGTTGCAAAGCGAGGCTGGCCAGATCCGCCGAGAGAATTTCTGCGCTGCCATAGGCTGCCAGTTGTTCGTGCTGATCCTGCGACCACAGGCGATAGCACACGCCCGGCTCCAGTCGCCCGGCGCGGCCGGCACGCTGGGTGGCGCTGGCCTTGGAGATGCGTTGGGTGTCGAGGCGGGTCATGCCGCTGCCCGGATCGAAACGCGGCACCCGCGCCAGCCCGGCATCGATGACCACGCGCACGCCGTTGATGGTCAGGCTGGTCTCGGCGATGTTGGTTGCCAGCACCACTTTGCGCTGACCGGGCGGCGCCGGATCAATCGCCGCGCGTTGCGCATTGAGGTCGAGTTCGCCGTGCAACGGGCACAGCAGAACGTCTTTGCGCTCGCCGATTGCGTCGACCAGTTGCTGATGTACGCGACGGATCTCCGCCTGTCCCGGCAGGAACACCAGCAGGCTGCCGGTCTCGTCGTGGAGCGCTTCGAGCACGGTTTGGGTAACGCGCTGATCGATGTATTCGCCCGGCTGAAACGGCCGGCCCCAGCGCATCGTCACCGGGTACATGCGCCCTTCGCTGCGCAGGATCGGCGCGTCATCGAGCAACCCGGCCAGACGCTCGCCTTCGAGGGTGGCCGACATCAGCAGAATCTTCAGCGGCTGTTCAGCGCGAAACAGCTCACGACCGTTCAGACTGAGGGCCAGCGCCAGATCGGCGTCGAGGCTGCGTTCATGAAATTCGTCGAAGATCAGCAGGCCCACGCCGTCCAGCGCCGGGTCGTCCTGCAAGCGCCGGGTGAGGATGCCTTCGGTGACCACCTCGATACGCGTCTTCGGGCCGACCTTGCTGTCGAGGCGGATGCGATAGCCGACGGTTTCACCGACCTGCTCGCCGAGCTCGCTAGCCAAACGTTCCGCCGCTGCGCGCGCGGCCAGACGCCGAGGCTCAAGCATGACGATGGTCTGCCCGGCCAGCCAGGCCTCGTTGAGCAAGGCCAAGGGCACGCGGGTGGTTTTACCGGCGCCGGGCGGTGCTTCGAGCACGGCTTCGTGGCGTGACGCGAGGGCTTCACGCAGGGCGGGTAAAACATCGTCGATCGGCAAAGAAATCATGCTGGCTCCCCAGGGCGTGCCCACAGTAAATTGCGAGTCGCGTTAAAGCTGTGAGCGTGCCAGGCAAGGCGCCGGACGCGGGCAAGGGTCGTTTCCTTGCCAAGTCCCGCAACGCAGCATGGCGCGTTCACAGCTTTAGCCCGGAGGGCCGAACCCCGATAGAATTCATCAGCCTTCACGCGGTGTCGATCTGGAGAAAACAACTTCAATCCTCAACGTATTTCAGTAGGGGTGAGACGAGGCCGCAATTTACTGTGGGTACGCCCTGCCCGCCGCGAGTATAACGACGAACTGTCTGACGTTCGTGAGGGTCTTAACTTCACAAGACGAAGCTTCGTTATTTGATGACTCAGGAGACATTTCCATGCGCTTACCCTCTCGCCTGATCGGCGGTGTTCTGGTTGCCACTCTGCTCACGCAACTGTCGGCGTGCGGTTCGATTTTCTACCCGGACCGGCGTGGCCAGATCGACGGCAAGATCGACCCGGCGATTGCCGTGCTCGATGCCGTCGGCCTGCTGTTCTACATCATTCCCGGGCTGATCGCGTTTGCCGTCGACTTCGCCACCGGGGCGATCTATTTCGAACCGGGCCACACCGCGCAGATCGATCCGGCCAAGCTCAAGCAAGCCATCGGCCCGGATGGACAGGTCGACAATCACAAGTTGCAGGCGATTCTCGAGAGCGAGCTGGGCCGAGATTTTCCTCTGGATGATCCGCGCCTGATCCAGCACAAGGGCAGCACTCAGCAACTGGCGATGTTCGGCCTGCAACCCGCTGCTTGAATAAGGACGCTCAATGACCTCCAGCCCCGAACACGCCCGCCTGCTGCGGCTGGCGACCCGCGCCTCGGTGGCGGTCGCGTGCACGCTGATCGTCGCCAAGGCGATTGCCTGGTGGCTCAGCGGATCGGTGAGCATGCTCGCCGGCCTCACCGACTCGGCGCTGGATGGCGTCACTTCAATGCTCAATCTGCTGGCAGTGCATTACGCCTTGCGCCCGGCGGATGATGATCACCGTTATGGCCACGGCAAAGCCGAATCGCTGGCGGGCATGGCCCAGGCGTTGTTCGTTGGTGGCAGCGCGGTGTTGATCGCGTTTCAGGCCTACGAGCGCTTGCAGAAACCAGAGCCGCTTGGCGCGCCGTGGCTGAGCATCGGTGTGATCGTTTTTTCCCTGCTGCTGACCGCGGCGCTGCTGATGTTGCAGCACCGGGTGATCAAGCAGACCGGCTCCAACGCCGTGCGTGCCGACTCGCTGCATTACCGTTCGGACCTGCTGCTCAACGGCAGCATCCTGATCGCGCTGGTGTTGGCCGGGATGGGTTTTGCACAACTGGACGCGTGGTTCGGGCTGGGAATCGCCGTGTACATTTTCTGGAGTGCGATCCAGATCGCCCGGGAAAGTTTTTCGGTGTTGATGGACGAGGAACTGCCGACCGATGTCAGCCAGCACATGCTCGAACTGGCGTGCAGCGTGCCGGGTGTGCTCGGCGCGCACGACCTGCGCACGCGGATCTCGGGCAACCACTGGTTTGTGCAATTGCACTTGGAACTGCCGGGCGAACTGACCCTGTCAGTCGCCCATGGCATCAGCGATCAAGCGGCGGCGGCGATCCACAAGGAATATCCGAAGGCCGAGGTGCTGGTGCACGCCGACCCACAGGAAGTGGTGCTCGCCGCCCGCACTCAATAATTGACTTGGTAACCGCGACTGCTCAGGCAGTTGCCCTGCGCCTGGCGATAGGCCTGAACCACCTCGGGCGCGGGTTGATAAGTCGCGGTGCGCGGGTCGAAACCGCTTTGCTGCACCGCGTACTGCGAGCACTGGTAACCGTCCTGCTGCACCTGCTGCGGCGACTGGCCGTTGGCCGGGTAGGCTTCGACGTCATAGCCCTGAGCTTGCGGTTGCGGCAGTTGCTGCAGCGGCGGCTCGACCACCACGTAATCCTGCGTCGCCTCTTGATAGGCGTAATACGAACCGGCAGCGAGGAACAGCAGCGAGCCGCCGATCCACACTTCACGGGCGTAATCCGGCAAATACTGGATGCGGATCCCGCGCGGTGGCTGCACGACGATGTAGCGCGGGCCTTGCGGGCGATACCAGTAGCCGCCGGAATAGAAGTAATCCTGACCGCGATACGGCACGCGGTAATCACGATCCGGAAAACGATCGATCACATGGCCCGGACGATATTGCGGGCCAGGCCCCCAGCCATTGCCATGACCGTTCGGCCGTCCCGGCCAGCGGTTGTCATCGGGACGCGGCCGCGTCTGCCACTGTTGATTGTGGTAACCGTTCTGCGGGCGCTCGTCGCGGTAGTAACCCTGACGCGGCTCCTGAGTCTGGTGCACGGCGTCGGGTCGCGGCTGGATCGGCAGGTTGTTGCCCGGCTGGCGAGGCGGTTCTGGACGATCATCGACACGGTTGCGGTTCTGCCATTGACCGTCATTGTTATGCGGCTGGCCGTTGTGCTCGAACTGACGGCTGTTGTCGCCACGGATAATCCCGTCGTTCTGCGGCCCGTTGCCCGGCCCGCGATTCTGCGGCTCATCGGCCAGCGCTTGCGCACTGACACCCACACACAGCAAACCAACACCGGCCAGACGCCAGATGCGCGAATTCATGCTTTTCCTCACTGCGGGAGCCTGTCGTTGGCAGGGCTTGTTGCTGAGACTCGAAACAGCCCCACCGGGTTCTGCAACAGGTTATCAGTCGCGCGACTTATTTATTGAGGCGCCAACATGAAATCGCAGGCAAGAAAAAAGGGAGACCCGTCGGCCTCCCTTCTGGAGAACTTCGTCCTGGCTCGACGCTTTTGACGTCGGCTCACCTCACGCCGTCTTCTGGACAGTGTGCAGCTCGGGGGCCGGCACATCCCCGGTGGGGGTGGCGGCCGCGGCGGGCCTGATTGGGCGGGCCGCGTGGACTGTGTTACCGAGCAGTGATTCTGGTGATAAGAATAGGCCTGAAGCCGCGACAGAGGATTGCGAAAATTGCTCAATTAAACACTGCTTGCGCAATTTTTAACCCTGGATAGATAATCCGCCGCAATAGTTACGACCAAGGACAGATTGATGAGCAAACTCGACCGGTATGACCTGAGTATTTTGGCGGAATTGCAGCGCGACGCCCGTATCTCCAACCAGGAACTGGCCGAACGCATCGGTCTGTCGCCCTCGCCTTGCTCGCGCCGGGTCAAGCAACTGGAAGACGATGGCTATATCTCGCGCCAGGTGGCGCTGCTCGATCGCAAGATGCTCGGCTTGAGCCTGACCGCGTATGTGCTGATCGGCATGGACCGGCACACGCCGGAACGCTTCGAGAATTTCGAAGCGGCAATCCGCACATTGCCGCAAGTGCTGGAGTGCAGCCTGGTGACCGGAGTGGATGCCGACTACCAGTTGAAAGTGGTGGTGCCGGATATGGATCACTATCAGAAATTACTGCTGGGACACCTGACCCGGATTGAAGGGGTCACCAGCGTGCGGTCGAGTTTTGTGCTGAATCAGGTGCTCAACAGCACCGAACTGCCGCTGACTCATTTGCGTAGCTGAGCAAAAGCCCCTCACCCCAGCCCTCTCCCGGAGGGAGAGGGAGCCGACCGCAGGGTCAGGCGTTATACATCGACCTGAAAGCCCGAGTCGATTACGGATTCGCAACAGCTGGAACAGGTCGACATAGCTCATCAGCATCCCCCGATCGGTCCCCTCTCCCTCCGGGAGAGGGTTAGGGTGAGGGCAACAATTGCGGATCAGCCCCAGATCAATGCCACCCCACCGACCATGGCGTATACTCGCCGCCGCCCTTTCAGCCCTGTCCGCGCCGGAGATCGCCAATGGATCCAGCACTGTTCGAAGAGTGGATGATGACCGGTCTGGTCAGCATCCTGATCATTTTCATGGGTTTCATCGTCTGGGATCTGGCGAAGAAGTCCAAGGCCGGGCGGTTCGGCTCGTTCATTCTGTTTTTCGTGCTGGGCCTGGGCGTGGCCGCGTTCATCATCAAGAGTGTGGTGATCGGCCTGATCGAATCCGGCGCCTTATAAGCGCGCCGGCACTTCCCGCCACTGGCCCTGATCCAGCCCTTCAATCGTCCAGTCGCCAATCCTGACCCGCACCAGACGCAAAGTCGGCAGCCCGACCGCCGCCGTCATGCGCCGCACCTGACGGTTGCGCCCTTCGCGAATCACCAGTTCCAGCCATGAAGTCGGTATGGTCGCGCGAAAGCGTACCGGCGGATTGCGCGGCCACAATTGCGGCTCAGCCAGTTGCCGCGCTTCGGCGGGCAGAGTCATGCCGTCATTCAGCTCGACGCCATCACGCAGGCGCTGCAACTGCTCGGCCGTCGGCTCGCCCTCCACCTGCACCCAATAGGTCTTCGCCAGTTTGTGTTTCGGATCGGCGATGCGCGCCTGCAACTGGCCGTCGTTGGTCAGCAGCAACAAACCTTCGCTGTCACGATCCAGACGTCCGGCCGGATAAATCCCCGGCACATCGATGTAATCCTTGAGCGTCGCCCGCCCCTCACCGTCGCTGAATTGCGTCAGCACATCGAAGGGTTTGTTGAACAGGATCAGTTTCGGCTCGGCCGGTGGTGCCTTGGCAACACGGCGCGGGGCAGAAGACTGAGGCTTCACGCCGGGACGGCGGGAAGGTGGACGCGGGGGACGGGACATAAGAGACAGAACATTTAGCGATCAGGGCTGACAATGCTAGTGCCCCGACCGCCAAATGACCACGACTAACCGTTAACGGAACGGCGGCTCGTCGAAGCTGCGCAACTTGCGCGAGTGCAGCGAGTTGAGTTCGGTACGCAGCAGATCCACCGCTTCGATGCCGATTTTCAAATGCTGGCTGACCGCGCGCTCATAGAAGGCGTTGGCCGAGCCCGGCAGTTTGATTTCGCTGTGCAGCGGCTTGTCCGAAACGCAGAGCAACGTGCCGTAAGGCACACGCAGGCGATAACCTTGCGCTGCAATCGTGCCGCTTTCCATGTCCACCGCCACTGCGCGGGACAGGTTGATGAGTGGCCGTTCCTGAGCCCAGCGCAGTTCCCAGTTGCGGTCGTCGTAGGTCAGGACCGTGCCGGTGCGCAGGCGTTTTTTCAGGTCGTCGCCTTTCTCGCCGGTGACATTCGCCGCTGCCTGTTGAAGCGCAAGCTGCACTTCGGCCAGTGCCGGGATGGGAATATTCGGCGGCACCACACGATCAAGAATGCCGTCGCGACGCATGTAGGCGTGGGCCAGCACGTAATCGCCGATGGTCTGCGACTGACGCAGGCCGCCGCAGTGGCCGATCATCAGCCAGCAATGCGGGCGCAGCACGGCCAAGTGATCGGTGATGTTCTTGGCGTTGGACGGGCCGACACCGATATTCACCAGCGTCACGCCGTGGCCATCGCTGGCGATCAGGTGATAGGCCGGCATCTGGTAACGGTGCCAGACCACACCGGCGGCAATCGCCGAGGCTTCGCCGTGGTCCATGCTCTTCTCGATGATCACGTTGCCGGGCAGGACCATGCGCACGAAACGCGGGTCGCGGCGCAACTGCTCCAGACCATGAACGATGAACTGGTCGACGTAGCGGTGATAGTTGGTCAGCAGAATCCACGGCTGCACATGGCGCCAGTCACTGCCGGTGTAATGCACCAGCCGGCGCAGCGAGAAATCCACGCGCGCGGCGTCGAACAGCGCCAGTGGCAGCGGATCAGTGTTTTCCCAGTCGTAGAGGCCGTCGGCAATGCCATCGGTAGCGGCGGACAGATCGGTACTCGGGAACACCCGCGCCAGCACCGCTGCAGTGACGCCGGAACCGGCCAGTTCATCGCCCTGCTCGACCACATACGGATAGGGAATATTCTGCTGGCTGACGCCGACTTCGACGGTCACGGTGAAGTCGTGCATCAACGGCGTCAGTTGTTCGAGCAGGTATTTGCGAAACGCCGCAGGGTGAGTGACGGTGACGCTGTAAGTACCGGGCAACTGCACCTTGGCGTAAGCGCGGGTGGTCTGCGGCACTTCGCCCTGGCAGTGGTAGGTCAGTCGCAGTTCGGGATAACGAAACAGGGCACGCTGTTCGGCGTCGGGCTCGACGCGGTCCTTGAGGTAACGCTTGAGGGCAGAATTCAGCGCAGTGGTGGCCCGCTCATGCAGCTCGGCCAGACGATCCACGGCTTGTTCGGCGGTTTGAACGACAATAAACGCTTCGGTCACGATCAGCTTCCTGTGTTCTGACTTGCAGAGCTTCATCTTGCCTGCATCGTGGACGCACGGGAACAGTGGCGTTGTGGGTGTACCGAAATCTTTAAATCAATGAAGATCCCATGTGGGAGCGAGCTTGCTCGCGAATACGGTTTGTCATTCAACATTTATGTCGACTGATGTACCGCTTTCGCGAGCAAGCTCGCTCCCACAGGTTTTGGGGGTGTTTGGGAGATGGGGTCAGAAGCCTTGTGGAGTCGAGCGGGCGACGATCGCTTCAACGTCCAGCCCACGCGGCAACGCGCCGTAGACGCGACCGCCACCGCTCAGACGGCTGGCAATGAAGGCATCGCTGACCACGGAATTCCCAGCCTCCAGCAACAGTTTGGCCTGCAATCCAAGGGCAATGTCTTCGGTCAACTGCCGCGCCCGATACTGAATGTCACTGGTGTCCTTGAACTGCGCCTGCAACTGCTGAATGTGCGCGGCCAGACGCTTGTCGCCATGGCCATCGCCCAGTTCGCTGAACAGCACATCCAACACACCCGGCTCCTTCGAAAGAGCGCGCAGCACGTCGAGACATTGCACATTCCCCGAACCTTCCCACGTCGAATTCACCGGCGCTTCGCGGTACAGGCGCGGCAGGATGCTGTCCTCGACGTATCCAGCACCGCCCATGCATTCGGCGGCTTCGTTGATCATTCCTGGCGCACGCTTGCAGATCCAGTATTTGCCCACTGCCGTCACCAGCCGCGCGAACTGCGCTTCGTGGCGATCATCCAGATGATCCAGCGCTTTGCCCATGCGCAGACTCAAGGCCAGCGCGGCTTCGCTTTCCAGGGCCAGATCGGCCAGCACGTTTTGCATCAGCGGCTGCTCGCTGAGCAATTTGCCGCCGACCTTGCGGTGCGCGCAGTGATGGCTGGCCTGGGTCAGCGCCTGGCGCATCAGCGAGCTGGAGCCGACCATGCAATCGAAACGGGTCATGGCGACCATCTCGATAATGGTCGGCACGCCGCGCCCTTCTTCGCCGATCATCCACGCCAGTGCGCCACGAAACTCCACTTCGCTGGAGGCGTTGGACTGGTTGCCGAGTTTGTTTTTCAGACGCTGGATGTAGAACTGATTGCGCGTGTCGTCCGGGCGATGGCGCGGCAGCAGGAAGCAACTCAAGCCCTTGTCGGTTTGCGCCAATGTCAGGAAGGCGTCGCACATCGGCGCCGAGCAGAACCACTTGTGCCCGACCAGTTCATAGGCCTGACCCGGGCCGCTGGCCCCGACCGGATAGGCTTTGGTGGTGTTGGCGCGAACGTCGGTGCCGCCCTGCTTCTCGGTCATCGCCATGCCGATGGTCACGCCGGCCTTGTGCGCCATGCCGACGTTGCGCGGATCGTATTCGGTGGCGAGGACTTTCGGCAGCCACTGCTCAGCCAGCTCCGGCTGCAAGCGCAGGGCCGGCACGCTGGCGAAAGTCATGGTCAACGGGCAACCACTGCCGGCCTCGGCCTGGCTGTGCAGATAGGTCATCGAAGCGCGGGCGACATGCGCGCCGTCCTGCGGGTGTGCCCAAGGCAGCGAGGTCAGGCCATGTTCGATCGCCGTGCGCATCAGCTCGTGGTAAGCCGGGTGAAACTCGACCAGATCGATGCGATGACCGTAGCGATCATGGCTGGCAAATACCGGTTTGTTCTGGTTGGCGAGAAACCCCGCTTCCATCAGCGGCCCACCCGCGAGTGCGCCATAGGCATCGATCCGCGCCTCGGCCCAACCGGCGCCAAAACGCCGCGACCACTCCTGTAACGGCAGGTCGATGCGGTACAGGTTGGTGCCGTCCAGCGACGGCGGCTGATTGGTGACTTCGTGGGTTTCGGCGAACTGATGCAGGTTCATGACGGCGCTCCGTGTTCAGCAATGGCACCAGTTAAGCACTGGTGCTTTTTTGAACAAAGTGTCATAGGCGCCGTTTTTGCGGCGCTTTTACCCCATCAGCAACTGAGCACGCGGCGCTGCAAGGCAGCCTGCAGATCCTCGAATTTCACCGGTTTGGGCAGATAGTCGATTGCCGCGCCCGGGGCGCATTGTTCGCGATCCGCACCCAGCGCCAGCATGAACACTGGCAAATGCGCGCAGCCTGGCAATGCATGGATCTGGCAGCACAGCGATGCACCTTCGTGGCGGGGCAACTGGCAATCGATCAGCACCGCATCGAAACTTTCCCGTTGCAGGCAGTCCAGCGCGGCGGCGCCGTTGTCAGCGCTGCGCACGCGGAAACCGAGCTTGAGCAACATGCCACGCATCACCAGTTGATTGACGCTGTTGTCGTCCACCAGCAGCACCGTGCAGTCCTGCGGCGCACGAATGCAATCGCGAGGCGGCTGATCCGCAGGCGCTTCGATCACCGGCAGTTCGAATTCGACATCAAGCTGGAAGCGGCTGCCGCGTCCCGGCTCGGAGCGATGGGTGAGTTTGCCGCCGAGCAATTCGACCAGTTGCCGACAGATCGCCAGACCAACACCGAGACCGCCGTATTCGCGAGTCATCGAACCATCGAGCTGGAAGAAACGCTGATACAGGGTCGCCTCGCCCAGATCAGTGAAACCGATACCGGTGTCGATCACCGCAAACGACAGCGCCATGCGCTCATCCGCCGACGGCCGCCCGGTGACGCGCAGCGCCAACCCGCCGACGCGGGTGAACTTGATCGCATTGTCCAGCAGGCATTCCAGGCACTGCGCCAGTTTCGCGCTGTCGCCGAGCAAGCGATCCGGCAGGGTCGGCAGCACCTCGACCTTGAAGTCCAGCGACTTGCTCGCTGCATTGCCTTCGAACTGCACGCGCAACGCTTCGATCACGCCGCGCAGGCTGAAACTGCCCGGCGTCGCCTTGAGTTTGCCGGCCTGCAATTCAGTAAGCGTGAGGATGCCATTGACCATGCGCATCATGTCGCGGGCGGAACCGGCGGCGGTCTGTTGATATTGCTCAAGCTCGGGATCGAGGTCGACGGTCTGCATCAGCTCCAGCGAACCGATCACCCCATTCATCGGCGTGCGCAATTCGTGGGTCAACGTCGCGAGGAATTCGTCCTTGAGCTTGTTGCTGTGGGCCAGTTGCTGGTTGAGCACTTCGAGTTTCTGCCCGGCGTCGAACAAGGTCTGCGCCTGTTGTTCGCGCATGGCGTTGATGCGATCGGCCAGCGCCAGCGACAGCAGCGCCACCTCGATGGCCGAGCCGATCTGGCTGGCGTACATGGTCAGGAATACGTTGGGCAGCAGCCCCAGCACCATCAGCGTGTTGACGATGCCGCCGAGCAGGAAAGCCGACCAGGCGATGATGAAGTAACGCGCAACGCGCAAGCCGCGCCACCAGGCAAGAATCCCGGCGGCGAAGATCACCACGGTGAAGGTCAGCGCCAGTGTGGTCGCCAGGCGCAGGGCCAGGGCGTAACTGGTCATCAGCGACAGGCCGATCACCAGTGCACTGAAGGCAATCAGGCCGATCAGCAAACGATCCAGCCAGGGGCTGTGGGTCTTGGTTTGCAGGAAACTGCGGGCGAACTGGCTGCCGAACAGCCCGGCGCAACCGATGAAGAACGGCGTCGCGGCGTTGGCCCACCATGGGTTGTCCGGCCAGAAATACTCGACCGCCGCGCCATTCACCGACAATTGATAGAGGCCGAACGAGCCGATATAGAAAATGTAATAGAGGTAACTGGTGTCGCGCACGCTCAGGTAGATGAACAGGTTGTAAACCAGCATCCCCAGCAGCACGCCATAAATGATGCCGAGCACATACAGGCGCACCGGTTGGTCTTCGAGGTACGCGGTGCTCGACCACAACGTCACCGGCGCCTGGATCGAGCCTTCGCTGGCCAGTCGCAGGTACAGCGTCTGCTGTTGATCCGGTTTGAAGGGAAGGTCGAACAGGTAGTTGTTCTGGCGGATCTCGCGACTGGCGAAGGGCAAGGCATCGCCGGTCTGGCGCACCAGTCGGTATTCGCCGTTGGCGCCAGGCAAGTACAGATCGAGGTGATCAAGCGGCGGATACGCCAGTTCCAGCAACCAGGTGCGCTGGGCGGCCGGGTTGCTCGGGCGGTAATGCAGGTCGATCCTCAGCCAGAACGCCGAACGCGAGTAACCGGCGTTCAGCGTGGCTTTGTCGTGGGCTTTGAACTGGCCGGCGGCGTCTTGCGCGCGGACGTCGGCAATCGTCGCCTGACCGCTCGGGTCTTCGAACACTTGCAGCGATCGGCCCAGTGGCAGGCTCTGGGTGAATTCGTCGAATTCGACAGCGCTCGCCATGAGGGGCAAGCAGAACAGCAACATCAGCAAATAGCGCATTGAAGCCCCAGCGTGGCTCGTCCGGTTGTGTCAGGAAGCCCCCCATTCCCTTTGAGTAGACGTAAAACCGGTATTACCTGTGATTGTTTGGATCCAGCCTAGCATAGCCGTTGATGGCCATTGAGCACCATGGAAATTTTTCCTACAACGGCTCTAGAACGGGCGTTCCAGGGCAAAGCACCGAGATAGAGCTGTTGGGTTGGTCAACTCGCGACGACAGCCTCCTTGATAGATGACCAATTGTGGCGAGGGGATTTATCCCCGTTCGGCTGCGAAGCAGTCGCCAGTCCATCCAGCGAGGTGTGTCAGAAAGAACCGGATTGCAGGGTTTGGGGCCGCTTCGCAGCCCAACGGGGATAAATCCCCTCGCCACAAATGTGCTCCAAATAAAGACTGCGGGGTTGTCCGACAATCTGCTCGCAAACACCGTGAGTACTGAACCCCAAAATCAGCTTTGGTGGTAAGCTCGCGCACCATGAATATCTACAGCTCCCGCCCCGTTGTCCTCTGTCTCTCCGGCCACGACCCCAGTGGTGGCGCCGGCTTGCAGGCAGATATCGAAGCCTTGCTCGCGCAGGGTTGCCATGCGGCTCCGGCCGTCACCGCCCTGACCGTGCAAGACACCGTCAACGTCACGGACTTCCGCGTCCTCGACCGTGAGTGGGTACTGGCCCAGGCCAACGCCGTGCTCAATGACTCCGAAGTCGCCGCAGTGAAACTGGGCATGCTCGGCTCGCTGGAGATGGTCGACACGGTCGTCGAACTGCTCTCGGCGCACCCGCATCTGCCAGTGGTCTGCGATCCGGTGCTGCGTGCCGGCGGCGGCGGACGCCTGGGCAAGGACGAGGTCGGCTACGCGATGCGCGAGCGTCTGCTGCCGCTGTCGATCATTGCCACGCCCAATCTTCCTGAAGCGCGCATCCTCGCCGAACTGCCCGAAGGCACAGCCGACGAGTGCGCGGAAAAACTCCTGCCATTCGTCAAAAACCTGCTGATTACCGGCGGCCATGGCGACGAAACTGAAATCCATAACCGCGTGTACAGCCGCGACGGCCTGCGCGAAACCTTTATCTGCCAGCGCCTGCCGGGCAGCTATCACGGCTCCGGTTGCACATTGGCCAGCGCTTTGGCCGGTCGCCTGGCTCAGGGCGAGCACCTGGCCAGTGCCGTGCGCAGTGCGCTGGATTACACCTGGCGGACGCTGCGCGATGCCGAACAACTGGGCAAAGGCCAGTTCGTGCCGCGTCGCCTGCCGCTGGATTTCTGCTCGTAACGTCGTGAGGTCTGCCCGATGAAACTCCGTGGCCTGTATGCCATTACCGACAGCCAGTTGCTGACCGGCAAGTTTCTGTCTTACGTGGAGGCGGCGCTCGACGGCGGCGTCACCCTGCTGCAATACCGCGACAAGAGCAGCGACGAGGCCCGCCGTCTGCGCGAGGCCGAGGCGTTGCGCAACCTGTGCGAGCGCTACAAGACGCAACTGATCATCAACGATGACGCCGAGCTGGCCGCACGCCTCAACGTCGGCGTGCACTTGGGCCAGACCGACGGCCCGCTCTCGCCGACCCGCGCCCTGCTCGGTTCGAAAGCGATCATCGGTTCGACTTGCCATGGGCAAATCGCTCTGGCCGAACAGGCTGCCAAAGAAGGCGCGAGTTACGTTGCCTTCGGCCGCTTCTTCAATTCCACCACCAAACCCGGTGCGCCGAGTTGCAGCCTCGACTTGCTCGACGAAGCCAAACGCACGCTGCACTTGCCGATCTGCGCGATTGGCGGCATCACCCTCGATAACGCCGCGCCGCTGGTCGAGCACGGTGTCGATCTGCTCGCCGTGATCCACGGTTTGTTCGGCGCCGAGAGCAGCGCCGAAGTGACCCGCCGCGCCCGCGCCTTCAACGAACTTCTGAAAATCTGATTTGAGAGCCCGATCATGTCTCGTTCCGAAACCCTGTTTGCCAATGCTCAGAAACACATCCCCGGCGGCGTCAACTCGCCGGTGCGCGCGTTCAAGAGCGTCGGCGGCACCCCGCTGTTCTTCAAACACGCCGAAGGCGCTTACGTCACCGACGAAGATGACAAGCGTTATGTCGATTACGTGGGTTCGTGGGGCCCGATGATCCTCGGCCACAGCCATCCGGACGTGCTCGACGCGGTGCGCAATCAGCTGCAACACGGCCTGTCCTACGGCGCACCGACCTCGATGGAAACCGAGATGGCCGATCTGGTCTGCTCGCTGGTGCCGTCGATGGACATGGTGCGCATGGTCAGCTCCGGCACCGAAGCGACCATGAGTGCGATCCGTCTGGCCCGTGGTTACACCGGTCGCGACAGCATCATCAAGTTCGAAGGCTGCTACCACGGCCACTCCGACAGCCTGCTGGTCAAGGCCGGTTCCGGCGCTCTGACCCAGGGCGTACCGAGCTCGGCCGGCGTGCCGGCAGCGTTCGCCAAACACACCCTGACCCTGCCGTTCAACGACATCGACGCGGTTGAAGCGATGCTCGCTGAAGTAGGTGAGGACGTGGCGTGCATCATCGTCGAACCGGTCGCCGGCAACATGAACTGCGTGCCGCCAGCGCCGGGCTTCCTCGAAGGCCTGCGTTCGCTGTGCGACAAACATGGTGTGGTGCTGATTTTTGACGAAGTGATGACCGGCTTCCGCGTCGCCCTCGGCGGTGCCCAGGCGCACTACGGTGTGACGCCGGACCTGACCACGTTCGGCAAGATCATCGGCGGCGGCATGCCGGTGGGCTGCTTCGGTGGCAAACGCGAAATCATGCAACGCATCGCCCCACTGGGCCCGGTGTATCAGGCCGGTACGTTGTCGGGTAATCCGCTGGCGATGGCTGCCGGCCTGACAACTTTGCGTCTGATCAGCCGCCCGGGCTTCCACGCCGAATTGACCGACTACACCTCGCGCATGCTCGACGGTCTGCAACAGCGTGCCGATGCTGCGGGCATCCCGTTCGTGACCACTCAGGCCGGCGGCATGTTCGGTCTGTACTTCAGCGGCGCCGACGACATCGTCACCTTCGACGACGTGATGGCCAGCGACGCGGCAATGTTCGGTCGCTTCTTCCACTTGATGCTGGAAGGTGGCGTGTACCTGGCACCGAGTGCGTTCGAAGCCGGTTTCACCTCGATCGCCCACGGCGAAGCCGAGCTGCAACTGACGCTGGACGCCGCCGAGCGCGCCTTCGCCGCATTGAAATAATCGCCGTACCGCTGACGTTGGCTATGGCCAGCGTCAGCTTTCGCCTACATCCGCTTGGTTTTTCCGACGTGCCTGCGAAAATCCTGCCCGAATCGGGCGATATATTCCCCACGCAGCAGAAAAACGAGTAAAGACTTTGTAAGGTTGGCCCTGCTTATTTCATAATGCGCGCTTATTGGATCCCTCGACGGGTCCGCGTGCCCTTCAGAGGTAAGTCGATTCCCATGAACCGCACCGGCCGCACCCTTGCATTGGGCTGCCTGTTGCTCCTTCAGCCCCTGCTCGCGCATGCACAAGCAGGCGGCAACTCGTTGTTGATCCCGGCGATGGGTCGTTGCACCCTCAATACTCAGCCGCAAGACGTCACGCAGGCACTGGCCGCCTGCCAGAAAGCGGCGGACGAAGGGGACGCGCAAGCGCAATACGAGTTGGGTGAGTTCTATTACGACGGCAAGAACGCGCCGCGCGACCTCAATCAAGCCCTGACCTATTTCGAAAAGGCCTCGTTGCAAGGCCACGCCCAGGCGCAATACAAGCTCGGCAGCATGTTCTTCCACGGTGAAGGTGTGCAGGCCAACAATATCCAGGCCTACATCGTGCTGAAGATGGCAGCGGTCAACGGTGCTGAAGAGGCATTGGACACGGCTGACGAAGTCTCGGAAAAGATGTCCCGCGAAGATCTCGAAACCGCCACTCAGGTGCTCGGGCAGATTTTCCGCAAATACCTGATGGAACTGCAGAACGCCGATGGGCGCACGCCATTCTCACCACTGCCATAAGCGCTGTGGAGATGACCTGTGGCGAGGGGATTTATCCCCGTTGGGCTGCGAAGCGGCCCCAAACCCTGCAACCCGGTTCTGTCTGACACATATTGCTGGATGGATTGCGACTGCTTCGCAGCCGAGCGGGGATAAATCCCCTCGCCACAACATCATTCCAAATCCAAAGCTGTGCTTACTTCTCAGGCATCGGCATCGGAAACGGCATGACATTGCCGACCGCGCCCCGGGCCTCGCTGATTTTCGGCGTGCCCAGACGCTCCACTTCGTCGATGCGCACGATCGAATGCATCGGCACAAAACTGCGCACCACGCCTTCGAATTGCGCCTTGAGCTTTTCTTCGCTCGGATCGACGACCATTTGCGTGCGCTCGCCAAAGACGAATTCTTCAACTTCCAGGAAACCCCACAGATCACTCTGATAGATCTGCTTGGCGTACATTTCGAACACCTGGCCCTGGTTGAGGAAAATCACCTTGTAGATTGGAGCTTCGCGTTTGGTCATGGCGGGCGGATAACATCGGGGTAAAAATGAGGGCGCGAACTATAGCATAGCCACCGGACGCACAGCGGTAGGAACCTGACGGCTTGTTCCCTATAATGCGCGGTTCTTTGAATCACGTGACGACCCGAATCCATGGCCAAGAAGCTTTACATCGAAACCCACGGTTGCCAGATGAACGAGTACGACAGCTCGCGCATGGTCGATCTGCTGGGCGAACATCAGGCCCTGGAAGTCACCGCTCGCGCGGAAGATGCCGACGTGATTCTGCTCAATACCTGCTCGATCCGCGAACGCGCGCAAGACCGCGTGTATTCGCAGCTCGGCCGCTGGCGCGAACTGAAGCTGGCCAACCCGGACATGGTCATCGCCGTCGGCGGTTGCGTGGCCAGTCAGGAAGGCGCAGCGATCCGTGATCGCGCTCCGTACGTCGACGTGGTGTTCGGCCCGCAGACCCTGCACCGCCTGCCGGAAATGATCGACGCCGCGCGCAGCAGCAAGCTGCCGCAGGTCGACGTGTCGTTCCCGGAAATCGAAAAATTCGACCACCTGCCGGAGCCGCGTATCGACGGCCCGAGCGCTTATGTGTCAGTGATGGAAGGTTGCAGCAAGTACTGCACGTTCTGCGTGGTGCCGTACACCCGTGGCGAAGAGGTCAGCCGACCGTTCGACGACGTGATCGCGGAAATCATTCACTTGGCCGAACACGGCGTGCGTGAAGTGACCTTGCTCGGGCAGAACGTCAACGGCTATCGCGGCCAGACCCACGACGGTCGCCTGGCCGACCTGGCCGAGCTGATTCGCGTGGTCGCCGCTGTCGATGGCATCGACCGCATCCGCTACACCACGTCGCATCCGCTGGAGTTCTCCGACAGCCTGATCCAGGCCCACGCCGAAGTGCCGGAACTGGTCAAGCACCTGCACTTGCCGGTGCAGTCGGGCTCGGACCGGATTCTCGCGGCGATGAAGCGTAACCACACGGCGCTGGAGTACAAATCCAAACTGCGCAAACTGCGCGCTGCCGTGCCGGGGATCTGCATCAGTTCGGACTTTATCGTCGGCTTCCCCGGTGAAACCGAGAAAGACTTCGAACAGACCATGAAGCTGATTGCCGATGTCGGCTTCGATTTCTCCTACTCGTTCGTTTACAGCCAGCGCCCGGGCACGCCCGCTGCCGATCTGGCCGACGACACCCCGGAAGAATTGAAGAAAGAACGTCTGAACGCGCTGCAACATCGTTTGAATCAGCAGGGCTTCGAAATCAGCCGACAAATGGTCGGTTCGATCCAGCGCATTCTGGTGACCGATTACTCGAAGAAAGACCCGGGCGAGCTCCAAGGGCGTACCGAGAATAACCGTATCGTCAACTTCCGCTGCGACAATCCCACCCTGATCGGTCAGTTCGCCGATGTGCACATCGACGCCGCGCAACCGCACTCGCTGCGTGGTTCGCTGATCCAGTAACACCATCGCATTGTGGATGGGGTTTCTGTGGTGAGGGGATTTATCCCCTCACCACAAAAGACCCCGCCAGCCACAGACAATGGGTTGGAAAGCAGCGTCGATATTTAAGAGCTTTCGCACCCACGCCACTGGCGTTATCCTTGATTTCATCCTAATTGCCCCAGGGCGGCTAAATACGACCTTGAACGCACCCATCGAACCACATCGTTTTCTCCTCGAGCCTTTTGAGGCTCGCCGCTTCGCCAATCTGTGCGGGCAATTCGACGAGCATTTGCGCTTGATCGAACAGCGCCTGGCCATCGAGATCCGCAATCGCGGAAACCAGTTCGAGCTGATTGGCGATCCAAAACTCACCACGTCCGCAGAAAACCTGCTGCGCCGCCTGTACCGGGAAACCAAGGGTACCGAGCTGTCGCCAGACCTGGTGCACCTGTTCATTCAGGAATCAGCAGATATCGACAACCCGGCCCCTGCCGAAGCGACCGTCGCCCTGCGCACCAAGAAAGGCATGATTCGCCCACGCGGCTTGAATCAGCAGCGCTACGTGAAGGAAATCCTCGGCAACGACATCAACTTCGGCATCGGCCCGGCGGGTACCGGCAAGACCTATCTGGCCGTGGCCTGCGCGGTAGATGCGCTCGAGCGCGAGCAGATCCGCCGCATCCTGCTGGTGCGTCCGGCGGTCGAAGCGGGGGAAAAACTCGGCTTCCTGCCCGGCGACCTGTCGCAGAAGATCGACCCGTACCTGCGCCCGCTCTACGACGCGCTGTACGAAATGCTCGGTTTCGAATACGTCGCCAAGTTGATCGAGAAACAGGTGATCGAAGTCGCGCCGCTGGCCTACATGCGCGGTCGTACGCTGAACAACAGCTTCATCATTCTCGACGAAAGCCAGAACACCACCGTCGAGCAGATGAAGATGTTCCTCACGCGGATCGGCTTCGGCTCCACCGCCGTGATCACTGGCGACATCACCCAGGTCGACCTGCCGCGCGGCACCAAGTCCGGCTTGCACCATGTGATAGAAGTGCTCAAAGACGTGCCGGGCATCAGCTTCACCCACTTCCAGCCCAAAGACGTCGTGCGCCACCCGTTGGTGCAGCGGATCGTCGAGGCCTACGAGCGCTTCGAGACCCGTGCCGAAGCTGCGAAGGAAGCCTCGCGCGATGCTTGAGCTGGATCTGCAAATCGCCACCGAGGCCAGCGCGCCGAGTGAAGCCGAGTTCCGTCAGTGGTGCGAACTGGCCCTGCGCCAGCGCAGCGCTGATTCGGAAATGACCATTCGTCTGGTCGACGAGGAAGAAGGCCGCGAGCTCAATCACACCTGGCGCCACAAGGACTACGCGACCAATGTGTTGTCGTTCCCGGCGGAAGTGCCAGACGAATTTCTCGATATCCCGCTGCTCGGCGATCTGGTGATCTGCGTGGCCGTGGTCGAACGCGAAGCCGCCGAGCAGGGCAAGGAACTAAAGGCCCACTGGGCACATCTGGTCATTCACGGCTGCTTGCATCTGCTGGGTTACGACCATATAGATGACGACGAAGCCGAAGAAATGGAAGCACTGGAACGCGAGTTGCTTGCTGAACTGGGCTATCCCGATCCGTACGCGGATGACGAAACCGAACACACCCCCATCGTTACAACAAAGGATTCAGAGTAATCGCTATGAGCGAAGATCGATCGAGCAACGGGCAGAAGTCATGGCTGGGTAAACTGACCCAGGCTTTTGCCCACGAGCCGAAGAACCGTCAGGAGCTCCTCGAGCTGCTGCGTGATGCACATCAGAACAAACTGCTGGACAGCGAAGCGCTGGCCATCGTCGAAGGCGCCATCCAGGTGGCTGACCTGCAAGTTCGCGACATCATGGTGCCGCGCTCGCAGATGATCAGCATCAAGGCGACCCAGACACCCCGCGAATTCCTCCCCGCCGTGGTCGACTCGGCCCACTCGCGCTATCCGGTCATCGGCGAAAGCCATGACGACGTGATGGGCGTGCTGCTGGCCAAGGATCTGCTGCCGCTGATCCTCAAGGAAAACGGCGACAGCTTCAACATCAAGGACCTGCTGCGCCCGGCCACCTTCGTGCCGGAGTCCAAGCGCCTGAACGTGTTGCTGCGTGAATTCCGCGCCAACCACAACCACATGGCCATCGTCATCGACGAATACGGCGGTGTGGCCGGCCTGGTGACCATCGAAGACGTGCTGGAACAGATCGTCGGCGACATCGAGGACGAGCACGACGTCGAAGAAGACAGCTACATCAAGCCGCTGCCCAGCGGTGATTTCCTGATCAAGGCGTTGACGCCGATCGAGAACTTCAACGAGTTCTTCGACAGCGAATTCTCCGACGACGAGTTCGATACCGTTGGCGGTCTGGTGATGAGCGCGTTCGGCCACTTGCCAAAACGCAACGAAATCACTGAAATCGGCGCCTATCGCTTCCGCATCCTGAACGCCGACAGCCGTCGGATTCATTTGCTGCGACTGACCCCAATCGCCCGGTAAGAAATCTAAGGACTGAAATGCGCTGGACAACCCGCCCCGGCTGGCCCGGTAACCTGCTGGCCGTGGCGGCCGGTGCAATTACCACCTTCGCTCTGGCACCTTTCAACATCTGGCCGCTGGCTTTGCTCGCGGTCGGTTTGTTCTACGCCGGTTTGCGTGAGCTGAGCCCGCGTCAGGCGCTCGGCCGTGGCTGGTGCTTCGGCTTCGGTCTGTTCGGTGCGGGCACCAGTTGGATCTATTACAGCATTCATCATTTCGGTGGCGCTTCGGTGTTGCTCGCCGGGTTCCTGATGCTGCTGTTCACCGCGGCGATTGCCTGGTTCTTCGCCCTGCCCGCGTGGCTGTGGGCGCGCTGGTTGCGGCGTAACGAAGCACCGCTGGCGGATGCCTTGGCCTTTGCTGCGCTGTGGGTCGGCCAGGAAGCGTTTCGCGGCTGGTTCCTTACCGGTTTCCCATGGCTCTATTCCGGCTATAGCCAGCTCGACGGCCCGCTGGCCGGGCTCGCCCCGGTGGGCGGCATGTGGCTGGTCTCGTTTGTTCTGGCACTTACCGCAGCGCTGATCTACAACGCGTCGCGCTTGTTGCAGGCGCGACGCAAGGGTTTCATCGCGGCCGGTCTGGTACTTCTGGCGGGGCCTTGGGTAGCAGGCATCGCCCTCAAAGGCCACGCGTGGACCAGCCCGTCCGGCGCACCGCTGACGGTCGCCGCGATTCAGGGCAATGTCGCGCAAAGCATGAAATGGGACCCGGCCGAACTCAACGCGCAACTGGCGCTGTACCGTGATCTGAGTTTCCGCTCCAAACCAGTCGATCTGCTGATTTGGCCGGAAACCGCCGTGCCGGTGTTGAAGGAATCCGCCGAGGGCTACCTGACGATGATGGGCAACTTCGCCGCCGAGCGTAAATCGGCGTTGATCACCGGTGTGCCGATCCGCCAGACCGTGCATCACGAACGGCGCTTCTTCAACGGCATCACCGTGGTCGGCGAAGGCGACGGCACTTACCTGAAGCAGAAACTGGTGCCGTTCGGCGAGTACGTGCCGTTGCAGGACCTGTTGCGCGGCTTGATCGCGTTCTTCGACCTGCCGATGTCGGACTTCGCTCGCGGCCCGTCGGATCAAGCGCTCTTGCAAGCCAAGGGTTACCAGATCGCACCGTTTATCTGCTACGAAGTGGTCTATCCGGAATTCGCCGCCGGCCTGTCGGCACGCAGTGATCTGTTGCTGACGATCAGCAACGACACCTGGTTCGGCACGTCCATCGGCCCGCTGCAACACCTGCAAATGGCGCAGATGCGCGCGCTGGAAGCCGGACGCTGGATGATCCGCGCGACCAACAACGGCGTCACCGGCCTGATCAATCCGTTCGGGCAGATCACCGAGCAGATTCCGCAGTTCGAACAAGGCGTGCTGTACGGCGAAGTGGTACCGATGCACGATCTGACGCCGTATCTGCAATGGCGCTCGTGGCCGTTGATCGCGTTGTGCCTGCTGCTGTTTGGCTGGGCGCTGATGGCGAGCCGGATGTCGAAGACCCTCTGAGAAATGTGGCGAGGGGATTTATCCCCGCTGGAGTGCGCAGCAGTCCCCTCTTCTGAAGGTAAGAGAGGGGCCGCTACACGCCCCATCGGGGATAAATCCCCTCGCCAAAATGATTTTCAGCGGTAAAACAACGAATACCCCACCTGCCCCACCGCTTCATTGAGCAACTGCCCGCTCTGCCAGATCGACTTGAATTCCGGCAACCAGCCGCCAAACGGGCGAGCGTTATCCGTACCGAGGAAACCCACCGGCGCCGGCACCACCTCGAAACCCGCCTGCTCAAAGCTCCACACTGCACGCGGCATGTGCCACGCCTGCGTCACCACGACGACCCGCTTGATCCCCTGGGGCAAGAGAATATCTGCCGTCATCTTCGCGTTCTCCCATGTGGTGCGGCTCTCGCCTTCCTGCCAGCGCACCGTTACGGCGAAATCATCACGCAACGAATCTGCCATCAATTTCGCTTCGGTCGGCGGCGTGCCGTAGTGCAGGCCGCCGCTGGTCAGGATCGGCAGACCCGAGGCCTTGGCCAGGCGCGCCGCGTAACGCTGCCGCTCCAGTCCAATGCCGGTCGGCTGGTCTTCGCCCCAGGCCAGATCACCGCGCTCGCGCCCCGAGCCCAACACCACAATCGCATCGGCGCGTTGCGCCAGGTTCGTCCACTCTGACCGCGCCAGCGGCGGCTCACGTTCCAGCGCCTTGGCGCTCCACTGCACGACCACCGGCAGGCTCATCAGCAGCAGGCCACCAAAGCCAAGGGCAAAACACACGCCAGCCAGCCGTGGCCGTGAGCGGCGCAGCCACCAGGCGGCCAGCAACAGCAGCAAAAGAATGCCGGGCGGCAATAAAAGTTGTTTGATGAAATAGCGAAAGGGCATCGGGCATCTCCAAAGATGCCCGAAGCCTAAGAGTGTTGATTACGCGTTACAACCAATAGGCGGGATCCTGTTGCAAAAGATCCGTCTCATGACCTGCCATGCGCTTACTTGGCCTGCACAGAACGCACCTTGCCGGTGTCTCTGCGCGGCGCCTTGTCCTTGAGCCAGATGACCTTGGCCGAATGTGCTGCATCGAGCTGCTTCACTGCTTGAGACAGGCATCCCTGCGTTTCACGTTCACTGCGATCCAGATAGGCCTTGACCAGTTTGAACTCGGCGGGACTCAAGCCACGCAATTCCAGTTCCAGGGGGCGCTCGTCGCGCAGCCGGTCAGCGGTTTTCACGGCGTCCAGCGCCATGCCCAGACGATCGATCAACCTTTCATACAACTCGGGTTTCGTTACGTTCTTTTTCCGTTGCTCCACCATCCCTCACCTCATTGAAGATAAGACTCACTCCCCAATTAGAGCTTAGCTTCGCTGCACGAACCGGCTACACGCCGCGACCAACGGCCCTCGTCGTCCAAAAGGTCGGGCAAACAGCTGTAATCAGGGTTTCCCTCGGCCAAGCGCGGTCATGTATGCTACGGCGCTTCCTGTCATTCCACTTCCAGCGCACCCGGGCCATCCCGGATGCCGCCGTCGAAGAGGATTAGGCCACCCCTATCCAGTACAAAAGTAGCCATGCACGAACAATATCAGCCACGTGAGATCGAAGCCGCCGCCCAGTCGTTCTGGGATGAGCAAAAGTCCTTTGAAGTCAGTGAACAGCCAGGCAAGGAAACCTACTACTGCCTGTCGATGTTCCCTTACCCCAGCGGCAAGCTGCACATGGGCCACGTGCGCAACTACACCATTGGCGACGTGATCTCGCGCTACCAGCGCATGCAGGGCAAGAATGTTCTGCAGCCCATGGGCTGGGATGCGTTCGGCATGCCGGCGGAAAACGCCGCAATGAAAAACAACGTAGCGCCCGCCAAGTGGACCTACGAGAACATCGCCTACATGAAGTCGCAGCTGCGCAGCCTCGGCCTCGCGGTGGACTGGTCCCGTGAAGTGACCACCTGCAAGCCGGACTACTACCGCTGGGAACAATGGCTGTTCACCCGCCTGTTCGAAAAAGGCGTGATCTACCGTAAAAACGGCACCGTGAACTGGGACCCGGTCGACCAGACCGTTCTCGCCAACGAGCAAGTCATCGACGGCCGTGGCTGGCGCTCCGGCGCGCTGATCGAAAAGCGCGAAATCCCGATGTACTACTTCAAGATCACCGCTTACGCCGACGAGCTGCTGGAAAGCCTCGACGAACTGACTGGCTGGCCGGAGCAGGTCAAGACCATGCAGCGCAACTGGATCGGCAAGTCCCGTGGCATGGAAGTGCAGTTCCCGTACAACGTCGATTCGATCGGCGAAGCCGGCACCCTGAAAGTCTTCACCACCCGTCCGGACACCCTGATGGGTGCGACCTATGTCGCCGTCGCTGCCGAGCACCCGCTGGCCACCCTGGCCGCGCAGAACAATCCCGAGCTGCAAGCGTTCATCGCTGAATGCAAGGGCGGCAGCGTCGCTGAAGCCGATGTCGCCACCCAGGAAAAGAAAGGCCTGCCGACCGGCCTGTTCGTCGAGCATCCGCTGACCGGCGAGAAACTTCCGGTATGGGTCGCCAACTACGTGCTGATGCACTACGGCGACGGCGCGGTCATGGCGGTTCCGGCGCACGACGAGCGCGATTTCGAGTTCGCTCACAAGTACAACCTGCCGGTGAAATCGGTGGTGCGCACCAGCTCCGGTGATACCAATCCGGCGCCATGGCAGGACGCCTATGGCGAGCACGGCACGCTGATCAACTCCGGTGAATTCGACGGCCTCGACTTCGCCGGCGCGTTCGACGCCATGGAAGTGGCCCTGATCAAGAAACAACTCGGCGCCTCGCGCACCCAGTTCCGCCTGCGCGACTGGGGCATCAGCCGCCAGCGCTACTGGGGCTGCCCGATCCCGATCATCCACTGCGCCACGTGCGGCGACGTGCCGGTGCCGGAAGATCAACTGCCTGTCGTTCTGCCGGAAGACGTGGTGCCGGACGGCGCCGGTTCGCCGCTGGCGCGCATGCCCGAGTTCTACGAATGCAGCTGCCCGAAATGCGGCGCGCCGGCCAAGCGTGAAACCGACACCATGGACACCTTCGTCGAGTCGTCGTGGTACTACGCCCGCTACGCCTCGCCGCACTTTGAAGGTGGCCTGGTAGAAAAATCCGCCGCCGACCACTGGCTACCGGTGGATCAGTACATCGGTGGTATCGAACACGCCATTCTGCACCTGCTCTACGCGCGCTTCTTCCACAAACTGATGCGTGACGAAGGTCTGGTCAGCTCCAATGAGCCGTTCAAGAACCTGCTGACCCAGGGCATGGTGATCGCCGAGACCTACTATCGTCGCGAAGCCAACGGTGCCTACACCTGGTTCAACCCGGCAGACGTTGAACTTGAGCGTGACAGCAAAGCCAAGGTGATCAGCGCCAAGCTGAAGTCCGACGGCCTGCCGGTGGAAATCGGCGGTACCGAGAAGATGGCCAAGTCGAAGAACAACGGCGTCGACCCGCAGTCGATGATCGACCAGTTCGGCGCCGACACCTGCCGCCTGTTCATGATGTTCGCCTCGCCGCCTGACATGAGCGCGGAATGGTCCGACTCCGGCGTTGAAGGTTCGCACCGTTTCCTCAAGCGCGTCTGGCGTCTGGCGCAAGCTCACGTCACCCAGGGCTTGCCGGGCAAACTGGATATCGCCGCTCTGAGCGACGAGCAGAAAACCGTGCGTCGTGCGATTCACCTGGCGATCAAGCAGGCCAGTCATGACGTCGGCCAGAACCACAAATTCAACACGGCCATCGCTCAGGTGATGACGCTGATGAACGTGCTGGAAAAAGCCGCCCAAGGCACCGAACAGGACCGCGCGCTGCTGCATGAAGGTCTGGAAGCGGTGACCCTGCTGCTGGCGCCAATCACCCCGCACATCAGCCACGAACTGTGGAAGCAGTTGGGTCACGCCGATGCGGTGATCGATGCAGGCTGGCCGGCCGTGGACGAAAGTGCCTTGGTGCAGGACAACCTGACCCTGGTCATTCAGGTCAACGGCAAGCTGCGCGGGCAGATCGAAATGCCGGCCAGCGCCACCCGCGAAGAGATCGAAGCCGCCGCGCGCGTCAACGAAAACGTGCTGCGTTTCGTCGACGGCCTGACCATTCGCAAAGTGATCGTGGTGCCGGGCAAACTGGTCAACATCGTCGCCAGCTAAATTGGATCGGCTGCCAGGCTCGCCTGGCAGCCAGTAAAACCTTTCGGGCCGCAGAGTCGGCTCACCTGGTTTCAAGGGGAGCAACACAATGATCAAACGCAATCTGCTGGTGATGGGCCTCGCCGTTCTGCTGAGCGCCTGCGGTTTCCAGTTGCGTGGTACCGGCACCAACGAACTGTCGATCAAGGAAATCGACCTGAGCGCGCGTAACGCTTATGGCGAAACCGTAAGACAGCTGCGTCAGACGCTGGAGTCCAGCGGCGTCAAGGTTTACAGCGGCGCGCCGTACAAGCTGTATCTGGCTGACGAGCAGGAAAGCCAGCGCATTCTCAGCTATGCCGGTGCCGGGCGCACAGGCGAGTATCAGGTCAACACTGTGCTGAGCTATGACATCCGCGGCGACAAAGACCTGTCCCTGCTTAGCGACAAGCTCGAAGTGCAGAAGGTGTTCATTCACGACGGCAACAACCTCGTCGGCTCCGATCAGGAAGCCAACGACGCCCGTCATGAAATCCGTCGCGAGCTGGTGCAACGCATGATGCTGCGCCTGTCGCAGCTGACCCCGGGCCAGTTGCAGCAACTGCAGCAAACCGCCAACGACCGCGCCAAGGCTGAAGCCGATGCGCTGGAAGCGGCGCAGAAGGCTGAGGCGGAAACTCCGCGTCAGTCGCCGCTCGAAATCCCGCAGCAGTAAGACGGCCGGGGTGCTCAGGCGCCCCGCTCGCCCTTCTTTATGAAGCTCGCTCCCGCGCAACTCGGCAAACACCTGCAAGGCGCACTCGCGCCGGTTTACATCATCAGCGGCGATGATCCGTTGCTGTGTCAGGAAGCCGCCGACGCCATCCGCACCGCTGCCCGTCAGCAAGGTTTCGACGAACGTCAGGTGTTCGCCGCCGATGCCAATTTCGATTGGGGTACGTTGCTGCAGGCCGGCGCAAGCATGTCGCTGTTCGCCGAAAAACGCCTGCTGGAACTGCGCCTGCCATCCGGTAAACCTGGCGACAAAGGCGCCGCCGCGCTGATCGAATACTGCTCACGCCCCGCTGAAGACACTGTCCTGCTGATCAGCTTGCCGAAGCTCGATGGCAGCGCGCAGAAAACCAAGTGGGGCAAGGCACTGGTCGAAGGCCAGCAAACCCAGTTCGTGCAGATCTGGCCGGTGGATGCCAATCAGCTGCCGAGCTGGATTCGTCAGCGCCTGTCCCAGGCAGGCCTGTCGGCCAGTCAGGACGCCGTCGAATTGATTGCCGCGCGTGTCGAAGGCAACCTGCTCGCCGCCGCCCAGGAAATCGAAAAGCTCAAACTGATGGCCGAAGGTGGGCAGATCACCATCGAAACCGTGCAGGCCGCCGTAGCCGACAGTGCCCGGTTCGACGTGTTCGGCCTGACCGACGCGGTGCTCAACGGCGAACCGGCCCACGCCTTGCGCATGCTTGAGGGCCTGCGCGGCGAAGGCGTCGAACCGCCGGTGATCCTCTGGGCACTGGCGCGGGAGTTGCGCCTGCTGGCCAACATTTCCCTGCAATACAGCCAGGGCACGCCACTGGACAAGTGTTTCAGCCAATCGAAACCGCCGGTCTGGGACAAGCGCAAGCCGCTGATGAGCAAGGCACTGCAACGCTACTCGGCGCAACGCTGGGCGCAATTGTTGCTCGAAGCGCAGCGTATCGACGCGCAGATCAAGGGCCAGGCGGCGGGTTCGCCGTGGATGAGCTTGAGTCGTCTGGCGTTGTTGATGGCTGGCCAGCGCCTGACACTTCCTGCCGAATAACCTGTTTCCCGCATAACGGCCATTCGCGAGCAAGCTCGCTCCCACATTGAAATGCATTCCAAATGTGGGAGCAAGCTTGCTCGCGAAAGCGCCAGAACATTCCTACACAACAGGCACTGGACAGACGCCCAACATCGGCAGATTATTTGCCGCGCCAAACCCACTCAATCCAGAGAACCCTCATGAGCAAAAAGCCAGCAAAGCATGGCCCCAACAAGGCCAAATCCATCGTCGCCCAGCCCTTGTTCCGCAGCCGCCAGGAACGACCAGCCAAGGGCAAAGGCAGCTACCGCCGCGAAGCCTTCCGGTCTGACAACCGGGAGGCTTTTTACTTTCTGGCTGCCTGAAGCGCACCACCCCCCGCTCATGTTAAGGTCTGCACCTGATTCGTTTCCCCTGGAATTGTGCATGCCCCCAAGTCTTTCCCGTCGTTGGCCCGTGCGCCAATTGATCGCTGCCTCCAGCTTCATTCTGCTTGTCGCCTGCGCGGAAAAACCCACCGCCGCCGATGCACAACCGCTTCAAGCTGCCCCGGTCACCACGGCCCCAGCGATCATTCCGCCGGTAGTGCCGTCCGCTGATCCGCTCGATATTCAACCGACCCAGACCTTTGCCGAATGGCAGGCGGGCTTCCGCAAGGACGCCCTCGCCGCCGGGATTCGCCCCGAGCTGTTCGATCGGGCATTTGCCAACATCAGCTTCGACGCCAGCGTGATTCGCGCCGATCGCAGTCAGCCGGAGTTTTCCCGCCCGGTGTGGGAATACCTCGACGGTGCGCTGTCGCCACTGCGCGTCCGCAAGGGCCAGGCGCTGATCAACCAGTACGCCGACATTCTGCAAAGCATCGAGCAGCGTTATGGCGTTGATCGCCAGGCGCTGGTGTCGGTGTGGGGCATGGAAAGCAATTTCGGCCAGTTTCAGGGCAGCAAGTCGGTGATCAACTCGCTGGCCACCCTCGCCTACGAGGGGCGTCGTCCGGGCTTTGCTCACGCGCAATTGATTGCCGCCCTGCAGATTCTGCAACAGGGCGATATCACCCCGGAGAAAATGCTCGGCTCCTGGGCCGGCGCGATGGGCCAGACCCAGTTCATTCCGACCACTTACAACACCCACGCCGTGGACTTTGACGGTGACGGTCGCCGCGACATCTGGGGCAGCCCGGCCGATGCGCTGGCCTCGACCGCGCATTACCTGCAAAGCTCGGGCTGGCAACGCGGCCAGCCGTGGGGTTTCGAAGTGCAATTGCCGAGCGGTTTCAACTACACGCTGGCCGATGGCGCGATTCGCAAAAGCGTCGCCGAATGGCGGCAACTGGGTGTGAACCTGCCCAATGGTGCGCAGGTGCCAGCCGGTTCCGAACAACTGTCCGCCGCCCTGCTGCTGCCGGCCGGTTATCGCGGCCCGGCGTTCCTCATCCTCGACAACTTCCGGGCGATTCTCAAGTACAACAATTCGTCGTCGTATGCGCTGGCGGTGAGCCTGTTGTCCGAGCGCTTTGAAGGCGCGGGCCTGATCAATGGCGACTGGCCGAAAGATGATCTGCCGCTGAGCCGCACCGAGCGCATCGAACTGCAGACGCTATTGAGCGCGCGTAATTACGACGCCGGCACAGCGGACGGGATTATCGGCGCCAATACCCGCAAGGCCATTCGCAGTGCCCAGCAGGCGCTGGGCTGGCCGGCGGATGGGTATCCAACGCACAAGTTGCTTGAGAGCCTGCGCGCCCAATAGAGCAAATCAAAAGATCGCAGCCTTCGGCAGCTCCTACAGGACGATCATCAATCCCATGTAGGAGCTGCCGAAGGCTGCGATCTTTTGCCTCCCGAATTATCGGATGACCACATCCTGCTCCAGCAGCAACTCCTGCTTCCCTGCATCCAGGCGCACCAGCGCGCCCAACGGCAGTGTCAGGTTCGGGTCGCAATGGCCACTGCGCCAACCCGACAACACCGGAATTCGCAACGGCTCAAAGGTTTGCTTGAGCAGGCGATTCAGCGCGTCGACCTCCACCCCGGCGATATCACCGACCAGCACACCGCGCAGTCGGGCCAGCTTGCCGGCCAGACGCATCTGGGTCAGCAGCCGATCAATGCGATACAGCGGCTCGTTGATGTCCTCGATGAACAGGATCACCCCTTCGACATCAATCTCGTAGGGCGTGCCGAGGGTTGCAGCAATCATCGCCAGGTTGCCGCCGAGCAAACGCCCGTGAGCGATGCCCGGTTCGACGGTGGATAACGGATAAGCCGCTGGATGGCTCAGCACACTCCCTGACTTCATTTGCCCGCGCAGCATGGCGAAGAATGACGTGACGGTCGGCGGCTCCTTGTCGCCGAGCAGGTCGGCATTGAGCAGCGGCCCGTGAAAGGTCACAAACCCGGCGTAGCGACTGATGGCCAGATGCAGCGCGGTGATGTCGCTATAGCCGACAAACGGCTTGGCATGCCGGCTGAGCAGGTCGTAATCGATTCGGTCGAGCAGACGCGGCGTGCCGTAGCCGCCGCGCAGGCAAATGATCGCGTCGACTTCAGGATCAGCGAAGGCCGCGTGCAGATCGCGCAGGCGTACGTCGTCACTGCCAGCCAGATAGCCGTCCTTCTCATAGACAGCCGGAAACACCTTCAGCCCATAGCCGCGCGCGCGCATCCATTGCAGCGCTTTTTCAGTGTCGAGGGCGCCGGGACCGGCAGGCGCGATGACGCCGATCGTCCCTTCAGAGGGCAGCGCCGGTACGGCTCGGTGGGCAATCAGGGTGTGGCTCGGTCGAACGGTCATCCTTGGGCTCCAGCGGTAAAGTCATGCACACAGTAGTCAGCTCAAGAGACAAACAAAAGCCCCATGTCTCAGGCAAAAAAATGCCCGCCGAGGAACCGTCCTCGGCGGGCATTTTTACATCAGCAGTGAATCAGGAACCCAGCAGTTCGGCCTTGACCAGCTTCGCCTGCTCGTCGGCGTGGTACGAGGAACGTACCAGCGGGCCCGAAGCGACGTTCTTGAAGCCCATCTTGTAACCTTCTTCGGCGAACCAGGCGAAGGTGTCCGGGTGCACGAAACGCTGCACCGGCAAGTGACTGCGCGACGGTTGCAGGTATTGACCGAGGGTCAGCATGTCGATGTCGTGTTCGCGCATGCGCTTCATGACTTCGATGACTTCCTCGTCGGTCTCGCCCAGACCCAGCATCAGGCCGGATTTGGTCGGGATATGCGGCATCATCTGCTTGAAGCGTTGCAGCAGGGTCAGCGACCACTGGTAATCCGAGCCCGGACGCGCAGCCTTGTACAGGCGCGGCACGGTTTCCAGATTGTGGTTGAACACATCCGGCGGCTCGGCAGCGGTGATTTCCAGGGCGATGTCCATGCGGCCACGGTAGTCCGGGACCAGGGTCTCGAGCTGCACGTTTGGCGACAGTTTGCGGATTTCGCGGATGCAGTCGGCAAAGTGCTGGGCACCGCCGTCACGCAGGTCGTCGCGGTCCACCGACGTGATCACCACGTATTTGAGCTTGAGGTCGGCGATGGCGATCGCCAGGCTTTCCGGCTCGTTGACGTCCAGTGGCTTCGGACGACCGTGGCCAACGTCGCAGAACGGGCAGCGACGGGTGCAGATGTCGCCCATGATCATGAAGGTTGCGGTGCCGCCGGAGAAGCATTCGCCGAGGTTCGGGCAGGACGCTTCTTCGCAGACACTGTGCAGCTTGTGCTTGCGCAGCAGGCTCTTGATGCGATCGACTTCCGGCGAAACCGGGATGCGCACGCGGATCCAGTCGGGTTTCTTCGGCAGTTCGGTGGTCGGGATGATCTTGACCGGGATGCGTGCAACCTTCTCGGCGCCGCGCAGCTTGACGCCGGCTTCAACCTTGGGACGCGGGGCCGGGCGCTCGGTCACGTCGAGCGTCGGGATCATGGTTTGCACTGCATCAGTAGTCATATCAGTCGATTCCGCCCGTGAGGGTCGTCTGCTCAGCATAGTCGAGGTGTTTGACGAGCTGCGCGCGCAGCCGGGCACTTACCTCGGCAAATTCAATCGATCCTGCGTGATCGCTCAGCTGGGTCATGGCCAGCCCGGCGTAGCCGCAGGGATTAATCCGTCGAAACGGTTCCAGGTTCATATCCACGTTCAGGGCCAGGCCATGAAAGGAACAACCGTGGCGAATGCGCAAACCCAGAGAAGCGATTTTCGCTCCATCGACGTATACGCCGGGAGCATCTGGCTTGGCGGCGGCGGTGACGCCGTAGCTGGCCAGCAGTTCGATCAGGCAGGCTTCCATGCGGCTGACCAGATCACGCACGCCGAAACCCAGCTTGCGTACATCCAGTAACAGATAAGCCACCAGTTGCCCGGGGCCATGATAAGTCACTTGGCCGCCACGATCGACCTGCACCACCGGAATATCTCCCGGCAGCAACAGGTGTTCAGCCTTGCCGGCCTGGCCCTGGGTGAACACCGGCGGGTGTTCGACGAGCCAGATTTCGTCGGCGGCAGTATTGCCGCGTTCGTTGGTAAAGCGTTGCATGGCATGCCAGACCGGCTCGTAAGCCATCTGGCCCAGCTCGCGAAAGCCCAGCGTGCCGTGCATCACAACACCATGTGCACGAAGCCGGTCGCCCGCAGTTCGCTGTTGATGTTGTACAGCTGATCCTGATCGGTGGCGACGATGTGCAGCTGGATGGTGGTGTACTTACCGGTGCTGCTCTGACGCTCGTCGATGCGCTCGTCATTGATGGTCGCGTGTTTCTTGACGATCTCGATGATCTGGTCTTTGCGGCCGACGCCCGTATCGCTGATCACCTTGATCGGGTAATCAGTCTGGGGAAATTCGATCTTTGGCGCCTGTACTTCGGTATCGGTCATGGCGTAACGGCCTCTATAGCGCAAGCCGTGGTAACGCACATGGCCCCGCACCGGATCGGGGCGGGGCCATGCAGGTCAACACAAAATCAGTTGAACAAGCCGTAGAAGAATAGACGGATGCTATCCCACATGCGGCGGAAGATACCACCCTCCTCGACGCCGTCCAGAGCGATCAGGTCAGCGCTGTGCACCACCTTGTCTTCCAGTTTGACTTCGACTTTACCGATCACGTCGCCCTTGGCGATTGGCGCAACCAGTTGCGGGTTCATGGTCATGCTGGCAGCGAGCTTCTTCAGCTGGCCTTTTGGCAGAGTCATGGTCAGGTCTTGCGCCAGGCCGGCCTTGACCTGGCTGGTGGTGCCTTTCCATACCGGCGCCTGCGCCAGTTCGGTGCCCTTCTGGTAGAAGGTCTGGGTTTCGAAGAAGCGGAAACCGTAGGTCAGCAGCTTCTGGGTTTCAGCGGCGCGGGCCACTTCGCTGTTGGTGCCGAACACCACGGCGATCAGACGCTGGCCGTCACGTACCGCCGAGGACACCATGCAGTAGCCGGCTTCGTCGGTGTGGCCGGTTTTCAGACCGTCAACGGTCTTGTCGCGCCACAGCAGCAGGTTGCGGTTAGGCTGCTTGATGCCGTTCCAGAAGAACTCTTTCTGCGAGTAGATCGCATAGTGAGCCGGGTCTTCGTGGATGATCGCACGGGCCAGAATCGCCATGTCGTGCGCCGACGAGTAGTGCTCAGGGTTTGGCAGACCGGTCGGGTTCATGAAGTGGGTATTGGTCATGCCCAGTTCGGTGACGGTCTTGTTCATCAGATCGGCGAAGGCGTCTTCGCTGCCGGCGATGTGCTCGGCCAGGGCGACGCTGGCGTCGTTACCGGACTGGATGATGATGCCGTGCAGCAGGTCGCTGACAGTCACCTGCGAACCGACCTTGATGAACATCCGCGAACCGCCGGTGCGCCAGGCGTTTTCGCTGACGGTCACCGGATCGTTTTCACCGATCTGACCGCGACGGATTTCCAGGGTTGCGATGTACGCGGTCATCAGCTTGGTCAGGCTGGCCGGTGGCAGACGCTGGTCGCCGTTGTTTTCGACCAGCACGTTGCCGCTGCTGGCGTCCATCAGAACGTAGGCCTTGGCGGCCAGTTGTGGTGGCGACGGCATCATCTCGGCCGCGAAGGCGGCTGGCGAGAGGAGCAGCGGGACTAGCAGACACAGGCGTTTGGCAAAGGTGGTGATGTTCATCCGTCTCTCGAAATCGCTAATGGAAACTTGCCCGAAGGCAAAACTTATTCAGACAGCCTTCTAACGGGCCATCGCGTGTTCAGTTGCTCACTCCAGTCACCCTTGCCGGGCTTTTGTTCTTCGACGAGCCAACAACCTGGTTCACCCCCCGAATACCGCAAGTGAACCGTCAATCAAGGTCTACGTGTTACTCGGTGACCACGCTGGGCGAACCCAGATTGGCCAGCCGCACACTGTTCTGCACCTGGGCGATCTCACCCGGCGAGCCGATCGGCCCCAGGCGTACCCGGTGCAGGGTCTGCTGATTGCGCACGATCGAGCTGATGAACACCGGCGCGCTCACCATCCCGCTGAGCTTCGACCTCAGCAGTTCGGCAGCGTCCGGGTTGGCGAACGCGCCCACCTGCAGATACTGGCCAGACGCTGGTGCAGAAGCGTTTTTTTTTGCATCGATCTGCACGGGCACCACGGCCGCGGCGTGTTGCTGCGGCGGCGGTGTCCATTGCTCGACGGTGCCGGCCGACGCCGTGATCACTGGCGCGCTATTCTGCGCCACTTGCGGCTCATTGAGCATCAGCGGCGCCGGACGGCCCTTGGCCGCCCACCACTGCTGCGGATCGATGCCTTCGACCTTGACCCGCGCGGTGCCGGTTTCGGCATAGCCGAGCTTCTTCGCCGCTGCGTAGGACAAGTCGATGATGCGATCGGAGTAGAACGGCCCACGGTCGTTGACGCGCAGGATCACCGTCTTGTTGTTGTCCAGGTTGGTCACCCGAACGTAACTTGGCAGCGGCAAGGTCTTGTGCGCCGCACTCATGCCGTACAGGTCATACACTTCGCCGTTGGCGGTGTTCTGGCCATGGAACTTGGTGCCGTACCAGGACGCTGTGCCCGAAGCCACGTAGGTCTTGGATTCCTGCAACGGAAAATAGGTCTTGCCCAGCACGGTGTACGGGTTGGCCTTGTACGGGCCGGTGTGCAGGGTCGGTGTCGCATCCGGGATGCGCGAAACATCGACATCCCACCACGGCGCGCCGTCTTTGTGCGCGCGGTTGATGTCCAGGCCCGGTTGGGCGCGGACAGCGGTGGACGGGGTTTTCTGCGTCGGCGTACGGCTGGTCGTGCAACTGGCGACCAGGACTGCCAACGCAGCGAAAGCCACCAGCTTCAGGGGTTTATTGTTAGGCAATGCCTGCATTACTTGACGCCCCGTGCTTGTACCAGCTGTTCAGACAGTTGATGTACGGCCATGGCGTACATCACGCTGCGGTTATAACGCGTGATCGCGTAGAAATTCTGCAGGCCCATCCAGTATTCAGGGCCGTTGTCGCCTTCGAGGCGAAATGCGGTAACCGGCATATCATCGCGCAGCGCATCATGACTTGACCAGCCCAGCGCCCGCAACTCTGCGACCGTCTTCACCGGCTCGATACCGGTGGTCAGGCCTTCATCGGCCTGCTCGCCGCGCACATCGGCGCGGCTGACCACCGGCTCACCGGCGACCCAGCCGTGACGCTTGAAGTAGCTGGCGACGCTGCCAATGGCGTCGTCCGGGTTGTTCCAGATATTGATGTGGCCGTCACCGTCGAAATCCACCGCGTAGGCACGAAAGCTGCTCGGCATGAACTGCGGCAGCCCCATGGCCCCGGCGTACGAGCCTTTGAGGGTCAGCGGGTCGACCTGCTCTTCACGGGCCAGCAGGAGGAACTCACGCAATTCCTTGCGGAAAAATTCGGCACGGGGAGGATAGTCGAAGCCGAGGGTCGATAAAGCATCGATCACGCGGAAATTACCGGTATTACGTCCGAAAAAGGTCTCGACGCCGATGATCGACACGATCACTTGTGCCGGCACGCCGTATTCCTGCTCGGCACGGGCCAGGGTCGCCTCGTGCTGACGCCAGAAATCGACACCCCGGGCGATGCGCGCGTCAGTGATGAACATCGGGCGATATTCATTCCACTGCTTGACCCGTTCGGCGGGTCTGGAGATGGCGTCGAGAATCGACTGCTTGCGTTGCGCCTCGCGGAACACACCCATCAGTTGTTCACCGGCGAAACCGTAGTCGCGGGTCATTTCGCCGACGAATTCGGCCACCTGCGGCGAGCCTTCATAGTCGCCGGCCAGCGCTTCCTGCACGCTCCCCAGCAGGCCCATCAGGCCAACCAGCGGCGCGCATCGAGTCGCCCAGCCACGCATTACTTGCATTGCACTCTTCACCTTATTCAAACCTGTGCGATCCACTTGCGATGGGTATGGATCGACATCAAAACCCCAAACGCTGACAGCAGCGTCACCAGCGAAGTTCCTCCGTAGCTAATGAACGGCAACGGCACCCCCACGACCGGCAACAGGCCACTGACCATACCGATGTTGACGAAAACGTAAACAAAAAAAGTCATGGTCAACGCGCCGGCGAGCAATTTTCCGAACAGCGTTTGCGCCTGGGCGGTGATCACCAGCCCGCGACCGATCAACAACAGATAGATCAGCAGCAGCGCGCAAATCCCCACCAGACCGAACTCTTCGCCAAGCACAGCAATGATGAAGTCGGTGTGGCTTTCCGGGAGAAAGTCCAGGTGTGACTGGGTGCCGAGCAACCAGCCTTTGCCGAATACGCCACCGGAACCGATCGCGGCTTTGGACTGGATGATGTTCCAGCCGGTGCCGAGCGGATCGCTTTCCGGGTCGAGGAAAGTCAGGACCCGTTGCTTCTGATAGTCGTGCATGACGAAAAACCACATCGCCACCGACACCGGCACCGCCGCCGCCAGCACGCTGAGAATCCAGCGCCAGCGCAGGCCGCCCATGAACAGCACGAAGGCGCCACCGGCGAGAATCAGCAGCGAGGTACCGAGATCGGGCTGGCGCACGATCAGAATGAACGGCACGCCAATCAGCATCAGGCTGATGCCGACGTGCTTGAGCTGCGGCGGCAGCGTGCGTTTGGACAGGTACCAGGCGATGGTTGCCGGCATCAGGATCTTCATGAATTCCGAGGGCTGGAAGCGGATCACCCCGGGGATGTTGATCCAGCGCGTGGCGCCCATGGCGTTGTGGCCCATGATGTCGACGACGATCAGCAAGACCACGCCGATCACGTAACCGAGCGGCACCCAACGCGCCATGAAACGCGGCTCGAACTGGGCGATGACAATCATCGCCACCAGGCCGATGCCGAAGGATGTGGCCTGCTTGCCGAGCAGCTCCCAGCTCTTGCCGCTGGCCGAATACAGCACGAACAGGCTGCCGGCGGCGAGAATCAGCAACAGGATCAACAGCGGGCCATCGATATGCAGTCTTTGCAGCAACGTCGCGCGGCGACGCATCACATCCTCGCTGGAGAGCATGCGATCGAAATTATTCATCACGGGCCGGGGCCTCCGCAGTGATTGGGCTGGCGTACTCGGCTTTCAGGTGGCCATCCTGGTCGAGCAGCCAGGCGTCCATGACCTGGCGCACCACCGGCGCGGCAACGCCGGAACCGGACTCACCGTTCTCGACCATCACCGACACGACGATTTTCGGATCATCGGCCGGGGCGAAGCCGACGAACAGGGCGTGGTCGCGGTGGCGTTCCTGGACCTTGGAGCGGTCGTATTTCTCGCCCTGCTTGATCGCCACCACCTGCGCGGTACCGGACTTGCCGGCGATGCGGTATTGCGCGCCGATCGCCGCTTTGCGCGCGGTGCCACGGGCACCGTGCATCACCTGCTGCATGCCGTGGTTGACCTTGTTCCAGTCGGACGGGTCGCGCAGGACGATGTTCGGCATCGGGTTTTCATCCACCGGCTTCACCCCGTCGAGGGACTTGGCCAGGTGCGGACGGTTCCAGATGCCTTTGTTGGCCACCAGCGCCGTGGCCTGGGCCAATTGCAGCGGCGTCGACTGCATGTAGCCCTGGCCGATCCCGAGAATCAGGGTTTCGCCGGGGAACCACGCCTGTTTGCGCGTCGCGCGTTTCCATTCGCGCGACGGCATCAGGCCCGGGGATTCTTCGAACATGTCCAGCGAGACCTTCTGGCCGATGCCGAACTTGTTCATATAGGTCGACAGCCGATCGATGCCGAGCTTGTGCGCCAGGTCATAGAAGTAGGTGTCGTTGGACCGCATGATCGCCGTGTCGAGGTCGACGAAGCCGTCACCGGTACGGTTCCAGTTGCGATACTTGTGGTCGTAGTTGGGCAGCATGTAATAGCCCGGGTCGAACACCCGGCTCGAAGCCGTGACCACGCCAGCGTCAAGACCGGCAATCGCTACCGCCGGTTTGATCGTCGAGCCCGGCGGGTACAGACCACGAAGCACGCGGTTGAACAGCGGCCGGTCGATGGAATCACGCAACTCGGCGTAGGCCTTGAAGCTGATGCCGGTGACGAACAGGTTCGGGTCGAAACTCGGCTGACTGACCATCGCCAACACTTCGCCGGTCTTCGGATCGAGCGCCACCACCGCGCCACGTCGCCCACCCAGTGCGGCTTCGGCGGCTTCCTGCAACTTGATGTCGAGGCTCAGAACGATGTCCTTGCCGGGAATCGGATCGGTGCGCTTGAGCACCCGCAACACGCGGCCACGGGCGTTGGTCTCGACTTCCTCGTAACCGACCTGACCGTGCAGTTCCGGCTCGTAGAAACGCTCGATGCCGGTCTTGCCGATGTGGTGGGTGCCGCTGTAGTTGACCGGATCCAGCGATTTCAGCTCTTTCTCGTTGATCCGCCCCATGTAGCCCACCGAGTGCGCAAAGTGCGCGCCCTGCGGGTAATGCCGGACCAGTTGCGCGACCACTTCCACCCCGGGCAGGCGGAACTGATTCACCGCGATGCGGGCGATCTGCTCTTCGGTCAGCTCGAACAGGATCGGCACCGGCTCGAACGGCCGACGCCCCTGCCGCATGCGTTTCTCGAAGATCACCCGGTCCTCGGGCGTCAGCTCCAGGACCTCGACGATGACGTCGAGCACCTGCTGCCAGTCGCCGGAGCGCTCGCGGGTCATGCTCAGGCTGAAGCTCGGCCGGTTGTCGGCCACGACTACGCCGTTGCGGTCGAAAATCAGCCCGCGCGTCGGCGGAATCGGCTGCACATGGACGCGGTTGTTTTCCGACAGGGTCGAGTGGTACTCGTACTGGATCACCTGCAGGTAATACAGACGCGCGATCAACACACAGATCAGCGCCACAATCACGATCGCACCGAACACGACACGGCTGCGCACCAGACGGGCGTCCTTTTCGTGGTCCTTGATGCGGATCGGCTGAGACATGAGGGCAGGCTTACTTGTGGTAAGGGTGGCCGGACAACACGGTCCAGGCACGGTACAACTGTTCGCCGATCAGGATCCGCACCAGCGGGTGCGGCAAGGTCAGCGGCGACAATGACCAGCGCTGGTCAGCGCGGGCACAGACTTCCGGTGCCAGCCCTTCCGGGCCGCCGACCATGAAGTTGACCGTGCGCGAATCCAGGCGCCAGCGATCGAGTTCGACCGCCAGTTGCTCGGTGCTCCACGGCTTGCCGTGAACCTCCAGCGTGACGATCCGCTCGTTGTGCCCGACCTTGGCCAGCATGGCTTCGCCTTCCTGGCGGATGAAACGGGCCACGTCGGCATTCTTGCCACGGGTATTGAGCGGAATTTCCACCAGTTCCAGCGCCAGCTCGGACGGAAGACGCTTGGCATATTCATGCCAGCCTTCTTCCACCCACTTCGGCATGCGTGAACCGACGGCGATCAGGCGCAGTCGCACAGCAATCCCTTAGAACTGGTCTTTGTTGAGCTTGGTGAAATGCTCGTGGGTGTTTTCCGGGCTGTGGTGCTTGGCATCGGCCGCACGGCTTTGCTCGGCACCGGCCCACAGGCGCTCCAGGTCGTAGAACTGACGCGCCGAGGCAGTCATCATGTGCACGATCACCAGATCGAGGTCGAGCAGAACCCAGTCGCTATCGCCCTTGCCTTCTTCGCCCAGAGGCTTGGCGCCCTGCTTTTTCACTTCCTCGCGGACCTTGTCCAGCATCGCGTTGATCTGGCGATTGGAGGTACCGGTGGCGATGATCATGTAGTCAGTGATGCTCTGCTTGTCGCGCACATCGATGATCTGGATGTCCTGGGCCTTGACGTCTTCCAGCGCAGCGACGGCAATCTTGACCAGTTCGTCGCCCTTGAGCGGCTCGTTGGTGTTGACGGCTTCCGGCAGTGGTGCGCTCTTGAACGTGCCTTTGCGCTTTACTTTCGGTAGATCTTTATCAGTCATATGTAACTCGTTTTGCTCATGTATTCGGCGGCTTGGGGATACGGTGATCCGTATCGGTGAAGCGCGCCTTGTTCAGTTCGACGCACGGTACAGACCGTGCGCATCGATGTAGGCCAGGACCGCGTCGGGCACCAGGAAACGTACCGACTTACCGCTGGCCAGCAGTTGACGGATCTGGGTGGCGGAAACCGCGAGCGGTGTCTGCCAGACGAATGCAATCTGTCCGCTCGGCCCTTTCAGGGCCAGCGGGTCGCTCACCGAACGCGCTGCCAGCAGGTTGCGCAAGGCATCCGGCGGTTCGCTGTCGGCGTCCGGGCGCTGTAGCACCAGGATGTGGCAATGCTGGAGCAACTCTTCCCAGCGGTGCCAAGTGGGCAGGCCGCAAAATGCGTCCCAGCCCAAAAGCAGAAAAACCTGGGTCTCGACGGGCATCTCTGCGCGCAGCGACTCCAGGGTATCGATGGTCCAGGACGGTTTGTCCCGCTGCAATTCGCGGGCGTCCACCACCAGCGGCGGCAATCCGGCCACCGCGCACTCGACCATCGCCAGCCGATCCTGCGCCGACACCTGCGGCGTCCCGCGATGTGGCGGGCGCGCGTTCGGCATCAGACGCAACTCGTCCAGCGCCAGCGCTTCGACAACTTCCAGTGCGCCACGCAAATGGCCGATATGCACCGGGTCGAACGTACCGCCCAGCACGCCAATGCGTTGCGGGCGCGACTCGCTGCCGGTGTGCGGCGCTGTCAGGTCGAGGTCGGTCAAGTCAGACCGTCGCCTGGCCGCGCAACTGGCCATCGCCGACCACGATGTACTTCTCGCAGGTCAGCCCCTCGAGCCCGACCGGGCCGCGGGCGTGCAGCTTATCAGTAGAAATGCCGATCTCGGCACCCAATCCGTATTCAAATCCATCGGCAAAGCAGGTCGGCGTGTTGATCATCACCGAGGCCGAGTCGACTTCCGCCACGAACCGGCGAGTGTCAGCGAGGTTTTCGCTGACGATCGAGTCGGTGTGATGGGAGCCGTAATGGTTGATGTGTTCGATCGCCTGCTCCAGACCGTCGACCACGCGGATCGACAGAATCGGCGCCAGGTACTCGGTGTGCCAGTCGTCTTCGCTGGCCGCGACCGCTTCGATGATCGCCCGGGTGCGCTCGCAACCGCGCAGTTCAACGCCTTTTTCGCGGAACTGCGCGGCCATCGACGGCAGGAAATCCCTGGCAACAGCCTGATCGATCAGCAGGGTCTCCATCGCGCCGCAGATACCATAACGGTAAGTCTTGGCGTTGAAAGCGATGCGCTGGGCTTTGGCCAGATCGGCGTGTTCGCTGACGTAAACGTGGCAGATGCCGTCCAGATGCTTGATCACCGGCACGCGGGCATCGCGGCTGATGCGTTCGATCAGGCCACGACCGCCACGGGGCACGATGACGTCAACGTATTCAGGCATGCTGATCAGCGCGCCGACGGCGGCACGGTCAGTGGTTTCGACCACTTGCACCACGGCGGCGGGCAATTCGGCTTCGGCCAGACCGCGCTGGATGCACGCGGCAATCGCGCGATTGGAATGAATCGCCTCGGAGCCACCGCGCAGGATGGTCGCGTTGCCGGACTTCAGGCACAGGCTGGCGGCATCGATGGTCACGTTCGGACGGGATTCGTAGATGATCCCGATCACGCCCAGCGGCACGCGCATCTTGCCGACCTGAATGCCCGACGGACGGAAGCTCATGTCGCGGATCGCGCCGACCGGATCCGCCAGTGCAGCGACCTGGCGCAAGCCGACGATCATGCCGTCGATGCGTGCCGGGGTCAGTTCCAGACGTTCCAGCAGCGCCGGCTCCAGACCGCTGGCGCGACCGGCAGCCAGATCCAGCTCATTGGCTGCGGCCAGCTCGGCGCGTGCAGCATCCAGAGCATTGGCGGCAGCCTGCAAAGCGCGGTTTTTCTGCGCGGTGCTGGCGCGACCGATGACCTTGGAGGCAGCGCGGGCGGCGCGACCCAATCGGGTCATGTAGTCAAGAACGGACTCAGTCATGGTCTGCTGGGGTCTTGGCAAAGAGGAAAGCGGCAGATTATAGCTGCCGCGTCCCGGGACTAACAGCGGTGACGGGCGGATGGTCGAAATGAGCTGCGTTTGGCCGGCGTTCAGACGTAATTAAGCTCAGCGTTGTTATCATCACGACCTCTTGAGCCTGGATAAACCTTGCCCATCATGACCAACGTGCCCCTTTGCCCCGAGTCCGCGCGCCTGCCCGTGGGCCTGCCGGACAGTTTTTTCGACCGCGACGCCCAGGTTCTGGCGCAGGCGCTGCTTGGCAAAGTCATCCGCCATCGCGTCGGTGATCTGTGGCTGAGTGCGCGAATCATCGAGACTGAAGCCTATTACTTCGCGGAAAAAGGCAGTCATGCCTCGCTCGGTTACACAGAAAAGCGTAAGGCTTTGTTTCTGGATGGCGGCCACATCTATATGTACTACGCCCGCGGCGGTGATTCGCTGAACTTCAGTGCGCAAGGTCCGGGCAATGCCGTGCTGATCAAATCCGCCTATCCGTGGGTCGACGAGGTCAGCGGCCCGGCGAGCCTGGCGCAGATGCTGCTGAACAATCCCGATGCCCAGGGCCGACCGCGGCCGACGCAGAAGTTGTGCGCCGGGCAGACGCTGCTGTGCAAGGCACTCGGTTTGAAAGTACCGATGTGGGACGCCAAGCGTTTCGATCATGAATTGTTGCTGGTCGAAGATACGGGGCCGGCACCCTCGCAGATTATTCAAACCACCCGGCTGGGCATCCCGCTGGGCCGTGATGAACACCTGATGTATCGCTTCGTTGACGCTGCGTATGCGCAATGGTGCACGCGGAACCCGCTGCGACGGGGTCAGGTCGAAGGCCGGGATTATATTTTGCTTCCCGTAACCGACGCCGAATCCGTCAATGAATGATGACCTCCCCTGTGGGAGCGAGCCTGCTCGCGAAGGGGTCGTGCCAGCCAACGTTTCTATCGTCTGACACAGCGTATTCGCGAGCAGGCTCGCTCCCACGGGCCAGCAGTGAAACGCGTAACAATTACTTAAAGAATCAATGGAGTTTTTCTGTATGGGCCCATGGCTCGATAGCATCACCGGATGGCTCGGCGCCAATCCGCAGTGGCTGGCCGCAGCGGTGTTCATCGTGGCGTGCGTGGAATGTCTGGCGATCGCCGGGCTGATCGTGCCGGGCACGGTGCTGCTGTTTGCCGTGGCGGTGCTGGCCGGCAGCGGCGCGCTGTCATTGAGCGAAACGCTGCTGCTGGGCTTTCTTGGCGGCATTCTTGGCGACCTGATTTCCTACTTCCTCGGCCGCCATTTCCACCAGAACATCCGCCGCCTCCCCGGGCTACGCCATCACCCGGAATGGATGGCCGGCGCCGAGTCGTACTTCCAGCGCTATGGCATCGCCAGCCTGCTGGTCGGGCGTTTCATCGGCCCGCTGCGGCCGATGCTGCCGATGGTCGCCGGGATGTGTGACATGCCCTTCCCGCGTTTCTTCGCCGTCAGCCTGCTGGCCGCTGCGGGCTGGAGCCTGGCTTATCTGTTGCCGGGCTGGGCCACGGGCGCAGCGTTCCGCCTGCCATTGCCTGAAGGTTTCTGGCTCGAAGCCGGGATTGTCGCGGCCAGCATTGCGGTGATGGTCGGCCTGAGCGTCAACAGCAGCGTGCGCCGCCATCGTCGCGCGACAATCTGGATCGGCGGCATGAGCCTGTTGATCCTGATCGGGCTGTTCATCGGCTATCCATACCTCACCGCGCTCGACAACGGTGTGATGACTCTGGTGCAGGAACATCGCCAGCCAGCGCTGGACGAAATCGCCGTGACGCTGACCCTGATCGGCGAATTCCGCAACATGCTGCTGTTCAGCGCCCTGCTCGTCATATTGCTGTTGCTGTGCAAGCAATGGCGCCAGGCAGTGTTCGCGGGCGCCACCATGCTGATCACCGCCATGGCCAACACCGGCACCAAGTATTTTTTCGCCAGGGTACGCCCGGAAGTGCTCAGCGATCCATTGACCACCTACAGCATGCCCAGCGGCCATGCTTCTGGCGCATTCGCCCTGTTCCTGACGCTGGGTGTCCTGGCCGGACGCGGGCAGCCGCCACGCATGCGCCTGACGTGGCTGCTGATTGCCTGCATCCCGGCATTCTCCATTGCTTTGTCGCGGGTCTATCTCGGCGCGCACTGGCCAACCGACATATTGGCCGGTGCAATGCTTGCCAGCTGCGTCTGCGCCGCGATGCTGTGGTCAAACCAGCGGCAGGCGCCGCTCAACGCCATGCCTTTCAAGATCTGGTGGCTGATCCTGCCGTCCATGGTCGCGCTGTTCGGATTCTTCGTTATGCGCCACTTGCCACATACATTGTTGCGTTACGCCTACTAAAACAGGCAATTTACAAGCGACATTTCTTATACGCCGCTCTTTCGGAACATTCCGACAAGAGCGGCGCTTGCAACCTACGCAAACTTCCTCCCTCCCGGTTAACTTTCCTGGTTATAAAACCGAAATTTCCGCATTCTCGATCGACGCAAAACTAGCGTTACATATTCAAGTTGAAACATGCCTGCTCAGTGTTTCGCGCTTTTGAAAAACCGTTAGATTGATGGGCCCGACTCGGACATTTGCTGGCTATCCATATTTATTCAAACCACGCATTGAAGTTCTGCCGAGTCATACAACAATCCATTTTTTATCGAGTCTTTCATGAGTCCAAAAATACCCCGCAAGACGTCAGTCACAACGACGCATCAAACTGATGCAAACGTGCCAACGCCCCATCGGCCCATGTTTGATGTCAGCAGCATTGAAATATCGCCAAGAGCCGGCATCCCCGATCTTGCGCTGCACAGTACCAACTTCGACAGCGCCCTTGCCGATGCGAATCCGCGGTTGCCAGCGGTTGAAATCTTTCAGTTACCGGCACACAGCGCCTATCGCTCGGAACATTCCACTTCAATAAACGATTACTGGTTATCGGAGACCTTTGTGCGTGGAATGCAGCCTGCCGACAATGATGGATTTCGCTGGATCGTTGGCAGAAAGTTCGCAGACGTCGAATATCAGGGAGCTCTGCAAACCACGCATGTGGGTGAGGATGAAACCGGCGCATTACGCAGCAAGTTACTCACCGAGCGCGTTCCCTCCGGACCGCGCCTGTACAAAAACGCAGACAGCCCCACCTGGCGCCTGACCGAACAACCCGCGCCAAAGCGACCGCGCCTCGCCCCCGTGACAACACCCATCAATCAAAGTCGTTACAGCCCGTCCTGGCGTTCGCCGGATGCTCAGGGCTATTACGAAATGAATCCGCTATTTGGCTCACGCAAAGACGACATGCTGTTCGCCTTCCGGGATTCATATGGCAATTACATACCGGTTGATCCCCCAGCGGGTGGATTCGCAGCGTCGCCGCCCCACCTCAAACAGTGGACCGATCATGAGATATGGCAGCTATATGGGCTACAGGGCGAGGACATCGCGCGCTTTCGTGTCGAAGCCCAGACTACCGGCACGCCGCCACAGTGGGCACACCCCACAACCACGGAAAATCCGCGGACCGATCTGCTGCGCGATTCGTTGCGCTGGCTGCACCCGCAGATGGGCTTTGCCGAGCGCGAAGCCTTTATGCAATCGTTCAATCTCCTGCCCAGGCAACTGTCGCGTTTGCAGCAGGAAATGGCCAGCCATCTGACGCTCCCGGCGTGGGCACTGGCGCACAAGCGCTTGCTGGAGGACGTCAGCAACCCGCAACGCTTCGACCAGTTTGCCGCCGATGCGCTCGAGCAGCTCAACCTCAAGCGCAATGCCCGCCACGATTGGTACGACGCAGAAAACAGCCTGACCCCCGAGGTGCGCGAAGCGCTGTTGAAACAGCTCGGTTATCTGCGCAACAAGAACAACTGCCTGTACCGCACGGACATTCCGGCGCTGTTTCGCGGTGACGAGCGCACGCCGTTCGAGCTGGCGAACGACGGCACCATGCTGCCGCGCTATCAACACGAACCCGGCGCGACCACACACAAGCCGATCAGCGCGACGTTCAGTCTCCAGGCAGGACAGGGATATGCCCGCGCCCCCGATCCCGAATACCTGCGTTTCAACAGCCAGACCCATAAATACCCGGGACGCGACACGGGCGACAGCGGTTCGGAAAGCGGCGCAAGCGACGCCAGTGATACACCGAGTGACTCCTCGTCAGACTGGTCGGATCCTGACAGCCCTGTGGCATGGGATCACGAGCGCGGCTACCGGTCCACGCGCACGCGGCAGACGGAAATGTTTCTCTACGCGCTCGACACGCGCGATCTGGAGGTCGTCCCCCACGAAGAAAACATGATGTTCAATTCCGCTGCGCGCGACACCCCGCCGACCTGGTTCCCCTCCGACGATTTCGAAGGGCTGATCTCGGTCACGCGCAGCGGAGTTTCAGCCGAGCGTGTCTGGTTACTGAACACAGACCTGACCAAGGGCGCCAGGGTCGAAGACATCAAAGAGCAGGCTGGCGCAAACGCTGATCGCATCGAAGCGGCCACCCATGCCGGGCACTCCAACCGGTTCGAATACGACCAGTTGATCGACCAGGTGGAGGCGGCGGGCCTGCCGATACTCAGGCTCTCAGGCAACAAGGACGAGTTTGCCCATGACATCGCCTGGCCCGAACTTCAAATGCTCAAGTAAAGCCGCCAGGGAAACCGGCTCCTCATGCACACCATTAAAGGATTAATACGTGTCGAAACTCATCGTCCCCGCGGCTCATGTCGCCCACGTGCGCGCGCTTCAAGTTACCCCCATAGACGCCTCGGCCAATGCCCATACGCCGTCCACACCCATGCCCGATCGAGCGGACGTGCCAGGCGAGGTGCCTGACAGCCCCCCATCCCTTCGCCAGACTCTGAAGGCAATCGACAAACACCTGGGCCCACTGCGTATCGGCGAGGTCGTGATCAGTCGGGTCGAGTTGCAAGCGCTGGGGGCGACCGTAGACGGTCAACCTGTCAGTCCGGCGAATGCCAACATGAAGCGCGTGGATCAGGCTTTTCTGGACGGACTCCATTTCGAGTCCGCAAAGGTGCAGTCCCGCTTGCAAGCCGTGGACTTTCCCGACAATGACATGGCGGCACTGCTGTTCTATGAGATTGCCTGCAAGCGCTCGGTCGATGCCGGCCCATTGTTCGTCAGTGATACGCCGCTGGTTTCGGGCAGCGCCATGGATCGTCTCAACAAATTGGGCAAGGCTGCGCAAAAGCTGGAAATCCACCGGGCGGACACGTTTGAACACGCGCCCGGCTGGATCAACAAGACCAGAAGCTATTTGATGAGCGGCGCAGGAGTCGGCATGCAAGCCTTCGGCATCTACAGCGGCTACATGGCCCTGACCGATGCGATCAAAAAAGGCGAGGCGCTGGAAATGCTCTACTACGGCGGATCCATCGCCGCAGAACTCGGCTCGCTGATCATCGAGCGGGGTCTGGCCAGAACAGGCCAGGCGATGCTGACCCAGGGCAGCAATGTACTGAGGGGTTTTGCGCTGACCTCGATCGGCAAATACATGAGCCGTGGCGCGGGAATGTTCGCCAGCGCGATCACCTTGCCGTTCGACATTGTCGACGCGATCAAATCGTTCAACGCCGCCGCCGCGTCATCGGGCAAAGAAGCTCAGGACCATTATTTCAGCGCTGCCCTGAGTGTAGCGGGCGCTGGCATCAGCCTGGTGCTGGGCGTCGCCGCGCTGGCCGGTTTCGGCAGTGTTGCCGGCCCGCTCGGCCTCGCGGCTGCCGCACTGCTCATCTCCGGTTCATTGATCTATCAAGCCGCCAGGGTCGTCGACCAGATCGATGATTACATCGAACTGACAACACTCGAGCGTCTGCGCTCGGGATGGTTCGCTTTTACCGGCAAGGAACTGGACACCGAAGTGATGGATCGCTTCAAGCTGTCCAGGCTTTCCAGTGACTACGAAAAACAGCTCGAACTGTCGGCCAAAGACATGCTTGCCGGCGCTTACAGCGACTCGATCGCCCAAGTGGTCAATGGCGCGTTTCGCGCCGAATTGCGCCCTGTCGAACTATGGCGTTACCAGTGGGACGAAAGCGTCGGGCAGCTGCCGTTCAGACTCGACAGCCAGGCGGTGATCGTTGGCGGCGACGATATCATCGATGCAAGCCATGGATTACCCGACAACCTCAAGGGCGTTGTCAGCGGCAGTGCAGGCGAAGGCAAAGGCGTGTTCTGGCGCCTGGGCGATGGCAATGACCGTGTCGCTGGCGTCAAGGCGCAGCCCAACCTGTTTACCTACCGCCAGGGACACAAGGCGCTCAGCGGTGGCGACAAAAACGATGCGTTCTATCAGCAGGTCGCTGACGAGGAACTGGATCGGCTGACCAAACCGCCGCACATCAATGTGCTGGATGGCGGCGACGGTAGCGATACGTTTGCGTTTGAAGGCCAGCGGCCGGCCACTGATACACGACACATCGGCCATCGGATTGACCTGCCGAGCGGCAAGGTCACGCTGCGTGGTCTGGACCCGGAAAGCCCAGGCATTGAAGTCGCGCACCTGACATCGTTCGAGAACGTTTCGACGCTGCGCAAAGGCAGCAGCCACGTCATCGGCAATACCGAGGCCAACCAGATCTCCGCCCATGGCCATGATCGCGTCAGCGCCGGTGCCGGCAACGACACGATTGCCATCTACGGCCTCGAATGTCACGTGGACGGCGGTAGCGGCGTCGATCGCTATTACATCGCTCACACCAACGCACGCACGACAATTACCGAGGACAGCGCGCATTCGAGCGTGATCGAGTTGGGCTGGCCGCACGCGGTGATTCAGCGCTGGCAGATCATCGGCACCTCGCTGGTGATCAATTCCTTGCGCGGCAAGGACGGCGACGACCCAGACCACGTGCTGACCCTGGAAAACGTCTATCGAATGGTCGACGGCCAGCGTCGGCTGCATAACGATCGATGGCTGTTCCGCACCCAGGATGGCTACGAACTGCTGGCTCAGCTCCCTCAGGAACCAGGTCCAGCGCCGAGTCAGGACATCGATGTCGCCGTGACCGTCATTGGTCAGCCCGCACCTGCCTCGGCGATCGTCAATGGCGGTACGGTGACGATCGACGATCAGAGCCTGGGCCGGCATTTTGTCACCCGTACGCAGCGCGAGGTCGAATTCGTCATCGCACGCAGCGCCACCAGGCCGCGCAGCGTTTTTCTGGACTACGGCGACGACGAAATCATCGACGTCGAGCTCAGCTATGCCGTTCAGGTGCGCAAAGGCGTTTCGGGCAATACTCACCTGACCTACAAAGACTTCTGCCTGTCGCTGCGGTTGCCGGCAAAAGTGCTGGCATTCAAGGGCGTGATCCAACCGATCGCTGCCGCCACCGGGTACAGCGGGCGCAACAGCCTCAAAGTCACCACGCCGCAACTGGCGCAAGACATCGTTGTGGTCATGCGGGACGGAGTGTCCTATCGCCTGCAACTGCCGCACCTGGACTACGAAGCGGACGCCAAGAACCCTGGCGCACGACAGGTCAGCACTCGAAGCTGGCTGAAACGGCGCAACGGCAAATACCCGTTCACCCGGCCCACCATCAGTGAGAAGCCGCTGCTGACCGATCGCCCCAGCAAAATCGTCATCGAATCCCGGGCGCATACCGGCATTTATCTGCTTGAGGGTCATAGCGCGACGTACGACATCTACCTGGCCAGCAACTGCATCGTGCGCCTGGCCACACCTGGGGCTGCGGCAAAAACGGCCAACGCCTCAAGCTGGAATCTGTACACCAGGACAATGGACGAAACCGTCACTCGCGACGAAATCCAATTGCAGGACAACCGCTTGCGCATCGCCAGCGTGACTGTCCAATTGCCGGATATCGGCGATGACACACCGGTGGAATCGGTCAGCGTGGCGACCACCGCCGGCAATCTTTATCAAGTCTCGCTGCTGTTCGAGATCTTGCAGCTGTACGTGATCAATGCCCAAGGCTACGCCAGCGTCGATGCGCTGTTGGCCGATATCGAGCAACACCGGCAGCGCAACGAGTTGGCAGCGCGGGTCTACGTGACTCACATCGGCTACCAGCCCGACACAGTGGGCACGCTGGTTTACAACTCGGTAAACCGCCACTGGAGCCTGCTGACTGATCGGCAGACACGCGTCAAACGCGAAGACCTGTTCATCCCCGTCCACATCAACTGACCGCGCGCTGCCGGTTTCAACAACGTGCCGGGATGGACCTGACCTCCATTCCGGCACTTGCACTCAGCGGTCTGCCATGTCGCCGCTGGAGCCTTACCTGCAAGACATCGACGGGACTTTACGCCCCGATGCAGACGGTCTGAAAGAATACAAGGGGCGCAAGTTCGCAGACATCGCCAACGACGACGGATCGGCCGCAGGGCAGACAGTGATGGTGGCGTACCACGATCTGATCAAAGCCTGGCGCGCCAGATTGCCCAGTGAACGGACGGGGGGCAATCACAACAATTCATACGATCAGTTGATCGATCGCGTAGCTGCCTCCAATGGCCCCATAGTGAGGCTGCCCAAGGGCAGGAAAACATGTTCCAACGATATAGCCTGGCCCGTTGCTGAACATCATCGGCCGTGAAATCCAGACGCCATTCGATAACGAATGGCGTTTGTCCTTCAATTGCGGCGTTGCGCTATTTGAGCACGCTGATCACAAACCTTGCGGGTTTTGGATTGAAGGCGTTATGCCCTGTCCCGTTGGGGTTCGCGTCGAGGAATTTGCTCATGCCATCGCTTACCTGACGATACAGCGGTTTATCTTTCGGCTCGCTGTTCAATTCGATATAAGCCGGGCCGGATGCGATATTGCTTAAAGAAGCCTTGGCCACGCCGTAGGTACTGATTGAATAAAGTTGTGCCGGAGCGCTGGTGCTGACCAGCAAATTATGTGTCTTGTCTTCGATGAATAATCGCGCACCGTCAAACACGCCCGGATGTATCACTTGAATTGCGTAACAGTTACCTTCAGGAACAAACCTCAACAGCAATGGAGCATCGTCCTCATTGTCAGCCAAGGTGATAAGGGCGGATGTCCGCGAGTCGGCCAACCCCACTTCAGCATCGAGTTTTTCGCCTTGAGTTATGCGCTTGTGGCGCAGGGTCTGTTGCAGGCGTTGCTGATTAAGAACTACCGGAAGACCGTCCAGATAAAGATTGGCACTGAAGCTTTCATTGTTTACTTTTGCCAAAGACATAGAACTACCCATTGGTAAACACTCTGCTGCCATGTTCAAGACAGCGACAGAAAAGTTGAAAAAGGAAAAGGATCAGATAGCGACTGTGGCTGTTGCCGACATCCGCAGAACATCGCCATCCGGAATGTTTTCGGTTTTTCGTTTCCGCCGGGCCATTACCATGCGATCCGCATAAATCGCTGCCGCCTCAATGACATGGCCAACGTTATGATCAGTACCGGCATGCTTCAAGATATACTTGCCAGCAATATCGTCCCAGAATGCCCGTTCATCTTCATATAAAGTCATGATTTATCCTTGTTGTTTTCAAGTTGTTCGCATCCTGCGAGCAACTTGAAATTAAGACAAAGACAAAAGCGAAACAATACTGGCAGGCAGCTTGAGTTGATTCAAAGTGAAACTAGGCGAACAGTTCGCCCTGCAGTTCATCGAGTAATGCCTGGATCGCATCCAGCCGTTGCTGTGGGTCGTCGAGTTGCAGCAGATCGATCTTGTCCTCTTCGGCAAAAGGCAACAGATAGGCAAGCTGATTGGCCAGCGCCTGTTGCCCGGCGGCTTCGGTGCCCATGTTCAACGCCTCGACCATCGGGTGTTCGGCCAGCGCCTTGAGCAGCGCGACCAGGTCGGCGTCCTCGTCCTGCAACGGTTGCTCGGGCTCATCGTCCAGCCACTCGACGTCGGCCAGAATCAGTTGATCGCGCTGCACTTCGGTGCGCAGCACAGTGAAGCGCCGTCCGCCTTGCACGCGAATGCCGAGCAGGCCGTTGTCCTGTTGCTCGAAATCGGTGATCCGCGCCTCGCAGCCGACCATTGCGAAACCTTCTGGTGCCACACCGACTTCGCTGCCCTCAAGGATGCACACCACACCGAAACCGACGCCCTGCTTCATGCAGCGGCCGATCATGTCGAGATAGCGCGCCTCGAAGATCTGCAAGTCGAGGTTGCAGCCGGGGAACAGCACCGTGTTCAGCGGGAAAAGCGGCAGACTCATAGACATATCCTTACACCACCATCGACACCGCCAACGGCAGGAACACCGCCGTGGCCACGCCCATCAGACTCATTGCCAGCGCGGCGAACGCGCCGCACTCATCGTTTTCCTGCATCGCCACCGCCGTGCCGACCGCATGCGCGGTCATGCCCAGCGCCATGCCGCGCGCTTCGGGGCTGTGCACGCCGAGGCGGGTCAGCAGCGCCGGGCCGAAGATCGCGCCAATCACCCCGGTGATCAGCACGAACACCGCGGCCAGCGCCGCCACGCCGCCGATCTGCTCGGCGACCAGCATGGCGATCGGCGAGGTCACCGATTTCGGCGCCATGGTCATCAGGATCATGTGATCGGCACCGAACCACCAGCCCAGCGCCACGCCCATGCCCGTTGCGACCACCCCGCCTATCACCAGCGTAGTAAAAATCGGCCAGAACAATTGGCGGATGCGCCGCAGATTCAAATACAGCGGCACCGCCAGCGCCACCGTGGCCGGCCCCAGCAGGATGCTGAGGATCTCGGTGCTCTTGCGGTACTCCGCGTAAGTCAGGCCGCAGCCGACCAGCACACCGATCACCAACAACATGGAGACCAGCACCGGTTGCAGAAAGATCCAGCGGGTTTTCTCGAACGCCGCCAGCACCAGTTGATAGGCGCCGAGGGTGATGCCAATGCCGAACAGCGGATGATGAATCACCGACGCCCACGCGCCTTGCCAGTCAAACAGCATCAGGACTCCTCCGCCGGCGGCGCGTGACGTTTGACCAGCCGCTGCATGAGCACGCCGGCAAAGGCCATCGACAGAATCAGCGAGACCACCAGCGCGCCGACAATCGCCCAGAAATCCGCAGCAATCGCCGTGGCATACACCATCACGCCCACTGCCGGCGGCACCAGCAGCAACGGTAGATAACGCAGCAGACTGCCCGCTGCCTGATTCAACGGCTCGCCGACTTCACCGCGAATGATCAGGAACACCAGCAACAGCAGCAGCCCGATGATCGGCCCCGGCAATATCGGCAACAGCAAATGATTGAGCGCGGTGCCAAGCAATTGGAACAGCACCAGCAGGGTCAGGCCACGTAACAACATCCGACATCTCCGTCTTACATTTTCAGCCAGCAGGGGCTCGGCATTATAAGCATGCCGGCGCTATGGACCGGCATTCGCCAAAAGCATGGTCGGTTGACCTGAGCAAATCGCCATGATGATCTACAGTGGTTCGCAGGCCGGTCAAATCCGCCCCCTGAAAAACTATAAAACCGATGAACCCAAGGAGAGTCTCAATGCCCTATGTTCCCGTTGCAGAGCTCAAAGATTATGTCGGCAAGGAACTTGGACGTTCCGAATGGCTCACCATCGATCAGGAGCGCATCAACCTGTTCGCCGAAGCCACCGGTGATTTTCAGTTCATTCACGTCGATCCGGTCAAGGCTGCGCAAACGCCGTTTGGCAGCACGATTGCCCATGGTTTCCTGTCGCTGTCGCTGATGCCAAAACTGATGGAAGACATCCTCGTGCTGCCCGAAGGCGTGAAGATGGTCGTCAACTATGGCCTGGACAGCGTGCGTTTCATCCAGCCGGTCAAGGTCAACTCGAAAGTCCGACTGAAGGTCGACATGGTCGAAGTCACCGAGAAAAAACCCGGCCAGTGGTTGCTCAAGGCTACCGCGACACTGGAGATAGAAGGCTCGGACAAACCGGCCTACATTGCCGAGCCGCTGTCACTCTGCTTCGTCTGATCATCCCGGATGCGAAGCAGCGCACGCTGTTTCGCGTCACGTCTGTATATATGCGACGCATAGCTGCGGCATACTCGGTCGCCTAATTGCCCGGATCCCGCTATGCGCTCAATCGCTCGACTTGCACCCCTTGCCCTGACCCTGATGCTCACCGCTTGCGGCGACGGCGAATCGCTGTTGCCGCCGGATGCGCGCCTGCCCGATGGCGGACGCTATCGCGGTGACTTGGTCGACGGCTTGCTGCAAGGTCAGGGCCGCGTCGACTACCCCAACGGCAGCTGGTACGCCGGGGAGTTCGACAAGGGTCAGTGGCACGGGCAAGGCGAATGGCATGGCAGCAACGGCGAGGTCTATCGCGGCCAGTTCCAGCAAGGGCTGTTCGATGGTCAGGGCAGCCTGAGCACCAATGCCAGCAGTTACACCGGTGGTTTCAAGCAGGGCCGGCGCGATGGCGAAGGCACGCTGAAAGAAAACGGCATGACCTATCGCGGCGAGTTCAAGGCTGACCAGTATTCCGGCCTCGGCCGTCTGGAAATGGACGACGGCAGCTCCTATCAAGGCCAGTTCGCCCACGGCAAACCCAACGGCGAAGGCCAGCGCGGCGATGCCAGCGGCAATTCGTTCAGCGGGCATTTCGTCAACGGCCAACTGGAAGGCAACGGCACTTACAACAGCGCCGACGGCGATATCTACGTCGGCGGTTTCAAGAACAATCAACTGCACGGCAAGGGCCGCTACGAGAACGCCGACGGCGACGTCTGGCTTGGCCAGTTCAAGGAAGGCGCGCTGACCGGCAAGGGCGAACTGATCGGCGCTGACGGCAGCCATTACATCGGTGTGTTCAATGACTGGCGCTTCACCGGCCAGGGCCGTTTGAACCTGGCCGATGGCAGCTTCTACATCGGCGGCTTCGACAACGACAGCTATTCAGGACGCGGTACTTTGGTGCTGACCGATGGCAGCGTGCTCAGCGGCACCTGGATCAACGGCCAACGCGTGCGCGACGCCGACGGCAAATTGCTCCCCGACACCCTCGAACTCGGTTTGCTCGCCCAGGGTCGGTTGCTGGACGACGCACTGGCGGCGATTCCCGCTTCGACTCCGGCAGTCGAGTTGTACACCCTGACCCTTGGCGGCGACGGCAAGCAAAGCGTGTTCCTGCGTGAATCCGACTACGTCGCCAACATGCTCAACACGCGCTTCGGCGCCTTCGGCCAGATTCGTCTGGTCAATCATCGCGATCATCTCGGCGACCGGCCGATGGCCACCCGGGAAAACCTGCGCCGCGCCGCGCAAGCCCTTGCCGAACGCAGCGGGCCGGAAGATCTGCTGTTCATTTATCTGACCAGCCACGGCACCGCCGAGCACGAACTGGTGCTCGATCAGCCGCGCATGGAACTGGCCGATCTGCCGGCCGATGAACTCGCCGCCGTGCTCGCGCCGCTGAAGCATCGCGACAAGGTCATCGTGATTTCCTCATGCTATTCCGGCGGTTTCATCCCGGCGCTGAAAGACGAACGCACGCTGATCATGACCGCCTCGCGCGCCGATCGGGTGTCGTTCGGTTGCTCGGAAGAAGCCAACTTCACTTATTTCGGCGATGCGCTGTTTGCCCAGGCACTGAACCAGACCGACGACCTTGAGCAGGCATTCAAACTGGCCAAGGCCACCGTTGCCGAACGTGAGCTGGCCGACGGCTTCGAAGCCTCGGAGCCGCAGATCTGGGCGCCGAAAACCGTACTGTCGCACTGGCAACTGCTACGAAAACAGCAAGCACGCAAAGCTTTGCAAAGCAGCGCATTGAACGACGCGGCGAAAAAAGGCAACTAAGCTGAACAGTATCAAGGGAGAGACACTATGTACTTGACGCCTCAGCACGTATTGCTTGCCGGAGCCACCGGACTGACCGGTGAACATCTGCTCGACCGTTTGCTCAACGAGCCAACGATTACCCGTGTCCTCGCCCCTTCACGCCGGCCGCTGGCCGAGCATCCGCATCTGGAAAACCCGGTCGGTGACCCGCAGGCGTTTCTGCCGCAGCTCAGTGGCCGGGTCGATATCGCCTACTGCTGCCTCGGTACCACGATCAAACAGGCCGGCTCCGAAGAAGCCTTTCGCGCAGTGGATCTGGACATGGTCGTGGCGTTCGCCAAGCGCGCCCGGGAGATGGGCGCACGGCACCTGATCGTGATCAGTGCGATTGGCGCCGATCCGAATTCCTCGGTGTTCTACAACCGGGTCAAGGGTGAAATGGAACAGGCCCTGCGCGCGCAGAACTGGCCGCAGCTGACCATCTGCCGACCTTCGCTGCTGCTTGGCGAACGCACCGAGCCACGGCTGGTCGAGCAACTCGCCGGGCCGTTGTCGAAGCTGATTCCGGGCAAATACCACGGCATCGAAGCGTGCCAGTTGGCGCGAGCGATGTGGCGCCTGGCGCTGGAAGAACAGGATGGGGTGCGGGTGATCGAATCGGATGAGCTGAGGAAGCTCGGCAAATAATCCATCCGCCCATGATGATCGTTCCCACGCTCTGCGTGGGAATGCAGCCATGGACGCTCTGCGTCCTAAAAAGCGTGACGCGGAGCGTCACAGGATGCGTTACCACGCAGAGCGTGGGAACGATCAGTCGCTACAATCCACCAGTCGCTTGAAAACCTACGCCAATCACGGTGAGCAACGACAACGGCAACAACAGCGTGTCGAGCAACGCGCTGGCCGGCAGGTCCACTCCCGGATAGCTCGGCGCTTCGGCACCGAACCGGTCCATCGCACAGCAGCCGCCGTTCAACGCATACAAATCCAGGCGCGTCCCGGCGTACACCACCGGTGCGCCGGGTTTGGCTGCATCCAGCGTGCGCACGGTAGCGCATCCAGCCAATTGCAGCGCCAGCACAAGCACCAGCAGCTTATTCATCGCTGCTCAGGTGATGCTCGCCCCAACGCGGCAGCATGTCCTGCGGGATGCCGAGCAGATTGAGGATCCGCGCCACAACGAAGTCGATCAGGTCATCGATGGTCTGCGGCTGGTGATAGAAGCCCGGCGAGGCCGGCAGAATCGTCACGCCCAGATTCGACAGCTTGAGCATGTGCTCCAGATGAATGCTCGAGTACGGCGCCTCGCGCGGCACCAGAATCAACTGACGGCGCTCTTTCAGGGTGACGTCCGCCGCGCGCTCGATCAGGTTGTTGCAGGCGCCGGTGGCAATCGCCGACAGCGTGCCGGTCGAACACGGCACCACGACCATGGCTGCCGGCGCGCCGGAGCCGGAGGCTACCGGCGACATCCAGTCTTCCTTGCCATACACGCGAATCTGCCCGGCAGCGGCGCCGGTGTATTCGGTCAGAAAGGCCTGCATCATCTGCGGTTTGTTCGGCAGGGACACGTCGGTCTCGGTGGCCATTACCAGTTGCGCAGCCTTGGAGATCAGGAAGTGCACTTCGCGATCCTCGCGCACCAGGCAATCGAGCAGGCGCAAACCGTACTGCGCGCCCGAAGCACCGGTCATCGCCAGGGTGATGCGTTCCGGGCCACCGGCCTGGGAAAAACTGTTCATTGCAGTGCCTCGGCGAGCTTGCCGTGCAGGCCGCCGAAGCCGCCGTTGCTCATGATCACCACGTGCGTGCCGGGCTGCGCCTGGCTCTTCACGCGTTCGATGATGCCTTCCAGCGAATCGCTGACGATTGACGGCACGGTGCACAGGGCAGCGGTCGCGCCAAGGTCCCAGCCGAGGTTGGCCGGGGCATACCAGATCACTTGATCGGCATCGACCACGCTGTCCGGCAGACCGTCACGGTGGGCGCCGAGCTTCATCGAATTGGAGCGCGGCTCGATGATCGCAATCAGCGGCGCGTCGCCGATGCGTTTGCGCAGGCCGTCGAGGGTGGTAGCGATGGCGGTCGGGTGATGGGCAAAGTCGTCGTAAATGGTGATGCCGCGCACCTCGGCGACTTTCTCCATGCGTCGTTTGACGTTCTTGAACGCGCTCAACCCGGCGATGCCCATCGACGGCACCACGCCAACATGACGCGCGGCGGCCAGAGCAGCCAGGGCGTTGGCGACGTTGTGTTGACCGGTCAATTCCCACTCGACGGTGCCTTGGGACACGCCTTCGAACATCACTTCGAACGCCGAGCCGTCCTCGCTGAGCAGCTTGACCTGCCACTGACCGCCGGCGCCGGTGGTTTGCACCGGGGTCCAGCAACCCATCTCGATCACGCGCTGCAACGCTGGCTCGGTGGTCGGGTGGATGACCAGACCTTCGCTCGGGATGGTGCGCACCAAGTGGTGGAACTGACGTTCGATGGCCGGCAGATCAGGGAAGATGTCGGCGTGATCGAATTCAAGGTTATTCAGGATCGCGGTGCGCGGACGGTAGTGGACGAACTTCGAGCGCTTGTCGAAGAACGCGCTGTCGTATTCGTCAGCCTCGATCACAAAAAACGGCGTACCGCCCAGGCGTGCCGACACCGAGAAATTCTGCGGCACGCCGCCGATGAGGAAACCCGGGCTCATCCCGGCGTGTTCCAGCACCCAGGCAAGCATGCTGCTGGTGGTGGTCTTGCCGTGGGTACCGGCAACGGCCAGCACCCAGCGACCTTGCAGCACATGGTCAGCCAGCCATTGCGGGCCGGAGACGTACGGCAGGCCTTTGTTCAGCACATATTCCACCGCCGGGTTGCCACGGGACATGGCATTACCGATCACCACCAGATCCGGCGCCGGATCGAGTTGCGCCGGGTCATAACCCTGCGTCAGCTGAATGCCCTGGGCCTCGAGCTGTGTGCTCATCGGCGGATAGACGTTGGCGTCGGAGCCGGTGACGTGATGGCCCAGCTCTTTGGCCAACACCGCCATCGAGCCCATGAAAGTCCCGCAGATACCCAGAATATGAATGTGCATAGTCGACCTCGTAAAACATGGCCGCAGGTTAGCGTAGGGAGGGGGAAATGGCACTCTTTAGCTGAAGGATGGAGACGGGTTGGCGGCTACATCTGCGCACGGCTTCAGACCGCAGCCCCTCACCCCAGCCCTCTCCCGAGGGAGAGGGAGCCGATCTCGGTCGCTTTCAAATTTTTAGTTCGGCTCGATATTTCAGGTCGGCGTAAATCGCCAAAACACCTCGGTCAGTCCCCTCTCCCTCTGGGAGAGGGTTAGGGTGAGGGCTTTCAGCTGACACGCCGCTCAATTCCGTGTTTACGCAGTTTTCTATAAAGGGTGTTGCGGCTTACGCCCAGTTGCTGCGCTGTATGGGTCATGTGCCAGCGCGTCTGCTCCAGCGCATTGAGCAATGCAAGACGCTCGGCGTCGTCCAGTGGCTGGGCGGCGATCTGCGCCGCCACCACCGCCGGCCGCGCCTGCCGAATCATCACCGGCAAATCCTCAACGCCGACCCGCCCGCCATCACACAACGCCGCCAGCGTACGCAGGACATTGCGCAACTGCCGCACATTGCCCGGCCAGTTGAATGCGAGCAACGCCTGCCGCGCCGCTTCGTCGATCAGGATCGTTTCACCCCCTGCCTCCTCGGCCAGGAGAAAGTCCAGCAACTGCGATTTATCACTGCGCTCGCGCAACGCCGGCAACGCCACTTCCAGCCCGTTCAAGCGGTAATACAGGTCTTCACGGAAACTGCCGTCCTCGACCCGCTCGAGCAAATTGCGGTGCGTCGCACTGATGATGCGCACGTCCACCGCTTGCGGCTCGCCGCCAATCGGCACCACTTGCCGATCTTCCAGCACACGCAGCAAGCGCGTCTGCAACGCCAGTGGCATATCGCCGATTTCGTCGAGGAACAAGGTGCCGCCATCGGCCTGTTGCAGCTTGCCGCGCATGCCGTCCTTGCGCGCGCCGGTGAAGCTGCCGCCGCGATAGCCGAACAGTTCGCTCTCGATCAGGCTTTCCGGAATGGCAGCGCAATTGAGTGCGACGAAGGCGTTACCGCAGCGCTGGCTGGCCTGGTGCACAGCCTTGGCGAACGCCTCTTTGCCCGAGCCGGTTTCGCCGTTGATCAACAGCGGCACGTCGCGCTCGAACACGCGCAGGGCTTTGCGAAATTCCGCCTGCAACGCTTCATCGCCGAGGCAGATGCCGGACAGGCGTGGCGCTGGAGTAGCGATTGGCGCTGGAACAATGGCTGTCGGCTTGCGCGATTCGCCGCGCAACACGGCAAACAGATGCCGGCCATCACGGGTGCGCAGTGGCCAACTGGCACTGGCGTTGGCGCTCGCCCGCCCGAGGAGGTCATCCAGCGAACAATCGAAAAACGCTTCCACCGGTTTACCGAGCAAACCACCGCGAATATGCCCGAGCAGGTTCAGCGCGCTCTGGTTGACTGCGCTGATCCGCCCTTCGCCGTCAAACGCCAGCAGCCCTTCGCTGAACAGGCCGACGGACTCGGCCTGCAGATGGAAACGCAGCAACCACTGATTGTCGAAACAGCGCAGGAAGTAACAGCTCTCGATCATCTTCGCCGACAGATTGACCAGCGCCATGGTGTGGAACTGGCTCTGCCGCGAGACGTCCGGCCGCGCCGAAGACACATCGAGTACCGCCAGCAATTCACCATGGGGATCGAACACCGGGCTCGCCGAGCAGGTCAGCCCGGTGTGGCGGCCGCGAAAGTGTTCGTCCTGGTGAATGGTCAGCGTCTGACGCTCCACCAGGCAGGTACCGATGCCGTTGGTGCCTTCGCAGGCTTCGCTCCAGTCAGCGCCGAGCCAGAGACCGGCGCGCTCGAAAATCTTCCGTTCGGCCGGCGCGGTGACGCAATTGAGGATCACCCCACGCGCATCGGTCAGCAGCACCGCGTGGCCGGCACCGGAGAGTTGCTGATGCAGGCTGCTCATCTCGGTGCCGGCGATTTGCAGCACTTGTTGCAGACGTTCGCGACTTTCCAGCACTCGGCCATGCTCGAGCACGGTCGGCGCCATGGTCACAGAAGGATCGAGGTGGTAGTCCTCAAGGCAACGCAGCCACGAACGGGCGATCGATGGATCGGCGCCGGGGCCGTGCAGGTGCGGTTTGCCCTGGGTGACGGTGAGAACCTGGCGGGCATGGCGACTCAAATGGTTGTCGTGCATTTCTTATTGTTCTCCCCGGGGCGCGATGGCCCAAAGCATGAGGTGACGCCCAGCATCCTCCAGCGGCTCCGGCAATGCAATGCTGGCAAGACCGCCCGGTCACGGGCTGTGCCGCAAGCGGTACAAACTGTCACCCGTGCTGTACCGATACCGTCACAGCACCACTCCACTCGTCCGAGACAAACCGGCCAAGCCCTTGATTTGCCTGACCTGCACGGCAGTGGCCCGAGCCTTGCTCTACGCTTATAGCAAGCGCACTTGCGCGTTTCTCTAATAAGTACAAAGCCAAGGAGAACATCATCATGCGTTACGCCCACCCCGGTACTGACGGCGCCAAAGTCTCGTTCAAGAGCAAGTACGGCAACTACATCGGCGGCGAGTTCGTCGCGCCGGTCAAAGGTCAGTACTTCACCAATACCTCGCCAGTCAATGGCCAGCCAATTGCCGAATTCCCTCGCTCCACCGCCGAAGACATCGACAAGGCGCTGGACGCTGCCCACGCCGCCGCCGATGCGTGGGGCGCCACTTCGGTGCAGGCGCGCTCGCTGATCCTGCTGAAAATTGCCGACCGCATCGAAGAAAACCTCGAACTGCTGGCGATCACCGAAACCTGGGACAACGGCAAAGCTATCCGTGAAACCCTCAACGCCGACATCCCCCTGGCCGCTGACCATTTCCGTTATTTCGCCGGTTGCCTGCGCGCTCAGGAAGGCAGCGCTGCGGAAATCGACGGTAACACCGTGGCCTACCACATTCATGAACCGCTGGGCGTGGTCGGCCAGATCATTCCGTGGAACTTCCCGCTGCTGATGGCCGCGTGGAAACTTGCGCCAGCGCTGGCCGCCGGTAACTGCGTGGTGCTCAAGCCTGCCGAGCAAACCCCGCTGGGCATCTGCGTGCTGATGGAGCTGATCGGCGACCTGCTGCCGCCGGGTGTGCTCAACGTCGTGCAGGGCTTCGGTAAAGAGGCAGGCGAAGCGCTGGCGACCAGCAAGCGCATCGCCAAGATTGCCTTCACCGGCTCGACCCCGGTCGGCTCGCACATCATGAAATGCGCGGCGGAAAACATCATCCCATCCACCGTGGAACTGGGCGGCAAGTCGCCGAACATCTTCTTCGAAGACATCATGCAGGCCGAGCCGAGCTTCATCGAGAAAGCCGCCGAAGGCCTGGTACTGGCGTTCTTCAACCAGGGCGAAGTGTGCACCTGCCCTTCCCGCGCACTGGTGCAGGAATCGATCTATGACGAATTCATGCAGGCCGTGATGAAGAAAGTCAGCCAGATCAAACGTGGCGACCCGCTGGACACCGAGACCATGGTTGGCGCCCAGGCGTCGGAGCAGCAATTCGACAAGATCCTCTCGTACCTGGAAATCGCCAAGGGCGAAGGCGCGGAGCTGCTGACCGGCGGCAAGGTGGAAAAACTCGAGGGCAGCCTGGCCACCGGATATTACATCCAGCCGACCCTGCTCAAGGGCACCAACAAGATGCGCGTGTTCCAGGAAGAAATCTTCGGCCCGGTGGTGAGCATCACCACCTTCAAGGATGAAGCCGAAGCCCTGGCGATTGCCAACGACACCGAGTTCGGCCTCGGCGCCGGCCTGTGGACCCGCGACATCAACCGCGCCTACCGCATGGGCCGGGCGATCAAGGCCGGTCGCGTGTGGACCAACTGCTACCACCTCTATCCGGCGCATGCCGCATTCGGCGGTTACAAGAAGTCCGGCGTCGGGCGTGAAACCCACAAAATGATGCTCGACCATTATCAGCAGACCAAGAACCTGCTGGTGAGCTACGACATCAATCCGTTGGGATTCTTCTGATCCAGACGGGGTGAGGCAGGTGTTTCCTGCTTCGCCCTCTGGAGTGTCTTCGCGAGCAGGCTCGCTCCCACAGGTGATTCATGGTCGTACCCAATCCCCTGTGGGAGCGAGCCTGCTCGCGAAAGCGTTGTGCCATTCAACCCAATGGCCTGGCTGTAGCCGGGCCAATAAAACAATAAAAATGGTGAACCCTATGCCAAGCGAATCCCCGGCCGGCGCTCCGGCGACCGGCTCCTCCGTCGACTTCGAAAAAGTCGGCACCGATTATTTCCAACAACGCGAACTGAAAAAAGGCGCCGCCGGCTGGGTCCTGCTGGTCGGCCTCGGCGTCGCCTATGTGATTTCCGGCGACTACGCCGGCTGGAACTTCGGCCTCGCCCAGGGTGGCTGGGGCGGCATGTTTCTCGCCACGCTGCTGATGGCGACCATGTACCTGTGCATGTGTTTTTCCCTGGCCGAATTGTCGTCGATGATTCCCACCGCTGGCGGCGGCTACGGTTTCGCCCGCAGTGCTTTCGGACCGTGGGGCGGGTTTCTCACCGGCACCGCGATCCTCATCGAATACGCCATCGCCCCCGCTGCCATCGCGGTGTTCATCGGCGCCTACTGCGAGTCGCTGTTCGGCATTGGCGGCTGGATGATTTATCTGGCGTTCTACATCATCTTCATTGCCATCCATATTTTCGGGGTCGGCGAAGCGCTCAAGCTGATGTTCATCATCACCGCCGTCGCCGCGCTGGCGCTGGGGGTGTTTCTGGTGGCGATGGTGCCGCACTTCGACGTCGCCAACCTGCTCGACATCCCGGTGACCACTGCGGTCGGCGCCAGTGCGTTTCTGCCGTTCGGCTATGTCGGCGTATGGGCGGCAATTCCCTATGCGATCTGGTTTTTCCTTGCCGTTGAAGGCGTGCCATTGGCCGCCGAAGAAACCAAAAACCCCAAGCGCGATCTGCCGCGTGGCCTGATCGGGGCAATGCTGGTGCTGCTGATGTTTGCCCTGCTGATTCTGATCGTCGGTCCCGGCGGCGCCGGTGCGAATTCGCTGCTGACGTCGGGTAATCCACTGGTCGAAGCACTGAGCAAAGCCTACGGCGGCTCGACGTGGATGGGCAGCTTCGTCAATCTCGTCGGCCTGGCGGGGCTGATCGCCAGTTTCTTCTCGATCATCTACGCCTACTCGCGGCAGATCTTCGCGCTGTCGCGGGCCGGTTACCTGCCGCGCAAACTGTCGCAGACCAACAAAAGCAAGGCGCCGGTGCTGGCCCTGGTGATTCCCGGCATCATCGGCTTTGGTCTGTCGCTGACCGGCCAGGGCGACCTGCTGATTCTGGTCGCGGTGTTCGGCGCTACCATTTCCTATGTGCTGATGATGGCCGCGCACATCACCCTGCGCATCCGTCGCCCCAAAATGGACCGGCCGTACCGCACGCCGGGTGGCATTTTCACCTCGGGTGTGGCGCTGGTATTGGCCTGCATCGCCGTGGTAGCGGGCTTCCTCGTCGATCCACGGGTGGTGATCGGCGCAGCGATCATCTATGGAGTGTTAATTGCTTACTTTGCTTTCTACAGTCGGCATCACTTGGTAGCGGGCACGCCGGAAGAAGAATTCGCGGCGATTCAAAAAGCTGAACAAGCCTTGCACTGATTGTCGAAAACCACGGCGCAGACGCATCTGCGCCGTCACGGAGAACGCTGAATGGCCAGTTTTGCTCACACGGTCGGGGCGCAGACTTACCGCTTCGACAGCCTCAAAGACGTCATGGCCAAGGCCAGCCCCGCCCGCTCGGGGGATTTTCTCGCCGAGATCGCCGCGCTCAACGACGGCGAACGGGTGGCCGCGCAAATGGCCCTGGCGGACATCCCGCTCACCCACTTCCTGCAAGAAGCGCTGATTCCCTACGAAGCCGATGAAGTCACCCGGCTGATCATCGACACCCACGACAAGCAAGCCTTCGCCGTGGTCAGCCACCTCACCGTTGGCGGCTTTCGCGACTGGCTGCTCAGTGATGCGGCGGACGAAACCAGCCTGCGCGCCCTCGCCCCCGGCCTGACCCCGGAAATGGTCGCCGCCGTGTCGAAAATCATGCGCGTGCAGGATCTGGTGCTGGTCGCGCAGAAAATCCGCGTGGTCACCCAATTTCGCGGCACCCTCGGTTTACGCGGGCGCCTGTCGACCCGCCTGCAACCCAACCACCCGACTGACGAGCCGTCCGGCATTGCCGCGAGCATTCTCGACGGCCTGCTCTACGGCAACGGCGATGCGATGATCGGGGTCAACCCGGCCACCGACAGCATCGCTTCGATCTGCGCGATGCTGGAAATGCTCGACGCGATCATCCAGCGCTACGACATCCCGACCCAGGCCTGCGTGCTGACCCACGTCACCACTTCGATCGAGGCGATCAACCGTGGCGTGCCGCTGGATCTGGTGTTCCAGTCGATTGCCGGCACTGAGGCAGCCAATGCCAGTTTCGGCATCAACCTCAACGTGTTGCAGGAAGGTTATGACGCCGGGCTCAGCCTCAAGCGCGGCACCCTCGGGCAGAACCTGATGTATTTCGAAACCGGTCAGGGCAGCGCGCTGTCGGCCAACGCCCACCACGGCATAGATCAACAGACTTGCGAGACAAGGGCCTACGCCGTGGCGCGACATTTCAAGCCGTTCCTGGTGAACACCGTCGTAGGATTTATCGGCCCGGAGTACCTCTACAACGGCAAGCAGATCATCCGCGCCGGCCTCGAAGACCACTTCTGCGGCAAGCTGCTCGGTGTGCCGATGGGCTGCGACATCTGCTACACCAACCACGCCGAAGCCGATCAGGACGATATGGACACCCTGCTGACGTTGCTCGGCGTCGCCGGGATCAACTTCATCATGGGCATCCCCGGCTCCGACGACATCATGCTCAATTACCAGACCACTTCGTTTCACGACGCCTTGTACGCCCGCCAGACCCTGGGCCTGAAACCGGCGCCGGAGTTCGAACAATGGCTGGCCAACATGGGCATCTTCACTCAGGCGGACGGCAAGGTTCGCTTCGGCAACAACCTGCCGCCGGCCTTCCGCCAGGCCTTGGCGCACTTGGGATAAGTCTTATGGAAAAACCACCGATCGATCCGCAAAACCCCTGGCTGGAACTGCGCCGCCTGACCCCGGCACGCATTGCCCTGGGCCGCACCGGCACCAGTCTGCCGACGCGGGCACAGCTGGATTTTCAGTTTGCCCACGCCCAGGCCCGCGATGCCGTGCACCTGGCCTTCGATCACAGCGAAATCCGCGCACAACTGAGCGAGCGCGGGCGGGAAACCCTGGCGCTGCAAAGCGCCGCGCCGGACCGACACACCTACCTGCAACGCCCGGACCTGGGGCGCAAGCTCAGCGATGAATCGGCGCAGACCTTGCGCGACTACGCCAGCCAACATCCGGGCGGCGTCGATCTGGTGATGGTCGTCGCTGATGGCCTGTCGGCACTGGCGGTGCATCGCCACACCCTGCCGTTCCTGACGCGCCTGGAAGAGCAGATGAGCGGCGACGGCTGGTCCGTGGCACCGGTGGTGCTGGTCGAGCAGGGTCGCGTCGCCATCGGTGACGAAATCGGCCAGTTGCTAGGGGCGAAAATGGTGGTAATGCTGATCGGCGAGCGCCCGGGCCTGAGTTCGCCGGACAGCCTCGGGCTGTATTTCACCTACGCGCCAAAGGTCGGCCTCACCGACGCATATCGCAATTGCATTTCCAATGTCCGGCTTGAAGGTTTGAGCTACGGCATGGCGGCGCATCGCTTGCTGTATCTGATGCGCGAGGCCTGTCGGCGGCAGCTGTCGGGGGTCAACCTAAAGGATGAAGCTCAGCTGCACACATTGGAGGCGGACGACGCTGTCGATATGAAAGGCAACTTCCTGCTCGATCCACCGCCAGCCTGAACCGTTTCCGCATTGCCTTTCTGCGCTGCTTTCAGGCAGGATCGACGCACGGCCGCCCGGGTTTCCCATCGCCGTCAGAGCAGTTGAAGACAGCCACTTGAAGACGAGACCTATCATGCGGATTATTCAAGCGACCCTCGAACATCTGGATTTGCTGACTCCTTTGTTCGTCAAATATCGCGAGTTCTACGGCTCCCTGCCTTACCCGGATTCCTCCCGCGCGTTCCTCGAGAAGCGCCTGCGCCGCAAAGAGTCGGTGATCTATCTGGCCCTGGCCGACGATGACGACAAGAAACTCATGGGCTTCTGCCAGCTCTATCCGAGCTTTTCATCGCTGTCGCTCAAACGCGTGTGGATTCTCAACGATATCTACGTTGCCGAAGATGCGCGCCGGCAACTGGTCGCCGACAACCTGATCCGCACCGCAAAGAAAATGGCCAAGGAAACCCAGGCCGTGCGCATGCGCGTCTCGACCAGCGCGAACAACGAAGTGGCGCAGAAAACCTACGAATCGATCGGCTTCAAGGAAGACACCGAGTTCAAGAACTACGTACTGCCAATCAGCGACGAGCTCTGACTCCAACGGCTTCGGTGATGAGGGAGTTCGCTCCCTCGCCACGGCCGCCCCTTCCCTGACAATTGCTCACTTCGCGACACTCCCCGCTACAAAACCGGCGCGCTTTTCAGCGGTCAGACCGTATAATCCCGATCTTTCCGGCTTGTAAGAAAAACTACACCCCGCTGTAGGCTTACACGAAGTCATCCGCACAGGCCTGCCGAGTCGGGCCGTCATACAGGTGCCCCCATGGATTTCAACCCGCTCGACCTTATCCTGCATCTCGATGTGTACCTCGATTTGCTGGTGAACAACTATGGGCCATGGATCTATGCCATCCTGTTTCTGGTGATCTTCTGTGAAACCGGTCTGGTGGTAATGCCGTTCCTGCCGGGTGACTCGCTGCTGTTCATCGCTGGCGCAGTGGCGGCCGGCGGCGGCATGGATCCGGTGCTGCTCGGTGGCCTGCTGATGCTGGCGGCGATCATGGGCGACAGTACCAACTACGTGATCGGACGCACGGCCGGGGAGAAGCTGTTCAGCAACCCGAACTCGAAAATCTTCCGTCGCGACTACCTGCAAAAAACCCACGACTTCTACGACAAGCACGGCGGCAAGACCGTGACCATGGCGCGTTTCCTGCCGATCATCCGCACCTTCGCGCCGTTCGTCGCGGGCGTGGCGCGGATGCCGTACCCGCGTTTCTTCGGCTTCAGCGTGCTCGGCACCATCCTCTGGGTCGGCGGTCTGGTCACTCTGGGTTACTTCTTCGGCAACGTGCCGTTCATCAAGAAAAACCTCTCGCTGCTGGTGGTGGCAATCATCCTGCTGTCGCTGGTGCCGATGATCATCGGCGTGGTGCGCAGCCGGTTCGGCGGCACCAAAGTGCAATCGCACTGAACCGATGTGGTCACTGAGCGCCTGGCGACGCCGGCGCCTCCTGGCCAGGCACCCGATTGCCGACGACCTGTGGCAACGGGTGCGCCATCAGCTCTCCTTCCTCGACGGCATCAGCGCAGCCGAAGACCAGTGGCTGCGCGAAGCCTGTGTGCTGTTTCTCGACGACAAACACCTGACCGCCCTGCCCGGCGTCGAACTGCATCAGGAACAGCGCCTGCTGCTCGCCGCGCAAGCACAGTTGCCGTTGCTGCATCTCGGTGATCTGAATTGGTACCAGGGTTTCCACGAAATCGTGCTGTACCCGGATGACTTCCTCAGCCCGCAACGTCATCGCGATGCCAGCGGCGTCGAGCATGAGTGGGATGGCGAACACAGCGGCGAAGCCTGGCAACAGGGGCCGGTGATTCTCGCCTGGCCCGGCGTACAGGCCAGCGGTGGCTGGGAAGGCTACAACCTGGTGATCCACGAACTGGCGCACAAGCTCGATATGCTCAACGGCGACGCCAACGGCCTGCCGCCACTGCACACCGACATGCGCGTGCGCGACTGGGCCGAAGTGATGCAGGCCGCCTACGACGACCTCAACCGCCAGCTCGACCACGATCCCGACGCCGAAACCGCCATCGATCCCTACGCCGCCGAGAACCCGGCGGAGTTCTTCGCCGTCACCAGTGAATACTTCTTCAGCGCCCCGGATCTGCTGCATGAGGCTTATCCACAGGTCTACTTGCAACTGCAGCTTTTCTACCGGCAGGATCCGTTGGGCAGACTGCGGCAACTTCAGGCCACAGACCCGGTCTATCAGGCGCACGACTAAGCTCTGCACGACTTCTGGTACGTGGCGTCGGCGTAGGAATGTGCCTATAATCGCCGCCACTTTTTGGTCAATCCGGCCAAGTGTTTTTGGTCAACTACGGGGGCAACGCCCAATGAGCTACAGCAAGATTCCGGCTGGCAAAGACCTGCCGAACGACATCTACGTCGCGATCGAGATCCCGGCCAACCACGCGCCGATCAAATACGAAATCGACAAAGACAGCGATTGCCTGTTCGTTGACCGTTTCATGGCCACCCCAATGTTCTACCCGGCCAACTACGGTTACATCCCGAACACCCTGGCTGACGACGGTGATCCCCTCGACGTGCTGGTCGTGACTCCTTACCCGGTTGCTCCAGGCTCGGTAATCCGCGCCCGTCCGGTCGGCATCCTGAACATGACCGACGACGGCGGCGGCGATGCCAAAGTCATCGCAGTGCCCCACGACAAGCTGTCGCAGCTGTACGTCGACGTGAAGGAATACACCGATCTGCCACCCCTGCTGATCCAGCAGATCGAGCACTTCTTCGCGAACTACAAGGATCTCGAGAAGGGCAAGTGGGTCAAGATCGAAGGCTGGGCCGGCGCAGACGCCGCCCGCGAAGCGATCACCAAGTCGGTTGCCGCCTACAAGGGCTAAGCCATTGCGCTTTGCGTGACGCTCGAAAAAAACCCCGGATTTCCGGGGTTTTTTGTTATTGGCGTCTGCATAATCGACTCGGTTGTTCAGGTCGATGTAACTCGAAATACACCTTGGTCGGCCCCCTCTCCCTCCGGGAGAGGGTTGGGGTGAGGGGCTCTTGAAAAAGCCCGATTAAACAACGCGTTTAAATTCCTACATGCAGTTTTAATCTGTTTAATTTCCCACAAGTACGTCTTACATCCCGTCGCAAAATACAGGCTTTTTTTGAACGCCCGGTTTATTCAAACCGCTCTAGTCCGGCCGTAGACTCCGTGTTTATGAGAAAGAACACTAGCGGTCCACGATTCAAGGCACTCCTGGAAGCAGCGAACATCAGCACCACGGATTTCGCAAGGTTCTGGGGCACGGAAGCCCAAAACGTTCATAACTGGTACACCCGGGGCGTCCCGGCGTATCGCATGGAAGAAGTCTCACGCCTGTTGTCGGTCAATAGTGAATGGCTGAAAACCGGGGAAGGCGTCAAGGAGGTCGCGCGCCTGCACCCACCCGCCAGCAACGGCGACACGTTCGATGCCCAGTCCATCTACGGCGTCTACACCGTCATCAATCCCAGCGACATCGACCTGGCATTTTTCAAGGAAACCCCGATCGCCAACGGCGACGGCAAAACCCACGTCATCCTCGACCCCGACCAATCCCTGCGCCTGCCCCGCGCCCACCTCGATCAACTCGACATCCAGCACGCCAACGCCATCTGCGCGCACATGATAGGCAACAGCATGGCCGATCGCATCGAAGACGGCTCCATCGTCGCCATCGACCGCGGTCTGACCCAGGTCGTCGACGGCGAAATCTACGCCGTAGAGCACGACGGCATGCTGCGCATCAAATACCTGCACCGCATGCCCGGCAACGGCTTGCGCATGCGCAGCCACAACAGCGCCGAATACCCCGACGAGGTCTTCCGGCCGGCGCAGATCGAAGAGCAGCGGATTCACATTCTTGGCTGGGTGTTCTGGTGGTCGACACTGGGCAAGCGCCGGCCGGTGGTGCCGTTTCTATGACAGTTCACTCGAATCTGTGGGAGCGAGCCTGCTCGCGAAGAGGGCCCTGATAACCGGTACAAATCCAGGATTTGTACTGCTTCAGTCGCTCTAAACCGCACTTGAGGCTGGGAATCCAAAGCAAAACTCAGTATCCTGCGCCCCACATTCGCGCATCGACCCGCCCAGCGGCTCGGATGACGCCCGACGCGGCAGACCAACGTCTGACCAAGTCCCACAGCCGGACGCAGATCCGGATGTACGTTTTGAAGGCTGGCGCGGTTTACCAAAAATAAACCAAGCCAGTCCCCGAGAAGCCGGCCACAAGCCGGCTTTTTAATGCCTGCAAAAAGGCTACGCCTCTCGCTTGGAAGGAATCGAACAAGCTGGGCACCACTGTTCCGAAACGCTTCACAAGGAAGTTAAAACGTGCGATTCGCCCCTCGTTTCACACTGCTTGGACCGGTCATCCTGATCGCTGCGATGAGTTTTTATCTCTCAGGCTGCGTCGGTGCCATCGTGGCTTTGCCTGAGAAAACCACACTCAGAACTGACGAGTACAAAGCTCTAAGTGCTCGTTCGCTCACGCCAGCGATTACCCGAACCGCGCAATCAGCGCCTACCCGTGAATGGTGTGGCATCACGGTTTGGGCGTTGATCATTCCTGTTCCGCTGAAATTGCCCGTGTGTACGTCGTATTCCGAGCAGTCCTTTGGCAGTGACGAGTCCGGCAATGAAATTGTTTTGCTCTATTCAAAACAAACGGTGCCGTCGCCGTTCTACGCCTGCGGGCCGTTCATGATGCTGGGGCCGATTGTGCATGGTTATCAGGGCAACGCGCTTTGCGGCGTTTTTCCTGATTAGCCGGATTCACGGATAACTGAACGACTTCACCAACGTCAGCTCCCCCGCCGTCCGCATCGGCACTACAAACGTCTCCATCTTCTCGCTCGGTGTGCCTTCTTCAGTAATCACCGTCACCTGCGCCGTGGTCAGCGCCTGCACCGCTTCATCCCCACCTTCATCATCCCCGCGATATCCGCCGCCGTAATAATTCACATACACCAGATATTGCCCTTTGATCGGCGCGGGCATGGCGGCGATTTCCGGGCCGTAGCCGGTGGTGACGTCGACGTCGAGGGCGGCGCCGTTGGCGGCGCTGCGGTTGCCGTACCAGATGTGGGCGCCATCGGGGGTGATCAGGTGCAGGTCGAGGTCGGTGCCGTCGCTGTCCCAGGCCAGCAGCACGCGCAGTTTGGCCGGGGTGGCGCCGCCGCGGGCGTTGAGGAATTGCGTGCGGTGGCGTTGCTGGCCGTCGGCGCTGCGCACTTCGACGCTGTTGCTGCCGTTGGGGAAGGAGAACGGGCGATCGAAGCCGCCGGCGGGGTCGATTTTCAGCGGCATGCTGACGCCGTTGACGATCAGGCGGCCGGGTTCGTTGTTCTTCGGCACGGCTTTGATCTGGCCGCTGATTCTGGCGGTATTGGCCTGGCCAAGCGGTGTGTTGACCGACGAGGCCGGGTAGTTGACGGTCTGGCGAAAGCTCTCGCCCTCGCCTTGCGGAGCGCCGCTGCGCCAGCCGCCCACCGGGGTGTCGAGTTTGACGCCATCGGCGGCGAACGCTTGCGGCAGTACGTTGAGGGCACAGAGCAGCAGCAAGACCTGTGGATAACGGAGTGTCATGGTCTATTCCAGCAAAAGGTGACGGGCGAGCCCTTCGATGTAGGTTTCATCCTGGCCGTTGGGGTGTGCTTCGAAGGCCAGGTGCAGATATTCATGAGTCAGGTCGAGGCGATCCTGCAGGGTCAGTACGCCGCGCACGTAAATGCGCTGGCGTTCGCGGTCGACGAAGGGTCGGCCGAAGGCGAGTTTGCATACGGCGAAAGTGCTGACTTCGTTGTAGCCGGTTTCGCTTTCAAGCCTCGGACGCCAGCCGCGTCGCTGCTTTTGCAGCCAGTCTTGCGCGGCGGGCAATGCTTCGCAGGAGGCGACCGGGTTGTCCCAACGGCTGAGGCTGGCGCGTGGATAGGCGTGCAGCAGAATCGCGTCGAAACGTTGGCCGGCGTTCGCTTGCTCGACGGCTTGCTGCCAGGCGAGTTTGTCCGGGCCGGGCTGGTCGGAGTGATAGGTGACGGTGCTGCCAGCCAGTACCAGGTCCGCCGTCCACGCCGCGATGTTGCGTGACTCGGCCGAGGCTGGACGCGGGGCGACGCGCTGGCGATTGCTGCTGTCGTCGATGCTCAGGCAGTCGCCGTTGCGCGTGGCGTTTTGCAGCAGATAAGTGCGGATCGCTACGGCCAGCGCCTTGGCGGCTTCGGCGGGTTGCGGTTTGGCTTCGCGCTCAAGAACGCGGGCGACATATTCTTCGCGATCAAGCCTTGCGACGAGTTTGTCGTTGAGCAGAAACAATTCGCCATCGCTGTGGATGTCCAGCGCGTTGCCGTTGGCGAATTCGACGCGGTAGTCGCCGCGCAATGGCCCCGACGTGGCAACACGATCTCCGGCCAGAACTTTCGACACCGGGTATTTCGAGAACAGCCCGACTTGCACACAACGCCCCGTGTCCGCTGGCCACGCCGTCGGCAACACGCTGGCCAGCGCCTGAGCGTAATGGCGCAGAACCATTTGACTGGTACCGCGTCCACCCGCCCAGACCGGTGCGCCGTCGGCGCTCCAACCGGCGAATCCACCTTGCCGCGATAGTGCATCCTGGTCGCCGAGCCAGCTCCAGGTCTTCACCCGCAGGCGTCCGCCCAACTCGCCGACAACATTGCCGTCCGCCGCGTTCAGCACGACATCGAGCAGCACGCGGCGCATCTGTTCCTGCGCTGGCAGCAACGCCAGAACGCTCAATAACTCGGCAACCGAAACCCTTGTTGCCGGTTGCACGGCTGGCAAATCCAGCAACCACGACGGCGCTTGCCGCGCCTGCCAATACGCTCGCCAATCCGTCGCTGCAATGCCCAACCGCGCCGGTTCGAAATACAGACCGCAGGACTTCACCAGTGCCTGATCCCGCTCGATCTTGCCGCCCGCCGAGCAGCAATAAACTTCTTCTCTGGACTGCCCGCGACATTCATACGCCGGTTCCCGTGCACCGGTATCCACCAGCCACGCGTAGACGAACAACTTCCACAGACTGCCCAGCGGCGCATCCAGCGACGCTGGCAACGGTTCGCGCTTGATCAGTTGCGTCTGACTCAACGACAACAACTCACCCTGATAGGCCACGCGCAACGGCTCATCCTGCGCTGTCGCCAGCGCAGGCATCACACTCATCAGCAGCCACAACAGCGGCCGGCGCATGTCAGTTGACCGTGACCTGACCGAGGGCGGCTTTCGCCTCCTGGGCCTGATGCTGCGGTGCATACACCTGCTTGAAGCGTACCGGTGGCAGGTTGAACTGCCCCTTCTGCGAGAAGCGCACCAGATGACGCAGGCGCAACTCGCCACTCAGCGCGTCGATCGGCACCGCGTATGCCAGTTGTCCCGGTTCGAAACGCGCCTTCTCCAGCGCGGTCGGTTCGGTGCCGTCCTTGCCCTGCAACTTGATGCCCCACGTCGTGCGCTCGACATCCGCGCCCGGTGGCAGCGGCACTTCAAGCATGCCGTAGCGCAGCGGTTTCGCTGCCTTGCTGGTGAGGATCACCTCGTCCAGGTACAGGCTGTCGCTGGACAACGGTTTAGTGCCGACCGGCTCGAGTTTGAAGGTGAACGCTTCGTCGCCCGGCACCAGACGCGACAGGCGCCGGGTGATAGTCACGGCCATCGGATCGACCTGCGGCTGTTGCGTCTGGAAGCTCAGCGCTGCACGCAGCGGCCGCTCTTGCGCGCCGGACACGCTCAGTACGTTCGGCAAAGGCGTCGCGCCTTGCCATGTCCAGTACATCTCGCCGCTGGCGCCGTGGTTTTTCTTCCAGCCTTCACCCGGCATCAGCGCGATGGTCGGCGAAGCCTGAGCGATGCTGCGTTGCAGCCAGGTCAGCGCCAGTGCACGTTCCAGCGTCGATTGCTGCGGCAACAGGCGTTGCAGCAACGCCGTCGCACGGGCCTGATCAAACGGTTGCAGCGACAGGTTCAGCGCTTCAACGAAGGGCTGCGAGCTGACCGCAAGACGTTGTTGCGCTGCGCCCAGTTGCCGATTGAATGCCTCAGGCAAAGCAACTTTCGCCTGTGAGGCCAACGATGCAGTGAGTACCCGCGCCGCCGCCAGACAGAGCGCCGAATCCGGGTCGTTCATCACCAGACTGTCCTGGCCGTCGTCGAGCAAGGTTTCGGCAGCGCCTTCACCGGCCTTGGCCAGATCGTCGATCAAACCGCTGAGCAGCGTGTTCACTGGCAGCTGCATCTGTTTGGCGAACGACAGAATCAGCGCCCGTTGCAGCAATGGCGTATTCGGCGCCTGCTTGGCATAAACCTCCAGCACCCGCTGCCAGTGCTCCGGCGGCAGGGTCAGGTCGAGTACGCGGCTGGCATTCCAGTCGGCGTAATAGGCATAGGCGGTGAGAAATGCATCCGGCTCGCCGTCGTAGCCCCACCAGGTGAAGCTCGCCGACGGCCCGGCCATTTGCACCAGGCGCAGACGACTGTTTTGCATGATCAGGCGCAAGCGATCGCGAATCTGCGGGTTCGACGCCAGCGATGGATAAGCGATGCTTAGCGGCAGCAAGCGACTGGCCGTCTGCTCGACGCCGCCGTACGGGTAGCTCAGCAGATCATCGAGGGCGGAACGGAACAGCGCTTGCGGACTGTCATCCAGACGCAGGCGGATATCCGTGGCATCCGCCGGCAAACTCAAGGGTGTGTCGCCGCTGACCACATCGAGACTTTGCGTTTGCGTGACTTGCCAGCCTTCACCGGTGGCACTCAAGCGCACAGCCAGGGCATCGGCGACTTTGCCGTCCTGCACCAACTCCGCCGTCCACTCGCCAGAGGCCAAAGCGAACGCCGGCAGTGGCAGGTAATTGATGCCGCTGTTCAGGGTCACCGGCAGACGTTGTTCGGTACCGGCATAGTGAGTCACCAGTTCCGCCTTGACCGGTTTCTCTGCCTGACTGAAAGCGAACACGCCCAGTTGCGGCTGATCGCCCTTGCGGAATCTGCTCGGCCCGCTCCACTTCAGGTATAGCGGTTTTTCCGAACGGACAAACTGCTTCTTCTGCCCGACCTGACCGTCATCGGCAATCGCCCGCGCGGTGATGCGCCAGCGGGTCAGCGAGTCCGGCATCTTGAAGGTGAAGCGGGTTTTGCCGTCGGCGCCGGTCAACAACTCCGGCTGCCATGCAGCGGTGTCGACGTCTTCACGGCGCGGACGCTCAAGCACTTTCACGCCGCGCTCGCTGCGATTGGCCTTGCCCGGTGCGCCGGGGCTGCCCGGCAATGCCACGTCGTAGCTGATGAATGACAGGCTGGCACTGGTGCGCACGTTGTTGCGCCGTGGGTGATAGAAGAACTGGTCGATGCTCGGCGCGACTTCCGGTTGCAGCGCGTAGACCATTTCGTCGACCACGCTGACCGTCAGATGCGCCGGAACCGCTTTGCCGGCGAACTGCGTGGTGAGGTCGACCGTGACCGTATCGCCCGGCAGGTACACCGCTTTGTCGGTGCTGATCGCCACGTCGATTTGCGGCGCGACCACTTTGATCCCGGCGTTCTGGAAACTGTACTGACCGCCCTTGGTGTAGAGCACGGAGAAGGTCAGGTTCGGCGCGAAGTTGTCTTTCACCGCAATGCGCGCGCGGTATTGGGTGTCGCTGAGTTTTTCCAGCTTCAACCAGTCAGCGCCCTTGGCCAGCAGCGCAGTGGCCTCGACCTTGTCGCGCTCCAGCGACAGCAGTGCATCGCTGACCGGCTCAGGGAAGGTGATCAGCGCCAGCGCTTCTTCGCCCGCCTTGTACTCGGGCTTGTCGAGGACGATTTCCACGGTACCCGGCACCGCTTTCACACCGTCGCCGGTGACCGAATGGCCGGTGGCGCCGAGGACGCGACCGTGTTGATCCTTCAGCGTCAGGTTGTAGGTGCCCGGACGTTCGAAGGCGAGGCTGAAGCCTTTATTCGTTGCGGCGAGTTTGCCTTCGCCGGTGCTCTGATCTTCCAGGCGCACCCAAGCGTAGCTGCTCGGCGTTACGGCTTTGCTTTGTTCGGTGCCACCCTCATTCGCGTAGCTGAAGGCAACCTTGTCACCGACCGCGCTGAAACGCTGCGGCGCGCTCAAGCGGAAACTCGCCGCGCCACGGTCGATGAGGATTTCCTTGGTGGTCTTCACCCGATAAGCCGCGCCGTCGCTGGCAAACACGGTGAGCATGTAGCGGCTTGGCTTGTCGGCGGCTGGCAGATCGAGGGTCGCGTTGCCCTTGCTGTCGGTGGTCAGTTCGGTGCTGGTCAGTTCCACCGGGAATTGCCCGAGGTATTGCAGCTCGTTGTCGACCATCGACAGTTGCTGGGCGCGCAGGCTCAGGCTCAATTTGGCGTTGGCCACCGGTTTGCCGTCCGGGTAGAGCAACACCAGACTGCCTTTCACCGGCTCACCGGTACGGTAATCCTGCTTGGCCAGATTCAGCGAGATTTCGAAGTGCGGCTTGATGTATTCAGCCACACGGAAAGCACTGCTGTAGGCCTGCTCCTTGTAGTTGAAACGGATCTCGTAACCACCGGCCACGGCGTTATCCGGCAACTGGAAACGGCCCTGAGTACCGGCCTTGGAATCCAGTTTCAGATCGAGGGTCTGCAATTCGGTCCCCGTGGCATCAAGCACGCTGACACTGACATCCGCCGCGCCCGGCAGCACCGAATCACGGGCATTCTTGAACTCGCGACCGACGATTTTCAACGACACCCAATCGCCCGGACGATACAGCGGCCGGTCGGTGAAGGCGTAAAGTTTGGTGTCGTAGATTTCGCTGTCGTAGTAGAAGTTTTCCGAGACGAACACGCCGCCCTCTTCGTCCTCGCCGATGACGAACGAGCGCTCCGGGCTGACGTGTTTCAGGCGCAGCAGACCTTCGGCATCGGTAGCACCGCTGCTCATCACGCCGAGGCCATCGGTCCACAGCACATTGACCTTCGGCACAGAACTGCCTTCGTGTTTGCGCGCGGCCCAGACCAGCAGTTCATCACCGGCAATCTTGCTTACCGCGACGGTGTTGGAGACGAAAACCATGGTGGTCGCGCGGTACTTGCCGATCAGCGCTTCAACCAGATACAGCCCCGGCTTCAGGTTACCCAGCGGGATGTAGACGTTGCCCGGCGCGACGCTGACGAAGTCGCTGGACGAGCCGGCCAGATTGACCCCGGCCGGCGGCTGGATAGGCTTGGCCTGCCACAGCGGATAACGGAACTGGCTGACCACCGGCAAACCCGGGATCAGCGCGAATTGCGGCTGCGCGTCGTACGGCGTCGGCGCGACCATGGCCTCGCCCATTTTCAGCTCCGGCACTTCTTCGGTGACCTGCTTGCGCGACTCGTAGGAGAACGCACGCTGCATCACCCGCCGGGATTTGCGATACCAGTTGTCCCACAGATAGGCGAGGGTGTTGGACAGACCTTCGCCCTTGAACTGGCCGTCGCTGACGACGCGATGCAGGTTCTTCTGGCGCTTGAGGAAATCCAGCGGCTTGTCGATGCGATACACGCGAATGTCGGCGCCGCCGTACGGTTCCATGCGAAAGCGCCGGTAGTCACGACCCGGGGCTTCGAGGCGGACCATCGCCGGCTCGTCGCTGGCAAAACTGCTGTCGGCGAGCAGGAAGAAACTCTCCCCGGCCACCGGCGTGTAATTGCTCGGCTCCACCGAGTCTTCGGCATTGACCCAGGAAAACGGCAGCAACAACGCCAACAGCAAGGAAATTCGCGAACAGATACGCAACATGCGGGCACCGGTCATTGGGAGAGAAAGTTCAGTCGATAGACGCCGATGAAGTTGGGGTTGGCTGCGTCGGGTATCCATCGGGTGTCCTTCCATGTCATGAGTTGCTGCAGGCTTGCCGAACGCATGCCGTTGTCAGTGGGGGTGGTGGTGCCGGTGTGATAGGCGATGTAGCGGCCCATCCAGATCATCAGGTGCTGGTCGTCGCCCTGATCGAAAAACATCAGGTCACCGGGCCGCGCCTGCGCCACATCGCGGCCGACCAGGTGGCTGTTGAACTGAATCAGTTTGATCGCGTTGACGTACGGCCCGACCTTGCCGCCGCCCTGTTGCCACTGTTGCGCGAGCTTGCGTTGCTCGTTGCTCAGCGTCAGTTCCGGCGGCAGATAGCGATTGGACAGACCATTGCTGCGCAGCCATTTGTCGTCATGGACTTTCAGCGCTTCGTTGGCGGCAAAGCGCACCAGACCGGCGCAGTCCTGCTGATACCAGCGCGGGCTCGGGCCCTGGCTCAATTGCTCTTGAGCAATACGCACAAACCAGGCGCGAAACACTTGGGATTGCGCCGGGTCGAGCGCTGGAGCTTCAACTGCACGGGCGCCTGCGCTCAGCAGCAACGCAAGCAAGCCGAGGCTGCGGATCAGTGCGTTCACAGCGCTTTCCATTCCAGCGGCAGCCATTGCCAGTGGCCGTCAGGCTCGCTGCCTTCGGGCAAGGTCAGGGCATATTTGCCGTAGCCGCCAAGTGTGCGCAGTTTTGGTATCAGGTAGGTTTGCGCAGCGTTATAAAACACCGGTTCCATGTCCTGCGGCAGGCTGTCGAGGGTTTCGCGCTGCATCAGTTGCGCCATCGCGTCCGGGCCGAAGTAGATCGGCATCAGTACATCTTTTGGCAAAACGTCGGCCATCGGCGGGAAGCGCTTGTCGAGGGTGCCGAGGGCTTTGTCGACGAGTTTGTCGTCGAGGGAGAACAGCAGCGTCGAGCCATGACGGGCGAGGCTGACTTTCATGAACGCCTTGCCGGAAATCGCCTCCGGGTTTTCAGCGGTCTTCGCCGCGTACGGACCGAAACTGGAACTGACCTGACGCTGCCAGACGTGGCTCTGGCCCTCCTGCTTGTCGATCACCGGGAATACGCTTTCGGCGACGTTGGCTTCGAACGCGCCGACCATCGAACCGAACAACTTGCCCAGATCACCATCAAGCTTGCTGCTGTCCCCGTCTTTGAGGCTGGCGACCAGCAATGGCGTGTACAGCCGCGAATCGGCGTACCAGCACAGGCCCGCCGCGCCAGCGACATGTTCGGTGAGCGCCTGCGCCACCGTTTCTTCGGCGCCGAGCTTGATCAATATCGGCTTCTGCGGTTCGGCCGCCACTGGCAGGGTCACGCAAGCGCTCGCCCCCAGCGGCATCGCCTGCCAGACCGGTTTGAAATCGAAGTCCGGCTGGTTTTCCAGTTCATCCATGGCCAGATAGCTGTGCCAGCCCTTGTCGTCCATGTCGAAACGCAGGCCGGCGAAATTCGGAATGAAGCGCTGATAGCCCATGGCGAGGACGCTGGAATTGACCGACAGGCGCTGCTTGGTTTCCGGGTTTTTCGCTGGCAAGCCGAACGCTTCGGGGAAGAGTTTTTCACCGTTGAGCAACGCCGCCAGCGCTTGCGCGGAAACGCGGCCCGACTCTTCCGAGACGTTGCTCTCGGGGTCGTAGTACTTGACTGGATTGGACAGCACCACCAGTTTGTCGCCGCGCGACGCGAACAGCAGTGATTTACTGGCGTTATAGCTGAGTTGATACAGCGGCACGTCATCGCCGCCGACTTTGAGAGTGCCGAACACGCTGAGCTGGGTGTCATCCAGCGCCACTTTCGCCAATGGCTCGAGCAGCTTGGCCAACCCGCCGCGATCCATCACCAGCAGGAAATCCTTCAAACGACCATCGGCGCCCCGCCACAGCGCAACATCGGCCGGTTGATCAAAAAGCTGCTCGATCAGGCTGTCCTGCAACTTCAGGTCATGCTCGTAGATGATCCGCCGCAGGCTGCCGATCAGGCCGAGGCGGTCGGCGTGGGTTTCGTAATAGAAGACGAAATCCTCGGTGAGCGTGGCCTTGAGGAACGGCACCGCCAGCAGGTCCTTGGGCAACTGGCTCAGTGAACGGGTTTCGAGCAAGGCGTCTGGACGGCCGAGGCCGAGCTTGTCACTGGCAAGGGCCGCCGGCGGCGCTTTGGGCTTGAGCAGCAGCCAGCCAAAACCGCCCGCCACACCGGCCACCAGGCACAGGCCGAGCACGACCAGCGGCCAGCGCCGCGAAGGTTTGGCCGCCGGTGTCGCGGCAGCTGGAGTCACAGTGTTATCGCTCATGTTCACAACATCCGAGTTCATCCGTGGCGGGATGCTTAATAGTTGAAAGTCTTGACCAGCAGCAGATCACCGATCGCCCGCAGGGGCACGATGAAGGTTTCGCGTTTTTCCCCGACGGTGTTTTCGTTGAGCACCAGAGTGATCTGCGAGGTGATCACCTCGTTCTGATTACTGGTTTCCTCGAAGTTATAGCCACCATCGCCGTAGTTGCCCCAATAGTTGACGTAGACCAGATACGTGCCGTGCAGCGGCGCGGTCATGGTGAACATTTCCGGGCCGGGGCCGTCGACACCATCCGGGTCGAGGCCGCCGCCATTGCTCAGCGCCGGCCGTGCCCAAAAGGCATGCTGACCGTCGGGGGTGACAATATGCAGATCCAGCTCGGCTTTCGGGTCGTCCCATCCCAAGACAAGACGAATCTTCGCCGGCGTGCGCAGATTATTTGCTTCATAAAATTGCACGCGCTTGAGCGACTGGCCCTCGGCGCTGATCACTTCGACGCTGTTGGAACCGGCGCCAAATGCGTAGGGCCGGGCAAAACGTCCCTGATCATCGGTGTACAAATTCAATGGATTGCCGTTGACGGCGAGGCTGTGCGGCGGACGCATGTGGCCGAGGGCTTTGAGCTGGCCCTGGATCATCGTGCGATTGCGCTGAATGCCGCGATCGATCGGCGGCGTCGGGTAGGCGACCTGCGAATTTTCCGAACGATCGAGCAGGCCGTGATAACGCCAGCCGCCCACCGGCTCGGACAACTGCGCAGTCGGCGCCGCCCACAGCGCAGGCGCGCAGGCGAGGCCGATCAGCAGCAAAAGAAATGAACGCATGTGACGCCTCCTGCCATGCCTTGAACGAAACCTTGCACCCGATCCTCGGTACTTCACAGCGGTGAACTGCGTTTCGTCTGAATGCCCCGCAACTGTCGGGGCCGTAGAAGCGGCGAAGAGTAGCGATTCGGCAGTTTTTTAACAATCGGATACATGTGTGATTGCTGTAGGAATCTCGCCATCCGGGTAGACGATGAGCCGAATAGCCGGCATATTCGGCTCACCAAATGAGCCGAATAGCGTTTTATTCGGCTCACGCTTCTACGACAGGTGATCAATGACCGCACATTGGATCTGGCAACAACCGGATTGGCCCGACTTCAACTGGCAAGCAGAGCGCCTCGCCCCGCTGCTGCGCGAGTGCGTGCAGATGCAGGGCCGACTCTTGGGAATGGCCGGCTCAGTGGGCGATTCGATGAGCGCACAGAGCGAGCTCGATGCGTTGCTTCAGAACATCGTCACCTCCTCCGCCATCGAAGGTGAGCAACTGAATGTCGGCTCCGTGCGTTCTTCTCTGGCCCGGCGCCTGGGTCTGGAATGGGTTGATCGCGATAGCGTCAGCCAGCGTAGCGAGGGCTTGGCGCAATTGATGCTCGATGCCACCCATGGCTTCGACGAGCCGCTGACCCTGGCCCGATTGCTGGAATGGCACACCTGGCTTTTCCCCGCCGAGGAAGCGATGTTCAGCGCGCGGCCAATACTCGTCGGTACCTTGCGCGGCGCCGAACCGATGCAGGTGGTGTCCGGACGGCTCGACCGGCCAACGGTTCACTTTGAGGCGCCACCGCGCCAAGGGCTGGAACAGCAAATTGAGCGTTTTTTGAGCTGGTTCGAAGCCAGCCGCGATCAGGTTTCGCTGGATCCGCTGTTACGCGCAGGCATCGCGCATTTCTGGTTTGTCACTCTGCACCCTTTCGACGACGGCAACGGTCGTCTGACCCGCACAATCACCGATCTGGCGCTGGCGCAAGGCGAAGCACAGGCGATCCGCTTCTACGCGATGTCCGCAAGCATTCTCGAGGATCGCGCCGGTTATTACCGGATTCTGGAGTCGAGCCAAAAGACCACGCTCGATATCACCGAATGGCTGACCTGGTTTTTGCAGACACTGCTGCGCAGCCTGCAGCAAGCCATCACCCGGATAGATTCGGTGTTGGGCAAGACTCGCTTCTGGCAGGCGCACCGCGAATCCAACCTTTCAGCGGAGCAGATCAAAGTGCTCAATTGCTTGCTCGATGGCGGTGAGCGCGGTTTCGAACAGGGCCTCAGCGCAGGGCAATATCAAGCGGTTGCGAAAGTATCCAAAGCCACCGCGACGCGGCATCTGGCGGAGTTGCTGGACAAGGGCTGCCTGCAACGCCTGCCGGGCGGCGGACGCAGTACGCGTTACAAAATCAACTATCCGGATTGACTCGCCGACCGTTATGGAGGGGCCTAGCGACGGCCCGCTCATTTGCCCATACCCCCCCTATCTGCTAGTGTCGCGCCGGTTTAACGTCTACCGGAAATTGCCGCCATGGCCCGCAAAAAAGCTGCACTGGATTTCGAACAATCCCTCGCCGACCTGCAAACACTGGTCGAGCGTCTGGAGAACGGTGAATTGTCGCTGGAAGACTCGCTGACCGCTTTCGAGCAGGGCATCGGCCTGACCCGTGACTGCCAGGCGGCGCTGGCCCAGGCCGAGCAGAAAGTGCAGGTGCTGCTGGAGCGTGATGGCGAGCTCGCCGAGGAACCCTTCGACGCGGATGAGCCAGAATGATCGCGACGTATTCGGCGAGCAGTCAGGCCCGGGTCAACGCGGCGCTGGAGACGCTGTTCAACGCGCCGCTGCCGGAACTGGCGCGGCTCTACGAAGCGATGCGCTACAGCGTGATGAACGGCGGCAAACGCGTGCGCCCGTTGCTGGCTTACGCGGCGTGCGAAGCCCTCGGTGGCCAGGCTGAACAGGCCAGCGGCGCGGCGTGTGCGGTCGAGTTGATCCACGCCTACTCGCTGGTGCACGACGATTTGCCGGCGATGGACGATGACGATCTGCGTCGCGGCCAGCCGACGACCCACAAGAAATTCGACGAAGCCTGCGCGATCCTTGCCGGTGACGGCTTGCAGAGCCTGGCCTTCAGCGCCCTGCTCGACCCGCGCCTGAGCGATTGCAGCAGCGAAATCCGTCTGCAGATGGTCACTGCGCTGGCCCATGCAGCCGGCCCTGCGGGCATGGTCGGTGGTCAGGCCATCGATCTGGGTTCGGTCGGTCTCAAACTCGATCAACAAGCCCTGGAACAGATGCACCGGCACAAGACCGGCGCGCTGATTGAAGTCAGCGTCAGGCTCGGCGCCCTGGCCAGCGGCCGCGCCCAGCCTGATCAGCTTCAGGCGTTGCAGACGTATGCACAGGCCATCGGTCTGGCCTTTCAGGTGCAGGACGATATCCTCGACGTGGAAAGTGATACCGCCACCCTCGGCAAACGTCAGGGCGCCGATATCGCCCGCGACAAGCCAACCTACCCGGCGCTGCTCGGCCTCGACGCCGCCAAGGCCTACGCTCTGGAACTGCGCGATCAGGCCTTGCAGGCGCTGCGACCGTTTGACGCGGCCGCCGAGCCGTTGCGCGAGCTGGCCCGGTATATCGTCGAGCGGCGCAACTGACGGCGTATCGGCCAAAAAAGACCAACGCGTGGGCAGGGGGCGATGCATCAGGTAAACTGCCGCATCTTTTATACCTATAACGATTCGCCTGATGCCCACGACGTTTCATGAGATTCCCCGCAAGCGCCCGACCACGCCCCTGCTCGACCGTGCGAACACGCCGGACGGCCTGCGCCGGTTAGGCGAAGCCGAGCTGGAAACCCTGGCTGATGAGTTGCGCCTGGAATTGCTCTACACGGTCGGCCAGACCGGTGGGCATTTCGGTGCCGGCCTGGGCGTGATCGAGCTGACCATCGCGCTGCATTATGTCTTTGACACCCCGGACGACCGTCTGCTGTGGGACGTCGGGCATCAGGCGTATCCGCACAAGATCCTCACCGGTCGCCGCGAGCGCATGGCCAGCCTGCGTCAGAAGGACGGCATTGCCGCGTTCCCGCGCCGCTCCGAGAGCGAGTACGACACCTTCGGCGTCGGCCACTCCAGCACCTCGATCAGCGCTGCGCTGGGCATGGCCATTGCCGCCCGCCTGCAGGATAGCGATCGCAAGGCCATCGCCGTGATCGGCGACGGTGCGCTGACCGCCGGCATGGCTTTCGAGGCGCTGAACCATGCGCCGGAAGTCAACGCCAACATGCTGGTGATCCTCAACGACAACGACATGTCGATCTCGCGCAACGTCGGCGGGTTGTCGAATTATCTGGCGAAGATCCTGTCCAGCCGCACCTACGCGAGCATGCGCGAGGGCAGCAAGAAAGTCCTTTCGCGCCTGCCCGGTGCGTGGGAAATCGCCCGTCGCACCGAAGAATATGCCAAGGGCATGCTGGTCCCTGGCACCCTGTTCGAAGAGCTGGGCTGGAATTACATCGGCCCGATCGACGGTCACGATCTGCCCACTTTGATCGCCACCCTGCGCAACATGCGCGATCTCAAAGGCCCGCAGTTCCTGCACATCGTCACCAAGAAAGGCAAAGGCTTCGCCCCGGCGGAAGTCGACCCGATCGGTTACCACGCCATCACCAAACTCGAACCACTGGACGCCCCCGCCGCTGCGCCGAAAGCCGTCAGCGGGCCGAAGTATTCGGCGGTGTTTGGCGAGTGGCTGTGTGACATGGCGGCGGCTGACGCTCGTCTGGTCGGGATCACCCCGGCGATGAAGGAAGGCTCGGATCTGGTGGCGTTCAGCGAGCGTTTCCCGGAGCGTTATTTCGATGTGGCGATTGCCGAGCAGCACGCGGTAACGTTCGCCGCCGGCATGGCCTGCGAAGGCGCGAAACCGGTAGTGGCGATCTACTCGACGTTCCTGCAACGCGGTTACGACCAATTGGTACACGACGTCGCGGTGCAGAACCTCGACGTGCTGTTCGCCATCGACCGCGCCGGTCTGGTCGGCGAAGACGGCCCGACCCACGCTGGCAGCTACGACCTGTCGTACCTGCGCTGCATCCCGGGCATGGTCATCATGACCCCGAGCGATGAAAACGAACTGCGCAAGATGCTCACCACCGGCCACCTCTACAACGGCCCGGCGGCAGTGCGTTACCCGCGTGGCAGCGGGCCGAATGCAGTCATCGAAAAAGATCTCGAAGCGATCGAAATCGGCAAGGGCATTGTCCGTCGTCAGGGCAGCAAGGTCGCCATGCTGGTGTTCGGCGTGCAACTGAGCGAAGCCTTGAAAGTCGCCGAGAAGCTCGACGCCACCGTGGTCGACATGCGTTTCGTCAAACCGCTGGATGAAGCGCTGGTGCGCGAGATCGCCGGCAACCACGAGTTGCTGGTGACTATCGAAGAGAACGCAATCATGGGCGGCGCCGGTGGCGCGGTCAGCGAGTTTCTCGCCCGCGAAAACATCCTCAAGTCGATGCTGCATCTGGGCTTGCCGGACATTTACGTCGAGCATGCGAAACCGGCGCAGATGCTTGCCGAGTGCGGGCTGGATGAGGCCGGGATCGAAGCGTCGATTCGCCAGCGGCTGGCATTGCTCGCCCAATAAACGCAATACCCTTGTGGGAGCGAGCCTGCTCGCGAAAGCGGACTGTCAGTCACAGACGAACTGACTGATACACCGCCTTCGCGAGCAGGCTCGCTCCCACATTTGATTTGTGTACACCTGAAACTCCCGTTGGACTGTCCATGAACCTCTCGCGCCTCGCCCTGCCCTTCCTCCTGCTGCCAACCGCCAGCGCCCTTGCCGATACATTCGAACGCGATCAGGCGCTGAAGCTGCCGGACACGTTGATCAGCGCCAATCGTCAGGTCGAGGCGCGCAACGACAGCAGCGCCGCCAACACCGTGTTCACCCGCGAAGACATTGATCGCCTGCAACCCAGCGACGTGCCCGATCTGCTGCGGCGCGTGCCTGGTGTGCAAGTGGCGCAGACCGGCGGGCGCGGCAGCCTGCCGGGGATCTACATTCGCGGCACGCAATCGGCGCAGAGCCTGGTGCTGGTCGATGGCCAGCGCATCGGTAACTCGACTTCCGGCGACAGCAACCTGCAGCATCTGAACATCGAGCAGATCGAGCGCGTCGAAGTGCTGCGCGGTTCGCGTTCGGTGATCTACGGCAGCGACGCGATTGGCGGGGTGATCCAGATCTTCACCCGGCGCGGCACCGAGCAAGACTTGCAGCCACGCCTGCATCTGGGCTTCGGCAGTCAGCAGACCTGGGAACGCAGCCTCGGCTTGTCCGGCGGCGACGAAAAAACCCGCTTCAATCTCGGCGCCAGCCTCGACGAAACGGCCGGGATCGACCGTACGCACGAGTCGTATCCAAGCGACAGCGACCATGACGCCTACCGCAACAAATCCCTGAGCCTGAGCCTCAGCCACGCGCTGACCGATGACGTCGAAGTCGGCGCCAATCTGCTGGATAACCGTGGCAGGAGCGAATTCGACAACCCGTTCGGCCGCTTCGACATGGACACGTTCGAGTCGGTGCAACAGCAGCCATACAGTGATTTCAATGTCAGCAGCCTCAGCAGTTATGTCGATGCGCGGGTCAACGAAACCTGGAAAACCCGCATTGAATTCGGCCACAGCGAAAACCGCGAAAAGACCTTCGACAAGCTCAGCGACGAGCGCACGGTGTTCAACACTTATCGCGACTCGGTGAACTGGCAGAACGACCTGACGCTGGACGCGCGCAACAGCCTGGTTCTGGGCGGCGACTGGTACGAAGACCGGGTCAACAGCAGCACTGCGTTTGACGAGGACAGCCGCTGGAATCGCGCAGCGTTCATCCAGCATCGCTATCAGGCCGACAGTTTCTCCACCGAGATCGGCCTGCGCCACGACGACAACCAGCAGTTCGGCAACCAGAACACGTGGAGCGGCACTTTCACCCTGCCGCTGAACCCGGACAACGACGTGCTGCTGAGCTACAGCGAAGGTTTCCGCGCGCCGACCTTCAACGACCTGTACTACCCGGATTTCAGCAATCCCGACCTGAAACCGGAAACTTCGAAAAGCTACGAACTGCAATGGCGCAGTCAGTTGAGCGACAGCGCGCGGCTGGAAGCCTCGATTTACCGTACCGACCTGGAAGACGCGATCATCTTCGGCAGCAACTCACGCCCGCAGAACGTTGCGTCAGCGCGCATCAACGGTTTTGAAGCAGCGTTGAAGCAGGAGCTGTTTGGCTGGCAGAGCAATCTCGGCGTGGCGATCATTGATCCGCGAGATCGCGATACCGGGCATACGCTGGCGCGACGGGCGCGGCGCACGGCCAGTTGGGATGTGGATCGGCAGTTAGATCGCTTGGGACTCGGCGCCAGTTGGCAATTGGTCAGCGGCAGCTACGACGACTTGAACAACACCCAGTCGCTGGGTGGCTACGGCACGCTCGGGCTGCGCAGCAGTTGGGCGCTGAACCGTGAGATCAAGCTGGATCTGAAGGTGGATAACCTGCTGGACAAGGGCTACAGCCGGGCGAACTACAGCTATGAAGGCACGCAGTATGGCTATCGTGAGGAAGGTCGGGCGTGGATGTTTGGGGTGACATGGACCCCTGAACTCTGAACTGAGATTTGTGTTGGTTGGCAGGCCTCTTCGCGAGCAGGCTCGCTCCCACAGTAGACTGAGTGCGGCCACACAGTTTGTTTTCAACGCAAATCCAGTGTGGGAGCGAGCTTGCTCGCGAATACAAGCACCACGGTTTCAACGGTCGGGCGCGATCGATTGGCAAAGCTTGGCGGTGGCGCTGATCATCTGCCCGCTCGGTCGCTCAAGGCCTTTGTCAGTGACCAATAGCAGTCTCCCCTGCCTGACCGCCGCCACCTGCGGCCAGGCCTTCCACGCCCCTAGCTGGGGCTGATCACCGGCGACAATCACTTCCGGATCACGCTGCAATACCGCCTCGATACTCACCTGCGGTGCCGGCAGATTCAGCTCGGCGAAGACATTGCGCGCGCCGCACACCTCAAGCGCATCGCTGATGATCTGCCCGCCACCCACGGTGTATAGCGGTTTGTCCCAGACTTGATAGAAAACCCGCAGCGGTTCGTCACGGCTATAACGCTGGCGCAGATCATTCAGTTGCTCTCGCAATTCGGCCGCTCGTTTCGCCCCACGTTCTGGACGCCCGAGCTGTTTGCTGATCGCTTCAATTTGCGTCGCCAGTTGCGCCAACGTGTGCGGTTCGGCGACGAAGGTCGGAATGTGCAGGTGCTTGAGCTGATCACGCTGCCCCGCGCCAACACTGCCGGGCCAGAGCAGCAGCAAATCCGGTTTCAGGCTGAGCAAGCGCTCCATGTCGAGCTGGCCGTAGCGGCCCACTGATGGAACATCCGCTATCGCCGCCGGCCGCTCGCCCGCATCCAGCACGCCGACCAGCAGGTCAGCAGAATCCAGTTCAACGACGATTTCAGACAGTGAGGGGGCGAGGCTGACCACACGCAGTGCGGCCAGCGCCGGGCTGCTCAGGGCGAGCAGCAGAACCGCCAGCCACAGGCGATGCATCAGCCGAGTTGACGCGGAATACGATAGAGGTAGAACAGCACGGCGGTGGACAGCGCCAGCAACATCAACGGCACGGCTTCGAGGCCGACGAATACCGCCAGTGCGCCAATCCACGCCGGCAAAGACGCTACCAGCAACGCCGCACGCCGACGCGACGCAAGGGCAATCCAGGCGGCGGGTTCTTCGGCGGTATCGAGGGCTTTTTGCGTGGCGATCAACACGTGTTTGTAGCGGGCGAAATACTTCAGGCTGACAAACATCGAGGCGACGCCGGCGATGAACAAAGGCATTGCCAGCACTGGCAACAGGCCCTGCCCTTCACCGAACAGCGCGTTGAGCACGAACAGCGGCAACAGCGCCAGCGCCAGGTATTGCCACCAGGCCACCGACAACCGCCGCCGCACCTGGCCGCGGGTCACGCGCGGTCGACCTCGCCCTGATGCTCGTTGCCCATCATGTGGTCGAGCTTGCTGGCCTTGGTCGCCAGGTAGAGTTTGTTGTGCGGATTGTGCCCGGTGTGCAGCGGCACGCGTTCGGCGACGACGATGCCCATGTCGGTCAGCGCTTTGACCTTGCGCGGGTTGTTGGTCATCAAGCGCAGGGATTTCACACCCAGGTGTTCGAGCATCGGCAGGCACATGGCGTAGTCGCGCTGATCGGCAGCAAAGCCCAGACGCTCGTTGGCTTCCACGGTGTCGGCGCCGCCGTCCTGCAATTCGTAGGCGCGGATCTTGTTCAGCAGCCCGATGCCGCGCCCTTCCTGACGCAGATACAGCAACACGCCACGGCCTTCGCGCGCAATCGCCTGCAACGCGGCTTCCAGTTGCGAGCCGCAGTCGCAACGCTGGCTGAACAAGGCATCGCCGGTCAGGCATTCGGAATGCAGGCGACCGAGTACCGGGGCGCCATCGGCAATTTCACCGAGGCTCAGCACGACGTGCTCACGCCCGGTGCTCTCATCGAGAAAGCCGTGCATGGTGAATTGCGCAAAAGGCGTTGGCAGCTTGGAAGCGGCGACGAAGACGACAGGCACCGATGTGCTCCTGATCTAGAAGACTGAGAATTCGCAGGCGGGCATTGTAACAGCAGGTTCCTGTGGACGCTTAGGCTGAATTATCGGGCATAACCATCAAAAAGTTTGATGACAGCTGCCATGCGCTCCCACAGGACATTGTGATCATTTTGGATCAAACGGATACGGCTGCTGCCACTTCTCGAAGACCGGCTTCAACTCTCCGCTCTTGACCAGCTCCGCCATGCGCCGGTCATACAGCGCCATCAACGCGCGAGCCTGTGGGGTATCGGCGAAACCGAGAAACAGCGGCAACTCAGCCAGATGCGAATAGCGATACTGCGCTGGATCCGCGGCATCGCGCACGACCGCTTCAATCTCGGTCAGCGCATCGATGTAGTAATCCGCCCGGCCCTGCTTGAGCATCAGCAGAATGCCGGTACGTCGTTCGATCTGGTTGAAACGCTGGATGTTCGGCAAGTAGTTCTCGTAGCGATAGCCGCGCACCCAGGCCAGACGATATTTGCCCAGGGTCGCCTGGGTCGGCGGCGGGCTGCTCGCCAGGCCCAGCGCGTAGATGTGATCAGAATCGAACTTCGATTGCGGGTACAGCACGTGCTCGGCTTCGTCGCGGTAGGAGCCGACCAGTGCGTCGACCTCCTTCAACTGCACCAGCCCGATCGAACGGGTGTACGGCACCGTGCGAATATCCAGCTTGACCCCGGCCGGCTCGAACACTTTGCGCAACACGTCCCAGGCCAGACCATGGCCGTCAGCGGCGGTGTAATCCTCCCAGTCTTCGCTGGCCAGATGGATCACCGCAGGCAAAGGCGCGGCGGCCTGCGCGTGGGCGAACGTACCCAGCAGAGCCAGAAGCAGCAGCGCCAACCCGCGTCGCAGCATTGCGTGTTTCCTCACGTGAGTCGAATCAGGCGAATACCCAGACCAGCCCTTGCATCGCCAGCCAGGCGAACACACCGGCCAGCACGTCGTCGAGCATGATGCCGACGCCGCCATGCACGTGCTTGTCGATCCAGCGGATCGGCCACGGCTTGAGAATATCGAAGAAGCGGAACACCAGAAAACCCGCGAGCAACCAGTACCAGCCTTCCGGCACCAGCCACAGGGTGATCCACATGCCGACCATTTCGTCCCAGACGATGCCTTCGTGGTCGTGCACGCGCAAATCGTCAGCGACTTTGCCGCACAGCCAGAAGCCGAACAGCATGGTGATGCCAAGCATCAGCCAGTAGCCCCAGTCGGGCAGCATCTGCCACAGCGGAATGAACGGCAGCGCCACCAGCGAGCCCCACGTGCCCGGCGCTTTTGGCAAGGTGCCGGAGCCGAAGCCGAACGCGAGGAAATGCCACGGATTGCGCCAGACCGAGGGAGGCACGAATTCGGCAGGGACCTGTTTCGGGTGATCTGTCACGGTGTCTCCTGAAAATGTTGGTAGCCGCGAATCTGCGGAGTGATGTCGCGCCCGTCGCGGTCCAGCAGAAGTACGCCCTGGCCCGGCAGCACACGGCCGATCACATGGATCGGCCAGCCGTCGGCCAGCAGTGCCGGCAATTCGGCGGACGGCAAGGTGAAGGCCAGTACGTAGTCATCACCACCGCTCAATGCCGCGCGCTCGGCACCGCGCTGGCCGAGAAACGCGACTAAAGCATCCGACAACGGTACACGCTCGCGTTCAATCTCAAGTCGCACCTTCGACGCCAGCGCGATATGCCCGCAATCGGCGAGCAGGCCGTCGGAGATGTCCAGTGCCGCCGTGGCCTTGCCGCGCAGGGCCTGACCGAGCGCCAGTTGCGGCTGCGGTGACCAGTAATGATCGAGCAGCGGCTGGGCGATATGCGCTTCGGCATCACGTTGAGCCAATACCAGCTGCAAGGCGCCGGCGGCATTGCCCAGTTCGCCGCCGACGCAGAGCAGATCACCGGCCTGCGCACCGCTGCGGGTCAAGGCCTGGCCAGCGGGTACGCGGCCGAACACGGTGACCGTCAGGCTCAACGGTCCGCGCGTGGTGTCGCCGCCGACCAGCGCGACGCCGCAGCTTTGCGCCATGCGGTTCAGACCACGGGCATAGGCTTGCAGCCAATCGGCGGTTACCGTCGGTAAGGTCAGGGCAAGGGTGAAGGCAACGGGCGCGGCGCCCATGGCGGCCAGGTCACTGACCGCGACGGCCAGCGAGCGCTGACCGAGCAGAAACGGATCGCAGGGGTCGGCGAAATGCACACCGGCCACCAGCGTATCGGTAGAAACCGCCAGCTGTTCCCCTGCGGGAACCGCCAGCAAGGCGCAGTCGTCGCCGATCCCCAGAGCAACGCCTTCGCCGCCCTGCGCACAAGGCGCGGCGGCGAAGAAATTGCGGATCAGCTCAAACTCGCCCATGGCTGAGAAAAAGTATTCAAGCGCCGATCAGCGCTTGAACGCCTTCACTTCAGCTTCACGCAGGCGCGGGGCCAGCTTGTCGAGCACGCCGTTGACGAACTTGTGGCCGTCGGTCGAACCGAACACTTTGGCCAGTTCGATACCTTCGTTGATCACAACGCGGTAAGGCACGTCGACGCGCTTGAGCAGTTCCCAGGTCGACAGGCGCAGAACCGCCAGTTCAACTGGGTCGAGCTCTTCGATCGCCAGATCCAGGCAAGGCGTCAGGGCAGTGTCGATTTCGGTCTTGAACTGCGGAACACCGTGAAGGATTTCACGGAAGTAGGCGCCGTCGACATCGGTGAAATCGTTATCAACGCGAAACTGCGCTTCGATCTCGTTCAGCGATTGCCGGGCCATGTGCCACTGGTACAGCGCCTGGGTCGCGAGCTGACGGGCTTCGCGACGCTTGGCGCTCTTCGACGGCTTGCCGGCATCCGCAGGTTTCGGATCGCGCGGGTTGAAACGATCGCTTTCGTCGCTAATCACTTGGCCTCCAACTGCGCCAGCAGGCTGACCATTTCCAGAGCGGACAGGGCAGCTTCGGCACCTTTGTTACCGGCCTTGGTGCCGGAACGTTCGATGGCTTGCTCGATGGAATCGACGGTCAGCACGCCGAACGCAACCGGTACGCCGAATTCCATGGAGACCTGGGCCAGGCCTTTGGTGCACTCGCCAGCCACGTATTCGAAGTGCGGAGTACCGCCACGAATGACCGCGCCAAGGGCGATGATCGCTGCGAACTCGCCTTTCTGGGCGACTTTCTGCGCAACCAGCGGGATTTCGAAGGCGCCCGGTGCGCGGATGATGGTGATGTCGCTTTCGCTCACGCCGTGGCGAACCAGGGCATCAACGGCACCGCTGACCAGGCTTTCAACCACGAAGCTGTTGAAGCGGCCCACTACCAGAGCGTAGCGGCCTTTGGGGGCGATGAAGGTACCTTCGATGGTCTTCAGGGTCATTCGTCAGTTCTCTTAAAGAGCCGGGACGCGTCTGCTACGCGCCCCTCAGTGATTATTTGCCGCGAATCGGAGTCCGGAAACAGCCGGTCATTATTCGGAGGGCACGTATTCTACAACTTCCAGATCGAAACCGGATATCGCATTGAACTTCATTGGTGCTGACATCAAGCGCATCTTGCGCACGCCGAGGTCACGCAGGATCTGCGAACCGGCACCGACAATGCTGTAGGTGGTCGGTTTTTTCGGCGCTGCCTGCTCACCGGTTTCACGGATATGCGCCAGCAGCACGTCACCATCAAGCGGGTGACCGAGCAGCAGCACCACACCGCTGCCGGCCTCGGCGACCGCAGCCATGGCGGCGCGCAGGCTCCAGCGGCCCGGTTGCTTGACCATCAGCAGATCGCGCAGCGGATCCATGTTGTGCACGCGAACCAGCGTCGGCTCCTCAGCGCAGACAGTGCCCAGCGTCAGGGCCATGTGCACGTCGCCTTCCACTGAATCACGATAGGTCACCAGGTTGAATTGGCCCAGTTCGCTGTCCAGCGGCTGCTCGGCAATCCGCTGAACGGTACGTTCGTGGATCATCCGGTAGTGAATCAGGTCGGCGATGGTGCCGATCTTGATGTTGTGTTCGGCGGCAAATGCTTCGAGTTCAGCGCGACGGGACATGGTGCCGTCGTCGTTCATCACTTCGCAGATCACCCCGCTCGGCTCGAAACCGGCCATGCGCGCCAGGTCGCAGGCGGCTTCGGTGTGGCCGGCGCGAGCGAGGGTGCCGCCGGCCTGCGCCATCAGCGGGAAGATGTGGCCCGGACTGACGATATCTTCAGCCTTGGCGTCCTTGGCCGCAGCCGCTTGCACGGTGCGCGCACGGTCAGCGGCGGAGATGCCGGTAGTCACGCCTTCGGCAGCTTCGATCGAAACGGTGAACTTGGTGCCGAAACCGGAACCGTTGCGTGGCGCCATCAGCGGCAGCTTCAACAGTTCGCAGCGCTCGCGGCTCATCGGCATGCAGATCAGGCCACGGGCGTGCTTGGCCATGAAGTTGATGTGTTCGGCCTGGCAGCATTCGGCGGCCATGATCAGGTCGCCTTCGTTCTCGCGGTCTTCGTCATCCATGAGGATGACCATCTTGCCTTGGCGGATGTCTTCAACCAGTTCTTCGATGCTATTGAGCGCCACAAGGCACCCCCTTCTTTTGAATTATTTGAGGTAGCCGTTTTGGGCCAGAAAGCTTTCGGTGATGGTGCTGCCGGCGGTCTTCTCGGCGGCCTTGTCGCCCAGCAGCAGACGCTCCAGATAACGCGCCAGCAGGTCGACTTCCAGATTCACCCGGCGGCCCGGCTTGTAAGAAGCCATGATGGTTTCGCTGAGGGTGTGCGGAATGATCGTCAGCATGAATTCGGCGCCATCGACTTCGTTCACGGTCAGGCTGGTGCCGTCGACGGTGATCGAGCCTTTATGGGCGATGTACTTGGCCAGTTCTTTCGGCGCGCGGATGCGAAATTCCACGGCGCGGGCATTGTCGCTGCGCGAGACCACTTCGCCGACACCATCGACGTGACCGCTGACCAGATGCCCGCCAAGGCGAGTGGTCGGGGTCAGGGCTTTTTCCAGATTGACCGGGCTGCCGCTTTTCAAGTCATTCATGGCGGTGCAATCGAGGGTTTCGCGGCTGACGTCGGCGGCAAAGCCGTCGCCGGGCAACTCGACGGCGGTCAGGCAAACGCCGTTGACCGCGATGCTGTCGCCGAGTTTGACGTCACTCAGATCGAGCTTGCCGGTTGCGACGTGCACCCGCACATCACCGCCCTTTGGGGTCAGTGCGCGGATACTGCCGATGGATTCGATGATGCCGGTGAACATGGGGTTCTCCTTGAGAACGAGGCCAGCGCTAACGCAATGGCCGGGAATTATACGCGGGCTGAAGGCACAGGGATCGCAGTGACTCGCCAGTCATCGCCCACCGCGCGGATTTCAGTGATTTTCAGTTCCGGCGCATCTTTCATCTGCGCCAGCGGCCAGTCGAGCAGCGGACGCGCCGTGGAGCCAAGGAACTTGCCGGCAATGAAGATCACGAATTCGTCGACCAGCCCCAGTTGCGCAAAGGCGCCGGCCAGACGCGGCCCGGCCTCGACCAGCACCTCATTGGTGCCACGATGAGCCAGTTCGATGAGCAATTGATGCAGATCGACCTGGCCGTCGTCACCCGGCACGATCAGGCATTCCGGGCCGTTGGCGTATTGCTCCTCGACCGCTACACAGGTGGCCACCAGCGCCGGCCCGGCCTTGAAGAACGGTGCATCCAGCGGCACCCGCAGGCGGCCATCGATCAACACGCGCAATGGTGGGCGACTCATGGCCAGCGCGGTTTGCTCACTGTCCAGACCGAGTTCGTCCGCGCGCACGGTCAAGCGTGCGCCGTCAGCCAGCACCGTATCGGCGCCGGTCAGCACCACCGCCGCCTCAGCGCGCAAACGCTGTACCGCAGAACGCGCCGCCGGGCCGGTGATCCACTGGCTCTCGCCGCTTTCCATCGCTGTGCGACCGTCGAGGCTCATGGCCAGCTTGACCCGCACGAATGGCAAGCCATGCTCCATGCGTTTCAGAAAACCTTGATTGAGCTTGCGTGCTTCTGCTTCCAGCACCCCGCTTTCAGTGGCGATACCGGCATCAGCCAAGCGCTGCAAACCGCGCCCGGCGACTTGCGGATTGGGATCACGCATTGCCGCGACGACCCGGGCAACGCCAGCGGTCACCAAGGCATCGGCACACGGCGGCGTGCGCCCGTGGTGGCTGCAAGGCTCGAGGGTCACGTACGCCGTCGCGCCCCGGGCCTGCTCGCCAGCGGCGCGCAGGGCGTGGACTTCGGCATGGGGTTCGCCGGCGCGCTCATGCCAGCCTTCGCCGACAATCTGGCCGTCACGCACCACCACGCAACCGACTCGCGGATTGGGATGGGTGGTGTAGTGGCCTTTGCGCGCCAGTTCCAGCGCGCGGGCCATGAAATGCGCGTCGAGGATCGCCTGCTCGGCGGCGGTGGTCATTCTTTCACCGGTTCGCGGGCGAGGCGGTCGATCTCTTCGCGGAATTCATTGAGGTCCTGGAAGCGCTTGTACACCGAAGCGAAGCGGATGTAGGCGACTTCATCAAGCTTTTGCAGCTCGGCCATCACCAGCTCGCCGACCACGAGGGATTTGACCTCGCGTTCGCCGGTGGCGCGCAGCTTGTGCTTGATATGGACCAGAGAGGATTCGAGGCGCTCGACGCTGACCGGACGTTTCTCCAGCGCGCGTTGCATGCCGGCGCGGAGTTTTTCTTCGTCGAACGGTTGGCGGCTGCCGTCGGTTTTGATCAGGCGCGGCAACACCAGTTCGGCCGTCTCGAACGTCGTGAAACGTTCGCCGCAGGCCAGGCATTCACGCCGGCGGCGCACCTGTTCGCCCTCGGCGACCAGACGCGAGTCGATGACCTTGGTGTCGTTGGCACCGCAGAAGGGACAGTGCATGGTGGCTGGCAACAAAAAATGGGAGGGCCATGGTAGCGCATCCCCGTGGCAAGACAAGCCATAGGCTTTGCGGTATACAGAACGGCATGATCGTCTGATCCATGGAATTCATTCTGCCGGAGCCTCCAATGCCGTTACGTCCGCTCGTTCTGCTCAGTCTTTTCAGCCTGCTGGTGGCCTGTGGCAGCGACGCACCCAAGCCGCAACCGCCGACGCCGGGCCCCGCGCCGCAACAGGCGCAGAAAAAAGCCAAAGAGGCCGCCGAACTTGGCCCGCTGCCAGCGCATCAGCGCGAACTGAGCGGCACCCTGCAAGGCGTGCCGGCCGGCGCCGAGGTCGAACTGGCGCTGCTGGTCATCGATGAAAAGGATCGCCCGCAACAGTTGCTCGCCAGTTCCAGCCTGATCGGCAACAACCAGATCCTGCCGTTTCACCTGCGCTTCAACCCCGAGGCGTTTCCGGCCGGCGCACGGGTCGAGCTGCGCGGTCGCGCCAGCCAGTCCGGACAACTGATTCTGCACCTGCCGTCGCAGACCATCACTCAACCGACCACTCAGGCTTTGGGCCAGCTGCAATTCGTCAAAGCGCCATGACAGCACCGCTCGACCTGCAACAGGCCTTGGGGGAATTGCTCGGCGACGCCAGACTGAAAGCCTGTGCGTTGCCGGGCACTGATTTGCAGCTGTGGCTGATCGACGGCGACAACATGGCCCGCGAATTCAGCCAGGAAGAAACCCAGCGCATCCTGCATGAACCGCCCTATTGGAGCTTTTGCTGGGCCAGCGGCTTGGCCGTGGCGCGTTATCTGGCACAGTTTCCAGAGTGGGTGCGCGGCAAGCGCGTGCTGGATTTCGGCGCCGGTTCCGGGATCGCCGGCATCGCGGCGGTGAAGGCCGGGGCGCTGGAAGTGGTGGCCTGCGATCTCGATCCGTTGGCGATCGCCGCGTGCAAGGCGAACGCCGAGCTCAATGATGTGCAGATGAGTTATTCGACGGATTTCTTTGCCGAGGCGGATCGCTTCGATCTGATTCTGGTTGCCGACGTGCTGTACGACCGCGCCAATCTGCCGTTGCTCGACGCGTTTCTCAGTCGCGGACGCGAGGCGCTGGTGGCGGATTCACGGGTGCGGGATTTTCGGCATCCGTTGTATGAACGGATCGAGATGCTGGAGGCGATGACCCTCCCCGATCTGGCCGAGCCCGAAGAATTCAGACATGTCAGCCTCTACCATGCACGGCGCTAGCTAAAAGCTTCGCGAGCAGGCTCGCTCCCACACTGGATCTGTGTCGTTCATAAATCCCCTGTGGGAGCGAGCCTGCTCGCGAAGGCGTCCGCCCATGCAACACACCTCTCGACCCGCCCCGCTTCCGGCCACCCCCCACCAAGCCTTATAGTTGCCCCATCCACGCTTTGACGAGATCCCCCATGAGTGAGCAAACGCCGTACATCTTCGACGCCACGACTGCCGATTTCGACCAGTCGGTGATCGAAGCCTCCTTCAACAAACCGGTGCTGGTGGATTTCTGGGCCGAATGGTGTGCGCCGTGCAAGGCGTTGATGCCGATGTTGCAAGGCATTGCCGAGAGCTATCAGGGCGAGTTGCTGCTGGCCAAGGTCAACTGCGACATCGAGCAGGACATCGTCGCCCGCTTCGGCATTCGCAGCCTGCCGACCGTGGTGCTGTTCAAGGACGGTCAGCCGGTCGATGGCTTTGCCGGGGCACAACCGGAATCCGCCGTGCGCGCGCTGCTGGAACCGCATGTGCAGATGCCGCCACCGGCCGCTGCCGACCCGTTCGAACAGGCTCAGGCGATGTTCGACGAAGGCCACTTCGCCGAGGCGGAAGCGGTGCTGGTGACCCTGCTCAATGAAGACAATACCAACGCCAAAGCGCTGATCCTTTACGCACGCTGCCTGACCGAGCGCGGTGAGCTGGGCGAAGCGCAAACCGTGCTCGACGCGGTCAAGAGCGATGAGCACAAAGCCGCACTCGCCGGGGCCAAGGCGCAGATCCAGTTCCTCGGCCTCGCCCGCGACCTGCCGGACGCCGCCGACCTGAAAAGCCGCCTGGCGCAAAATCCACAGGACGATGAAGCGGTGTACCAACTGGCGATCCAGCAACTGGCGCGCCAGCAATACGAAGCGGCGCTGGACGCCTTGCTCAAACTGTTCATCCGCAACCGCAGCTACGGCGAAGGCTTGCCGCACAAGACCTTGCTGCAGGTGTTCGAACTGCTGGGCAATGATCATCCGTTGGTGACGGCTTACCGTCGCAAAGTGTTTGCGGCGCTGTATTAAGGCCTCAACCGATCCAGCTATAGAGCGGCGTATCCCCGCCGCTCGCCACTTTCACATCGGCACTGTGGCGCAAACGCACGAGCAAACGCTTGCCCGCTGCCGCACTGCCGGTCAGCGCCTCCAACTGATCGAGCAGATCCGGCCCGCTAAGTTGCCCGGCGTTGCGCAACACGTCTTTGGCCACCTGCCACAGCGCATCATCCTGATTCATCGGCTTCGCCGCCGGAGCGGGCGCAACCGCCTCAGACTGCGCAATCGGCGCCTGCCCGCTCAGCGCCGAACCCAGCCTGGCCCAATCGCTGTCATCCAGCTCCACCGTCAAATCCACCGGCACCTCGCCGACCGTTCCGCGTATCCGCAACATCAAGTTCGCTCCTGCACTTTTCTGACCTGCATGCTCCCATGGGACTTGTGCAACGCCAAGCGACGTTGTCCAGTGTGGCGGTTATCGAGCCTTCATCTACAGTGTCCTTTTTCTCACAGCACCCTGTAATGAAACGAAGTTACTACGCCCTATTGATGACCCCACTCTTGCTCATCGTGGCATGGCGCATCTGGTTGCCTGCCGATCTTTCGGCTTGTCCCGCTGACGGGGAAACTGCAGGTCCACTGACCCTAGTTATTCGTGATTACTTTGAGCGCAATAGCCGGACCGATTGGCGAGACATGGATGATCGTTTCGACATACTTTCAACCCCCGAAGGCCAGAGCATAGCGAGTCAACCGAATTCACACACTTGCGAAGCATTGCGGGTACTGCAGAGTCCGGCGTTCAGTCAGAGTGAAAAAATCTTCACCATGGCACTTATGTTCAGACTGCCAATCGACCAGTACATGGCCCTGATGGATCGCAGTCATCAACTCTACACGCAGGGCAAAATGGATAAGGAGGTGCTGACTCTGGTGGTATTTCCGCGCGGAACAGCCATCAACTACTGGTGGCTTCCGGCTTGGCGACAGCGTTTCAGTCGCGATGCCCCGAGCGTGCTCGACGCAAATCTGATCAACGATGTTCTTTCGGGACACTATTGGTTCGACTATCCCGGCGCAGGCTTCTGATTCTGCAAGCATGACATCCAACCCCAGCACCGCCCGCGAACTCATCCCGGGCGGTGCTTAGCCATGTCTTGCGCAATCTCAAGCGCACGGGCACACTCTGCGCACTTTCGTTATAAGATTACATAACAAACTTTTCATTTTTCTCGGAGTTCGTCATGCGTCGTTTGTTGCTCGCTTTGCCGTTTGCCCTGTTGCCGCTGGCCGCTGCCCATGCGGTTGATGAGCACGATCATGATCATGAGCACGGCAGCCTCGGCGCCCACGAACATGGTGTGGGTCGGCTGAACGCCGCGCTGGATGGTCAGACCCTGGAGCTGGAGCTGGAAAGCCCGGCGATGAATCTGGTGGGTTTTGAACACGCCGCCACGTCGGATGCCGACAAGGCCAAAGTCGCTGCCGCTCGGGCGCAGCTGGAAAAACCATTGGCTCTGTTCAGCCTGCCCGCTGCGGCCGGCTGCAAGGTGGTCAGCCAGGAACTGGAAAGCCCGCTGTTCGGCGACAAACCGGACGCCGACAATCACGACGAAGATGAAGCGGACAAGGACGGTCACGAGCATCACCACGACCACAGCGAAATCCATGCGCATTACCAATTCAGCTGCTCCACACCGGGGGCACTGACCACGCTGAACCTGACGAACGTCTTCAAGACCTTCCCGGCGACGCAGAAGATTCAGTTACAACTGATCAGCGCCAGCGGCCAGCAAGGTACGGAAGTCACGGTCAAGTCGGCTGCGCTGCAATTCTAGGATCCACCGAAATCCCCTGTGGGAGCGAGCCTGCTCGCGAAGGCGGCGTGTCAGCTGACATGTGGGTGTCTGACCCAGCGCTTTCGCGAGCAGGCTCGCTCCCACAGGGTTATGTGTTCACTTCATGAAAATCGGTGCCATGACCCAAGCACTCATCGAACTTTCCGACCTTGGCTTCAACTGGCCCGGTCACCCGCCGCTGCTGGACATCCCGGCGTTTCGTCTGGAAGCCGGCGAAACCCTGTTCCTCAAAGGCCCCAGCGGCAGCGGCAAGACCACCCTGCTCGGCCTGCTCGGCGGAGTGCAAAAGCCCGGTCGCGGCAGCATTCGCCTGCTCGGCCAGGAGCTGACCGAGCTCTCTGCCGGCAAGCGCGATACATTTCGCGTCGATCACACCGGCTACATTTTCCAGCAATTCAACCTGCTGCCGTTTCTCTCGGTGCGCGAGAACGTTGAGTTGCCGTGTCACTTCTCGAAACTGCGTGCGCAACGGGCGAAACAGCGCCACGGCAGCGTCGATCAGGCCGCCGCCACCCTGCTCGCGCACTTGGGTTTGAGGGACGAAAGTCTGCTCGGTCGTCGCGCCGACTCCTTGTCCATCGGCCAGCAACAACGGGTCGCTGCCGCCCGCGCGTTGATCGGCCAACCGGAACTGGTGATCGCCGACGAACCGACGTCGGCACTGGATTACGACGCCCGCGAGAACTTCATTCGCCTGCTGTTTGCCGAGTGTCGCGAGGCCGGATCGAGTCTGTTGTTCGTCAGCCACGACCAGAGCCTGGCGCCGCTGTTCGACCGTCATCTGTCCCTGGCCGAACTCAATCGCGCCGCCACTTCTGCCGAGGTCTGAGATGTATCTGTTTCGTCTGGCCATGGCCAGCCTGGCCAACCGCCGTTTCACCGCATTGCTCACCGCCTTCGCCATTGCTCTTTCGGTGTGCCTGCTGCTCGCCGTCGAGCGTGTGCGCACCGAAGCCAAGGCCAGTTTCGCCAGCACCATCAGCGGTACTGACCTGATCGTCGGCGCTCGTTCGGGGTCGGTGAACCTGCTGCTGTATTCGGTGTTCCGCATCGGCAACGCTACCAACAACATCCGTTGGGACAGCTTTGAACACTTCGCCAACAACCCGAAAGTGAAGTGGGCAATCCCCATGTCCCTCGGCGACTCCCATCGCGGCTATCGCGTGATGGGCACCACCGAAGCCTATTTCGAGCACTATCAATACGGGCGCCAGCAACACCTGGCGCTGGCCGACGGTCGCGCGTTTGCCACCGATCCTTTCGAAGTGGTGCTCGGTGCCGAAGTCGCCGAAGCGCTGCACTACAAGCTCGGCGACAAACTGGTACTGGCCCACGGCGTGGCGGCGATCAGCCTGGTCAAGCACGACGACAAACCCTTCACCGTGGTCGGCATCCTCCAGCGTACCGGCACCCCGGTGGACCGCACGTTGCACATCAGCCTCGGCGGCATGGAGGCGATTCACATCGACTGGCACAACGGTGTGCCGGCGCGCGGCAACGGCAGGATCAGCGCTGATCAGGCGCGCAACATGGACCTGACCCCGCAAGCGATCACCGCGTTCATGCTCGGCCTCAACAGCAAGATTTCCACCTTTGCCTTGCAGCGCGAGATCAACGAGTACCGTGGCGAACCGATGCTGGCGATCCTGCCGGGCGTGGCCTTGCAGGAATTGTGGAGCCTGATGAGTACGGCCGAGAAAGCCTTGTTCGTGGTCTCGCTGTTCGTCGTGCTGACGGGGTTGATCGGCATGCTCACAGCGATTCTCACCAGCCTCAACGAGCGCCGCCGCGAGATGGCGATTCTGCGTTCGGTGGGCGCGCGGCCGTGGCACATCGCAAGTCTGCTGGTGCTGGAAGCTTTCGCCCTGGCGCTGACCGGGGTGATTGCCGGGCTGGCGTTGCTGTACATCGGCATCGCCGCTGCGCAAGGTTACGTGCAAGCCAATTACGGTTTGTACCTGCCGCTGGCATGGCCGAGCGAGTATGAATGGACGCTCCTCGGTGGCATTCTGGCGGCCGCGCTGCTGATGGGCAGCGTGCCGGCCTGGCGCGCGTATCGCCAATCATTGGCCGATGGCCTGTCGATCCGTTTATGAGGATGTTCACCATGCCCCGCGCCCTGCTTGCGCTGCTGATGCTGGTCGCCCTGCCCGTGTGGGCGGCGGCGCCGAAAGACCTGACCTGGTCGGAAATGATCCCGCCGGACGCCGCGCCGGAAGTCCCCAACATGACCCCGCTGCACGACCTGTCGAAGATGGGCGACGCACTTTCCGCCGAGTCCGCGCCGGCGGCCAAGCAGGACATGCCGAATGCCCCGGTAGTGAAGAGCCTCGACGGACAGAACATTCGCCTGCCCGGTTACATCGTGCCGCTGGAAGTCAGTGAAGAGGGGCGCACCACGGACTTTTTGCTGGTGCCGTATTTCGGCGCCTGCATCCACGTACCCCCACCGCCGTCGAACCAGATCGTCCATGTGAAAAGCGAACTGGGCGTGAAGCTCGATGAGCTGTATCAGCCGTACTGGGTTGAAGGACCGTTGCAGGTGAAAGCCTCGAGCAGTGAGCTGGCCGATGCCGGGTATCAAATGGAGGCGGAGAAGATTTATGCGTATGAGCTGCCGGAGTGAGTCCCGGTAGTTTTGTGCTGTTGCAATGACCCCTTCGCGAGCAAGCTCGCTCCCACAGGTTTCGGTGGTGACCATGAATTTTGTGGTCGCCTCGATCAGTGTGGGAGCGAGCCTGCTCGCGAATAGGCCTTCAAAGGTTTCACAGAAACCCAGCCCCTTCACTGTTTCATTGAGCTGAGTCAAAACACCGTATCAGACGGCTTCGTACCCTAGGACATCGAATTTTTATGTCCTTTCGGAGCCCCCATGAACAAGTCCTTGCTCAGCGCCTCGCTGTTTGCCCTCGCGCTCGCAGCCCCGCTCGCCCACGCCCACGAAGCCGGTGACATTCTCGTGCGCGCTGGCGCGATCACCGTCAACCCGAAGGCCGACAGCTCCAGCGTCAAGGTCGATCAGGGTCCGCTGAGCGGCACTGATCTGGGCGGCAAGGCGACCATGAGCAGCGACACCCAACTGGGTCTGAACTTCGCTTACATGCTCACCAACAACATCGGTATCGAGCTGCTGGCAGCCACGCCGTTCGAGCATGACGTCAAGCTCAAGGGCACCGCCCTGCCCGCCGCCAACGGCAAGCTCGGCACGCTGAAGCACCTTCCGCCGACCCTCAGCGTCGTCTACTACCCACTGGATTCGAAATCGGCCTTCCAGCCGTATGTGGGTGGTGGCATCAACTACACCTGGATCTACGACGAACACGTCGGCAGCGAAGCCAGCGCCAACGGCTTCAGCAACTTCAAGGCGAAAAACTCCTGGGGCCTGGCCTGGCAGGTCGGCGCCGACTACATGATCACCGACAACATCATGCTCAACGCCCAGGTGCGCTACATCGATATCGATACCCGCGCGACCGTCGAGAACAACGCCGTCGCCCCCGGCACCCGCGCGCGGGTAAATGTGGACGTCGATCCGTTCATCTACATGGTCGGTCTGGGCTATAAGTTCTAAGCTGATTTTTACCGAACGTTCACGTGGTGGTGAATGAGGCTTGGTGGCGGGCAGGCACAGACCTGACGACGACCGTACGCAGTCGATCGGGGGATAACATTCCCTCGCCACAGGGATAGCGATATTCCGGCCGTGAAAAAGGCGCCTGTTGAAAGGCGCCTTTTTCATTTGGTGCTGAGTCATGTGGGGCGTTGGAGGCCCGGGCCCCTCACCCCAGCCCTCTCCCGGGGGAGAGGGAGCCGATTTGTGTGTTGTTCAAAACCTGAGTTCGACTGGGTATCGCAAGTCGGCGTACTTCTCACAAACACCTCAGTCAGTTCCCTCTCCCCCTGGGAGAGGGCTAGGGTGAGGGGCTTCTCAGGAGCGCCCGAGCAAGCGCGCCAGGCCCACACTCATCGGCGTCTGCGGCGGCATTTCGAAGCGCTGCAGCAAGCGTCGGTTATCCGCTCGCGAATGGCGAATATCACCCGAACGCGCAGGCCCGTAACTCACGGGCGGCAACTCACCGATTACCGATTTCAACGCTTCGAGCATCTGCTTCAGGCTCATCGCCTGATTCCAGCCAACATTGACCGCGCCTTCCTGTACATCAGGCTTTTCCAGCGCCTGCACCAGCAAATCGACCAGATCACCGACATAGAGGAAATCGCGAGTCTGCTCGCCATCGCCAAACACGGTGATCGGCAAACCCTTCGAGGCGCGTTCGCTGAAGATGCTGATCACCCCGGAATACGGCGAGGACGGATCCTGGCGTGGGCCGAAGATGTTGAAGAAGCGAAAAATTGCCGGTTCCAGGCCATGCTGGCGACGGTAGAAATCGAAGTATTGCTCACCGGCCAGTTTGTCCGAGGCATAGGGTGTCAGCGGCGCTTTTGGCGTGTCTTCATCAATCGACTCGCCCTCGCCATTGTTGCCGTACACCGCCGCGCTGGAGGCGTACACCACGCGCTTGACCCCGGCCAGGCGCATGGCTTCGCAGACATTCAGGGTGCCGATGAAATTGCTCTGGTGGGTTTTCACCGGATCGTCCACCGAGGCCTGCACCGAAGCCACGGCCGCGAGATGCGCGGCAGCGTTGCAACCTTGCATGGCGCGGGCGACCAAAGCGGCATCGGCGACATCGCCGACCACCAGTTCAACCTTGGGATTGTCCAGCGGCAGGTTGCTGCGCTTGCCGGTCGACAGGTCGTCGAGCACGCGTACCGCATAGCCCTTGGCGAGCAAGGCATCGGTCAGGTGCGAGCCGATGAATCCGGCTCCGCCAGTGATTAAAACCGTTGCTTCAGCCATGTCGGTAGAACCTGTCCAGTAGACCCGGGAGCGCGGCACGCCAGGCGCGCGGCTTGATCCCGAAAGTGTGGAGAATTTTCTTGCAGGCCAGCACTGCATGTTGCGGCTCTTCGGCGGCGTCCGGGCGCGCGGCGTGGGCCTGCGCGGTCGGTGCTTCGATCGCCAGCGGATGCAGGCTGCGTGCTTCGGTGAGAATCGCCTGGCCCAGCGCCAGCGGGGTGGTCGCTTCGTGGCCGGCGTAATGGTAAGTGCCCCACAGCGGCGCGGCGCAGTCGAGTTGCTTGAGCACGGAGATGATCACTCGCGCGGCGTCATCGACCGGAGTCGGATTGCCGCGACGATCATCGGCCAGCAGCAACTCTTCGGGTTGTTCCGCCCGGGCGAGGAAGCGTCCGAGGGTGCCGTCCGGGCTGTCGTCGAGCAGCCAGCCGAAACGCAGCAGCACATGTTGCGGGCAGGTCGCGCGCACGCTTTGCTCGATGCGCCACAAGGCCTGACCGCGCAGGCCCAACGGCACCGGTTCGTCTTTTTCGCTGTAGGCCGTGGCCCGCGAGCCGTCGAACACGCGATAGCTCGACGGCTGCACGAGGACAATGTTGTGGTGCTGGCACAGTTCGGCCAGACGCTCGATGGCGCGTTCCTGACCGCTCATGCGGCTTTCGCTGACGCTCTCGGCCTGGAACCAGTCGAAATAGTAGGCGAGGTTGATCAACGCATCGGGACGGGTGTCGTCGAGCAGTTGGGTAAGGCTCGCGGCATCCCAGCCGTTTTCGGGCGGGCGGGGGGCGAGGAAACCGATGTCTTCTTCCGCACCGAGGCGAATCAGCGCCTGCCCAAGGGCATTTCCGCCGCCCAGTAACATAAGGCGCATTCGCATAGAGTCAGCAGGCCCAGTCTGATTGGAACGATGGCTTTGGCGACGGTTCTCGTGGAACCGTCGTCGATAATTGCCGGAATCGTTGCATTTTGCGGGTTTAGTGCGCAACCGTCATCCGTAAAGTGTAGATCCGCGAATTTGCGGCGTCCTGACCGGCCCCTTCGCGAGCAGGCTCGCTCCCACAGGGGAGCGCATTCCAAGGTGGGAGCGAGCCTGCTCGCGAAGGCGTCCGAACGGTACTTGCATCTTCCCGCCCCCGCCCGCATAACTTCAGTCATGAATCTGCCCCTCCCCGCCAACAGTGCGCTGGCCGGTTTTCACCCCGCTGTCAGCGCCTGGTTCAACAAGACTTTCCCGGCGGTCACCGCCGCTCAGGCCCGTGCGTGGCCGTTGATCCGCCAGCGCCGGTCGACGCTGATCGCCGCGCCCACTGGCTCGGGCAAAACCCTGACCGCGTTCCTCGCCGTGCTTGATGAGCTTGTCCATCGAGGTCTGGAACAGCCCGATGGTCTGCCCGCCGAAACCCTGGTGGTCTATGTCTCGCCGCTGAAGGCACTGTCCAACGACATTCAGATCAACCTGCAGAATCCACTCGCCGGCATTACCGCGCAATTGCGCGAGATGGGCCTGCCGGAGCTGACCATCACTACCGCCGTACGAACCGGCGACACGCCGCAGAAAGACCGCGCCGCCATGCGCAAGACCGCGCCGCACATTCTGGTCACCACGCCGGAATCGCTGTACGTGCTGCTTGGCTCGGAATCCGGGCGCAGGATGCTCGGCACCACGCGCACGGTGATCATCGACGAAATCCACGCGATGGCAGCCGGCAAGCGTGGCAGTCATCTGTCCTTGAGCCTTGAACGGCTGCAAGCGTTGTGCGCCGAACCGCTGACCCGCATCGGCCTGTCCGCCACGCAGAAACCGGTAGAAGCCGTGGCGCAGTTCCTGGTCGGTCAGGATCGCCCCTGCGAAATCGTCGACATTGGCCACGCCCGCCCTCGGGATCTGGGCATCGAAGTGCCGCCGGTGCCGCTGTCGGCGGTGATGGCCAATGATGTCTGGGAACTGGTGTACGAGCGCCTCGCCGAACTCGCTCGCGAGCATCGCACCACACTGATTTTCGTCAACACCCGACGCCTTGCCGAGCGCCTCAGCCGGCATCTGAGCGAGCGCCTCGGCAAGCAGGCCGTGGCGGCGCACCACGGCAGCCTGGCCAAGGAGTTTCGCCTCGACGCCGAACAACGGCTCAAGCGCGGCGAGTTGCAGGTGCTGATCGCCACTGCATCATTGGAGTTGGGCATCGATATCGGTGAAGTCGACCTGGTCTGCCAGATCAGTTCACCGCGCTCGATTGCTGCGTTTCTGCAAAGGGTTGGCCGTTCCGGACATCAGGTCGGCGGCACGCCCAAGGGGCGTTTGTTCGCCACCACCCGCGACGATCTGATCGAGTGCGCCGCCCTGCTCGACTGCGTGCGCCGGGGCGAGCTCGATACGCTGCACATTCCGGAAAAACCGCTGGACGTGCTGGCGCAGCAGATCATTGCCGAGGTCAGTTGCCAGGAATGGTCGGAGGGCGCGTTGCTGGCGATGTTCCGCCGAGCGTGGCCGTATCGCGATCTCGACGAAAAACACTATCAGGCCCTGCTGAGCATGCTCGCCGAGGGTTACAACGGCCGCCAGGGCATCCGCAGCGCCTACCTGCACCGCGATGCCGTCAGTCGCACCTTGCGTGGCCGGCGGGGCGCGCAACTGACCGCCGTGACCAGTGGCGGCACGATTCCGGACAACGCCGACTACAGCGTGCTGCTCGAACCGCAGGGTTTGAACATCGGCAGCGTCAACGAAGATTTCGCCGTGGAAAGTATCGCCGGCGACGTGTTCCAGCTCGGCAATACCTCGTACCGCATCCTGCGGGTGGAAAGCGGCAAAGTGCGCGTCGAGGATGCGCAGGGCATGCCGCCGACCATTCCGTTCTGGCTCGGCGAAGCGCCGGGGCGCAGTGATGAACTGTCGGCGGCCGTCGCGCGCCTGCAAGCGCAGTTGGACGAATTGCTCAGCGCCAGCCCCGGTAATCTGCAACCGGCGCTCGACTGGCTGACCACCATACTCGGCCTCAACCTCGCCAGCGCCGAGCAACTGGTCGAATATCTGGCGCGCGCGCGGCAAACCCTCGGCGCCCTGCCCTCGCAGGACACGCTGTTGATGGAGCGGTTTTTCGACGAGTCCGGTGGCACCCAACTGATCATCCACACGCCATTCGGCAGCCGCATCAACCGCGCCTGGGGCCTGGCCCTGCGCAAGCGTTTCTGCCGCACCTTCAACTTCGAGTTGCAGGCCGCCGCCAGCGAAGACGCGATCGTGCTGTCGCTGTCCACCAGTCACAGCTTCGAGCTCGACGAGGTCTGGCGTTACCTGCACAGCAACAGCGCCGAACACACGCTCATTCAAGCGGTGCTTGATGCGCCATTGTTCGGCGTGCGCTGGCGCTGGAATGCCGGGGTGGCGCTGGCGTTGCCGCGCTTCACCGGCGGGCGCAAAGTCGCTCCGCAGCTGCAACGGATGAAGAGCGAAGACCTCATCGCCAGCGTCTTCCCCGACCAGATCGCCTGCCTGGAAAACCTCGCCGGCGAGCGCGAAGTCCCCGAACATCCGTTGGTGGAACAGACCCTCGACGATTGCCTGCACGAAGCGATGGACAACGAAGGCTGGCTGACCCTGCTGCGGCGCATGGAGCGTGGCGAGGTGCGCCTGATCGCCCGTGATTTGCCGGCACCGTCGCCACTGGCGGCAGAAATCCTCAGCGCCCGGCCGTACACGTTTCTCGACGACGCGCCGCTTGAGGAACGCCGCACCCAAGCGGTGATCAACCGGCGCTGGAGCGATCCGCAGTCGACCGATGACCTCGGCGCGCTGGACGCCGACGCGATCACCGCTGTGCGCGAAGAAGCCTGGCCGTCGCCCAATTCCATGGATGAAATGCACGAAGCGCTGATGAGCCTCGCCTGCATCAGTGACGCCGAAGCGCGCGCCAACGCGGGTTGGCCGGACTGGCTGCAAACGCTGATGGCCAGCGGCCGCGCCTGCCGGTTGCAGATCGACGCCGAGCATCAGTTGTGGCTGGCTCGCGAACGCCTGAGTTGCCTGCAGGCACTTTATCCACAAGCCACGTTGGCGAGCGCAGCAGTGGCGCTACCCGGATTCAACGAGGCGTGGACATTCGATGAAGCGCTGGTCGAAGTGATCCGCGCCCGCCTCGGCGCCTTTGGGCCGATCCCGTTGCCCGCCATCGCCGAGCCGCTCGCGCTGCCAGCCGCGCAAGTCAATCAGGCCCTCGCGCAACTGGAGCGTGAAGGTTATGTGTTGCGCGGCCAGTTCACACCGAACAGCGCGATTGAAGAATGGTGCGAACGCCATCTGCTGGCGCGCATCCATCGCTACACGGTCAAGCGCCTGCGCCGGGAAATCGAACCGGTGGCATTGCAGGACTTCATGCGTTTTCTGTTCGACTGGCAGCATCTGACGCCGGCCACCCAAGGTCAGGGCAGCGCGGTGTTGCCGGCGATTGTCGGCCAGTTCGAAGGTTATCCGGCGGCAGCTTCGGCGTGGGACAGCGACATCCTGCCGGCCCGCCTCAAGGACTATTCGCCGAGCTGGCTGGATGAACTGTGCCGCAACGGCAAACTGGTGTGGACGCGCATCAATGCGCGGCAGAAGGTCAGCGGCTCGGCATTGCGCAGTACGCCGATTGTGCTGCTGCCGCGCAGCCAAGTGGGTCTGTGGAGTGCATTGGCAGAACAGACACCAGTGAGTGAGTTATCGCCGAAAACACAGAAAGTCTTCGAGGCGCTGAGTCAGCATGGCGCGCTGTTTTTCGATGAGTTGATTCATGAAGCGCGCCTGCTGCGCAGCGAACTGGAAATCGCCTTGCAGGAACTGGTCGCCGCAGGTTTGGTGAACGCCGACAGCTTCGCCGGTCTGCGCGCGCTGATCACTCCCGCAAGCAAGCGCCAGCAGCGCAGCAGTCGACGCGGACGCGGGGCGTTTATCGGCGGCATGGACGATGCTGGACGCTGGGCATTGCTGCGCCGGGGTTCGTCAGCCGATGCCGCCGAGACGCTCGAACATGTCGCCATGACCCTGCTGCGCCGCTATGGCGTGGTGTTCTGGCGTCTGCTGGAACGCGAAGCGGACTGGTTGCCGAGCTGGCGGGAATTGCTGCGCACCTTTCATCGTCTGGAAGCGCGGGGCGAGATTCGTGGCGGGCGGTTTGTCAGTGGTCTGGCTGGCGAGCAGTTTGCTTTGCCCGAAGCCATTCCCTTGCTGCGCGAAGTACGCCGACGCCCGCAGGACGGCAGCCTGGTGGCGGTGTGTGGGGTTGATCCATTGAATCTGGCCGGAACGTTGTTGCCCGGGGTGAAAGTGCCGGCGCTGGTGAGCAATCGGCTGGTGTATCGCGATGGCGTGCCGGTGGCGGCGGTGATTGCCGGCAAGCAGCAGGTTTGGGTAGAGCTGGATCCGATAGCCATGGGACAACTGCATGCCAAGCTGATCCGGCATTGAGAGTGTTCGCACCGGCGTCTTCGCGAGCAGGCTCGCTCCCACAGTTCAATCCCGTTTCCCCTGTGGGAGCGAGCCTGCTCGCGAATGGCCGGCCCTGCACCCCAAAATCATGCTTCAGGTCCGCGACTCCTGCGGCACCTCACCCGCAACCACCGCCCCTTCCTCCTGCCGCTTAGGCAACAGAACCTGTTGTGGATAAGTCTGCGCAAAATGCACATTCGGTGTGTTATCCACAAGCTTCTTCAAGCGCTGGTTGAACGCGCGGCTCACCGCATATTGGCCACCGGACACTGTGCGGAATTGCGCCGTCAACACCACGCCGTTCAAGTCCATCTTGTCCACGCCAAACACATCCAGCGGCCCTTGCAGGTTGTACTTGAGGAACGGGTCTTCACGGATAGAATCGCCGGCCTCGCGGATCAGCTCGATGGCCTTGTCGACGTCGGTGTCGTAGGTGAACTGCACCGAGAAAAATGCGAAGGCGAACTGGCGGGATTGGTTGGTCACAGCCTTGATCTGGCCGAACGGCACCGAGTGCACAAAGCCTTTGCCGTCACGCAGGCGCAAGGTGCGAATGGTCAGGCCTTCCACGGTGCCGGCGTGGCCGGAATCAAGCACCACCCAGTCGCCGATCGACAGGGTGTCTTCGATGATGATGAACAACCCGGTGATGACGTCCTGCACCAGTTGCTGCGAACCGAAACCGATCGCCAGACCGACCACGCCCGCACCGGCCAGTAGCGGCGCGACATTGATGCCGAGGTTGGCCATGGTGGTAATCGCGCAGATCACCACGAGGATGATTTTGATCGCATTGCGCAACAGCGGCAGGATGGTTTTCACCCGTGTGCTCGGCTGGCGTGCCGCGCGTTTGCTCAGCGGAGGTTTCAGCGCTTCCTGAATCGCCGTGTCGAGCACCACCCACAGCAGCCACGTCACCAGGAAGATCAGGCCGATGCTGCTCAAGGCATTGCTGATCGCCCGGCCGACCGTGCTGCTCTGGGCGAAATCGAGCAACGACACGCCCCAGATCCGCCCGAGAATATCGATGAACACAATCGCCATGACGATCCGCAGCAACGCATGCAACAGGCTGAGAAAACGCTCCTTGTAGGCACTGCTGCGCTGGATCGCCTCGGCTTTGCGCGACTTGAACAGGTGCTGCAACACCGTGCTGAGAAACACCGTGGCGATCAGCAGCACGGTGGTGAACAAGGCACAGCGCAGGGCTTTTTGATTGTCCTCGCCAATGCCGATCAGGCTGACTGCCGAGACCAGCACCATCAGCACGATCGGCCAGTACCACAACCCGGAAAATATCCGCAGTGACTCCTGCAGCGACGGTTGTTTCAAACGCTGACTGAGCGGGCGATTGCGGATCAGATGCGCCACCGGCCGGCGCAGGCGAATCACCAGCAAACCGAAGATCACCGAGGCGATCAGCCCGGTGAACACGGCGATGCTGCTGGTGATATTGCCGCCCAGTTGCCGGGCGATCTGCGGGCTGGTCAGGGCATCACTGAGGGCGGCGAGAAAGCCGATCAGGAACAGTGGGCGCGGGCAGTATTCACGGATGATTCGCGCGGCGGCGCGCTTGTGGCCGACGTTGAACATCACCACCACGCACAACAACATCGACGTGGAAAAGATACCGCTGCTGGTGGCATAGGCCAGACACAACGCCAGCGCACGGCCCACCGAAGCTTGCAGAAAATGGCTGAAATACAGCGTCAGCGGCAGGCAGATCAGCGCCGGCACGGTGTACGGCAGCACATAGCCGAGCAGATCCTGACTGCGCTGGCGGGTGCGCAACCAACGGCCTTCACGCAGACGCTTGGCCAGCAAACTGCCGAGCACGGTGAGCAGAGCGAAACTGCCCAGCCAGACGCCCGACAACGTGAGGAAATCCCCGGCCACGCTCCAGCCGGAGCGGTTCGACGGTTGCTTGACCAGCCTGTCGACCTCATCCGCCGCGCGGTCGGCGCGCAGCCGCCAGGCATCGACCAGGTGTTCGTTGAGATCGAGTTTTTCCTGCACATCGTCGATGCTCGTACTGATCGCCCCGAGCAGACCACCCTGCACCAGCGGTTCCGGTTCGGCAGGTTTTTCCGCCGTATCGGCGGCAGCCGGAACGCCCGGCAGCGCGACGGCTTGCGATGTGTTGACGCCCAAGCACAGCAGCGCTCCCAGCAGAATGGCGATCCTGAAATTGCGCAAAGCTCCGATCTCCCGTGGCTGACCCTGGTAAGGAACTGATCGGTAATTGCGCGGCAAGTTCAAGAGCCCCCTCACCCCAGCCCTCTCCCCCAGGAGAGGGAGCCGACCGAGTTGCATGACCAAAATCACCAACTGCACGTCTTGAGTCGAACTCAAGTCCTGAAGACCATGCAGATCTGCTCCCTTCACAGTCGTACGCGATTTCAGGAGGCATGAAGATCTGCTCCCTTCCCCCTCGCCCCCTTGGGGGAGAGGGTTGGGGTGAGGGGGTAAGCTCTTGATCTTCGCTTCACCCGCGACCGTCCGTAACACCACCGAAACTTTCCCGCCCCCGCCGCAGTCATCACAGAACATCGGCAACACGAGGACTTTCTACGGGAGGATGGGATGGCGACGATTCACATCGGTATTTCAGGCTGGCGCTACGCCCCGTGGCGCGGGGATTTCTACCCGAAGGGACTGGCGCAGAAGCGCGAATTGCAGTTCGCCTCCCGCGCGGTCAACAGCATTGAAATCAATGGATCGTTCTACGCCCTGCAACGCCCCGAACGTTACGCCCAGTGGTACGCCGAAACCCCTGATGACTTCGTCTTCAGCGTCAAGGCGCCGCGCTTCATCACCCACGTGCGCCGCTTGCGCGAAATCGAAAAACCGCTGGCGAATTTCTTTGCCTCGGGCGTGTTGGAGCTGAAGGAAAAACTCGGGCCGATCCTCTGGCAGTTTCCGCCAAACTTCAAATTCGACGCCGAGCGCTTCGACCAGTTTCTCGCGCAACTGCCCCACGACACCCAAGCCGCAGCCGCCCTCGCCCGCCAGCACGATTCCCATCTGCCCGGCCACGCCAGCATCAAAGCCTGGCGCAAGAAGCCACTGCGCCATGCCGTGGAAATCCGCCATGAAAGTTTCATCGACCCGGAGTTCGTACGCCTGCTCAAGCGCCATAACACCGCGCTGGTGGTCGCCGACACCGCCGGCAAATGGCCGTACCGCGAAGACCTCACCAGCGACTTTGTCTATCTACGCCTGCACGGCGCTGAAGAGCTATACGCCAGCGGTTATTCCGAACAAGCGCTCAAGCGCTGGGCCGAGCGCATCGACGCCTGGCATCACGGTAAACAGCCAGAGGACGCCCACCTGATAGCGCCACGCCTGAAACCCCGCGCGCGCAAATCCCGCGAAGTATTCTGCTACTTCGACAACGACATCAAAGTCCGCGCGCCCTACGACGCACGCAACCTGTTGCAGCGCTTCGACCTCGACAAAGACCTCGCCACAACTCCCGGGCAAGTCGCCGCAGAAGGAGTTCTGTCATGAGCATTCCCGAACCGGTCGGTTTTACCGACGAAGGCTCCGTGGTTGCGCCCTCGGTGCGCACATTTACCGTACTGACGGTCAACACCCACAAGGGTTTCACTGCGCTGAACCGGCGTTTCATTCTGCCGGAACTGCGCGAAGCGGTGCGCAGCGTCGCCGCCGACGTGGTGTTTCTGCAGGAAGTCCACGGCACGCACGAGCAGCATCCGAAACGCTACGACAACTGGCCGACGATGCCGCAATACGAATTTCTCGCCGACAGCCTCTGGCCGCAGTTCGCCTACGGGCGCAACGCGGTGTACCCGGCGGGCGATCACGGCAATGCGCTGCTGTCGAAATTCCAGATCATCCGCCACGACAACCTCGACGTGTCGATCAGCGGCCATGAAAACCGCGGCCTGTTGCATTGCGTGCTGCGCCTGCCTGGCGACGGCACCGAAGTGCACGCGATCTGCGTGCATCTGGGCCTGCGCGAGAGCCACCGCAACGCGCAACTGGATCTGCTGATGCAACGTCTCGCCGAATTGCCCGCCGATGCCCCGGTGATCGTCGCTGGCGATTTCAACGACTGGCGCCAGCGCGCCGATGCGCAGCTCAAGCCCTGTGGCCTGCGCGAAGTGTTCGCCGAGCAGTACGGCAAACCGGCGCGCAGTTTTCCCGCGCGGCTGCCAGCGCTACGACTCGACCGCATCTACGTACGCAACCTCAAGGCCAGCCGGCCAAAAGTATTGACCAACCGGCCCTGGTCCCACCTTTCCGACCACGCACCGTTATCGGTGGAGATTGAACTATGAACAGTGCGCCACTGGAAAAATCTGCCGTCGACCCGGTCCCGCTGAATCCGCCGGTGCGCGAGCCCGGCCACGTTGACGTCGAGTATCAATGGCACAGCAACAACCGCGTAGAGCTGCTGGAGAACGGCGAGGAATATTTCCCCCGCGTGTTCGAAGCGATGCGCGCAGCCAAGAGCGAGATTCTGCTGGAGACCTTCATCGTTTTCGAAGACAAGGTCGGCGCCGAGTTGCAGCAGATCCTCATCGAAGCCGCCCAGCGCGGCGTGCGCACCACGGTCAGCCTCGACGGCTTCGGCTGTGGCGAGCTGAGCACTGGCTATCTGTCGGCCTTGAGCGATGCTGGCGTGCATTTGCAGATCTTCGATCCGGCGCCCAAGCACCTGGGCATCCGCACCAACTGGTTCCGCCGCTTGCACCGCAAGATCGTGGTGGTCGACGGCTTGATCGCGTTCATCGGCGGGATCAACTTTTCCGGCGATCACCTGGCCGACTTCGGCCCTGAAGCCAAGCAGGATTATTCGGTGGAGATCCAGGGCCCGGTGGTCGCCGATATCCATCACTTCGCCCTGTTGCAAAGCGGTCGTCCCGGACGCGCGCGGTTCTGGTGGCAGCGCCGGCGCCAGCGTCTGGAGGAAATGGCCTTCACCGACCACGACGGCCAGGTGCGCCTGGTGTTCCGCGATAACGATCAACACAACACCGATATCGAAGACGTGTATTTGCAGGTGCTGCGCAAGGCCAAGCGCCGGGTGATCATCGCCAACGCCTACTTCTTTCCCGGCTATCGTTTGCTGCGCGAAATCCGCAACGCCGCCCGCCGTGGCGTCGAGGTGCGGCTGATCCTGCAGGGCCAGCCGGACATGCTCGTAGCCAAACTGGCAGCGCGCATGACCTACGATTATCTGCTGCGCGCCGGTGTGCAGATTCACGAATACTGCCAGCGCCCGCTGCACGGCAAGGTCGCGCTGGTCGACGAAGACTGGAGCACCGTCGGCTCGAGCAATCTCGACCCGCTGAGCCTGTCGCTGAATCTGGAAGCCAACGTGCTGATCCGCGACCGCGCATTCAATCAGCACCTGTACGAACGCCTCGAAGACCTCAGCCAGAACCACTGCAAAGCCATGGACGCCAAGCTGTTGCCGCGCGGGCGCATCTGGCACATGACCGTGGGTTTTCTGGTGTTCCACTTCCTGCGGCACTTCCCGGCCATGGCCGGTTGGCTGCCGGCGCATAAACCGCGTCTGAAGCCTTTCCGAGGTGCGCGTCCATGAGTCATTCCGAAGTGCACTCCGATAGCCATTCGGCACAAGCGGCGCCGTCGAAATGGAGCCGCTGGAAACGTCCGCTGACCATCCTGTTTTTCCTCGCGCTGATCGTCCTGCTGACGATGTTCGCCACCCGCATCGAATGGGCCGAGGTGTTGGAGACCCTTGCCGATTTCAAGGTGCGCACGCTGATCATCGCCGCCAGCCTGACCCTGCTGAGCTTTCTGGTGTACGCCAGTTTCGACCTGATCGGCCGCACCTACATTCGTCAGGACCTGACCTGGAAGCAGATCCTGCCGGTGGGCATCATCAGTTACGCCTTCAACCTCAATCTCAGCGCCTGGGTCGGCGGCATCGCCATGCGCTATCGCCTGTATTCGCGGCTGGGCGTAAGCAAAGGCAACATCGCCAAGATTCTCGGCCTGAGCCTGGCGACCAATTGGTTCGGCTACATGACCATCGCCGGCGTAGTGTTCAGCAGCGGTCTGGTGACTATGCCGCCGGGCTGGAAGCTCAGCAGTTCGGCCTTGCAACTGGTCGGCGTGTTATTGCTGCTGGTCAGCGCCGGCTATCTGGCGGCGTGTCAGTTTTCCAAGCGCCGCGAGTGGTCGATTCGCGGCGTGGAAATCAACCTGCCGTCGCTGCGCATGGCGGTGCTGCAGTTGCTTTTGGGCGCGTTGAACTGGTCGCTGATGGCGGCGGTGATCTTCACTCTGCTGCCAAGCAAACTGGATTATCCGCTGGTGCTCGGCGTGCTGTTGATCAGCGCGATTGCCGGGGTCATCACGCACATTCCGGCGGGGCTGGGGGTGCTGGAAGCTGTGTTTGTGGCGTTGCTGCAGCATGAGGCATCGCGCGGCAGTCTGGTCGCGGGATTGCTGGCGTATCGGGCGATTTATTTTCTGCTGCCGCTGTTGATTACGGTGGTGATGTATCTGGTGGTGGAGGCCAAGGCCAAGGCGTTGCGGATCGAGAAGAAACCTTCCTGACCATGCATTGCAGCGGATGGCCCTTTCGCGAGCAGGCTCGCTCCCACAGTTCGTGGGAGCGAGCCTGCTCGCGAAAGGGCCGGTACTCGCGACAGATCATCTGGATTGGATAATGCTCAACCGCTCCCCCACCACCATCTCGGTAATCCAGTCCACCAAGATCGAGGTGTAGGCCTGCTGCGAAACCGGATCACTCAACGCGTGATCGGCGCCATCAATAATCCGATGGGTCAACGAGTGAGTCTGCTGACAGGCGGCGCGGTAACTCATGATCGTCGCGTGGGGCACGAAGTCGTCGGTTTCCGATTCCACCAACAGCACGTCGCCCGTGAATTGCGAACAGGCATGCAGGGCGCGATTGCTGTCGGCGCGCACCAGCGTATTGCGATAATCGCGCAGGTCGGCCTTGTCCAGATCGCGTTTGGGCGTGTGCCATTGCTCGTCGCGGTACAGCGCCGGTACGCGCAGCGCCAGCCAGCGCACCGGGCGCAATGAGGTCAGAATCGAGGCCAGATAGCCGCCATAACTGGTGCCGACCACGGCGATCGCCGAAGTGTCGAGGGCCGGGTGCGCCAGCAGGCGATCGTAGGCCGCCAGCAAATCTCGCAGATTGTCTTCACGGGTCACGCGGGTCAGCGGGATTCCGGTGCCGCCGGTATGCCCGCGCAGGTCGAAGGTCAGGCATACGCAACCCAGGCCGGCGATGCCTTTGGCCCGCTCCAGATCACGCTCCTGACTGCCGCCCCAACCGTGCACAAACAACACCCCCGGGACTTTCGATTTGGGACTGAGAAAGGTCCCGCTCATCTGTTCGTCATCAATGTCGATTTGAATGCTTTCGCTTCTAGCCGTCATAGGATTGGACCGTCACATATTTGAGAAGAAACGCGCTGTTTTCCGCCGGGCCGCGATAGACCTCGATGGCGTCCGCCGGCAGCGCCTGATCGGTATAGGTTTCCACCGACGACACGCGAATCGCGCGCATCTGTGGATCGTTGACGAAGCTCTGCAACGCGGCCACTTCAGCGCTGCTGGCACCGCCCATGCGCCAGGATTGTTCGAGCACGCCGCTGCGCGGGTTGCCGCTGGCGTCGAGGCCTTGGGCGATATCGTAATTGCGCCGCGAGGCGAAGAAGCGTGGGTAGGCTTCGTTGGCGGCACTGTCGAAGACCTGCGCCTGCTCGATGGCCAGACGCACATCGTCAGGCAGATCCAGCGCGAGCAATTGGTCATAGCCGCCCTGCACCACCAGCAGATTCGAACCGCCGTAGACCTCTTCGCCCTGGCCGTCCTCGGTCAAGTATTGATCACCGCAATAGCTCAACACTTTGCCGCCAATGAACGACTGGCCGACGCTGTGGGTGACGACGTTGCTCAAGTCCTGCTCCAGCACTACGCCGTCCTTGAACAGATTTTGCGCCTCGGGCCGCGCGAGGATCTCATCGAACGCGTCGAGGCTTTTGATTACTTCCTGACCGCGCCCGGCGCAAGCGTGAACCGGCTTCAAGCGAATCGGCCCGGCGTACAGCAAATGTTCGGCGGCGGGCCGTGCATCTTCCAGGGCAAATACGCTGAGACCGTCGAGCACAACGTTGCGCACCCGTTCCGAAAACAGCGGCGACCAGCCCTGCGGCGCGTGCGCCAGATGGCTGCGCAAGCCGTGGCTGATGGCTTTGGTGCAGATGAAATCGTATTCGACGTAACCGCCCCACAAGTCATCGGGGCCTTTGATGCCGAGTGCTTGCGCGTGGGCCGCGCCGACGATGGTTTGTGTCGGCAGCAGATACAGGTCGCGGCCCGAATGTTTGGCCGGGTCGTAACTGCCGCCGAACTTGCAACCGAGAATCTGCGCCAACCAGCGCGCCAGAGCCTTGTTGGTCTCGACTTCATGTTGCGGCGCCTCGGCACGCACCGAATGGGCAACGACGATTTTGTTGCTGGGTGTCGGGGTCATGCGTTCCCCTTTTATCAGTCGATGGGTTCTCAAAGGAAATTGCAGAGATCAGGCCAATCAACGATCCCCCCGAACCGCCCGATAATCGGGAGCTTGCCGTGACTGTGCTGGCATCACGCCTGTTTCAAACTGCACGACAGCGCGCAAAACTCCGGCAAATTGCACGATCTCTCATCATCTCCGCGATCATTGTGGGAGCGAGCCTGCTCGCGAAAGCGTAGTGTCAGCCGACTACAATTCTGTGGATCCAGCGCCTTCGCGAGCAGGCTCGCTCCCACATTAGTTCATGGTCGTTCTGGGAGCGGGGTTCACACCAAACCGCCCCCGGTACTCACTCGGCCCTAACCCGGTAATCTTCTTGAAAATCGCGCGAAACGCGCCCGGATCCTGATAGCCGACAGTCCAGGCAATGTGGTCGATCGTGCCATTGGTGAACTCGAGCATTTCTCGCGCTTTGCCAACCCGCAGGTGCTGGCAATATTCGGTCGGTTTCAAGCCTGTCGCGGCGCGGAATCGGCGCAGGAAAGTGCGTTCTTCAAGGCCCGCGCGCTCGGCCATCGCGTTCAGCGAAACATCCGTCGCCCCGGTGCTTTGCAGCCAGTGCTGAACCTTGAGAATCGCCGCGTCGCCATGGCTAAGGATCGGCGCGAAATTGCTCCCGCATTCACTGGCGCTGTCGCTGTGTTCCATCACCAGAAAACGCGCGGTCGCGGTGGCGATGCTGGGGCCGAGCAAGCGATCGACCAGGCGCAGTCCCAGTTCCGACCAGGCCATCAGCCCCGCCGTGGTGATCAGGTCACCGTCGTCGACAATCGGCGTGTCGGCCTTGAGTTTGATCTTCGGGTAACGCTCGGCAAACGCCTGGGCCGAGGTCCAGTGGGTGGTGGCGCTGCGACCGTCGAGCAAGCCGCTTTCAGCGAGCATCAACGAGCCCACACAAACACCACCAAGGGTTGCGCCGCGCGCATGCTGATCGCGCAGCCATTGCGCAAGACTCGCGGTCATCTGCGCCGCATCGAACCCGCCGAGGGACGGCGGAATCAGCACGGCGAGCAAAGCGTCTTCGGCACCCGGATGACTGTCATAAACCCGCGTCGGCAACTGCTCGCCCTCGACCTGCCAGTGACTGACCCGCAGCAAGGGCAATTGCACAGCCTGATACTCGGCGGCGATGCGGTTGGCCACGGCGAACAGGTCGGTCAGACCGTGCACCGCCGCCAGTTGCGCGCCGGGGTAAATCAGCACGCCCAGTTCAGCGGTGGCGGCTCTTTGTGCAGCCATTGTCAGTTTTCCCCCGTCTATTGTCGGTGCGGCCAATCCTCGAATCCTCGGCAAGCGCCAATACTGAGACCACACCCAATCACTGCCTCGAGGACAATCCCATGGCCAAGCAAGCGCTCATCGTAGTCGATATCCAGAACGACTACTTCCCCCAAGGCAAGTGGCCGCTGGTCGGCGCCGACGCCGCTGCAGACAACGCCGCACAGCTGATCGCAGCCTTTCGCGCAGCGGGCGATCCGGTGGTGCACATTCGGCATGAATTCACCTCCGAAGACGCGCAGTTTTTCACTCCCGGCTCCGAAGGGGCGAAACTGCATCCGAAAGTGCTCAACCGCGCCGACGAGCCGGTGGTGCTCAAGCACTTCGTCAACTCGTTCCGTGAAACCGAACTGAAAGCAGTACTAGACGAACACGGCATCACCGACCTGGTGGTGGTCGGCAGCATGAGCCATATGTGCGTCGATGGCATCACCCGCGCGGCGGCAGACATGGGTTACAGCGTGATCGTGATTCACGATGCCTGCGCCAGCCGTGATCTGGAATTCAATGGCCTGACGGTGCCGGCCGCCCATGTGCACGCAGCCTTCATGGCGGCGCTGGGTTTCGCCTATGCCAGCGTGGTATCCACTGAGCAGTTCCTGCACAGCAACGCCTAGCAACAACTGCTCAACCTACAGGCCCGCCATGTTGCGGGCCTTTTTGCGTTTGTCATGAAAATCTCACGCGTGAGTCATTGATGGCACTTTGCATTGGTTGTAGTGTGGCCCACGCGTGAGACGCTCATAACCGGATTCCAGCCATGACAAGCCGCACTCCGACGCCTGCCGCAGCCAGCCCCAAGGGCGAGCGTGGCAAGACGTCAGCGAAAAAACCGTCGAGCTTCTACATGAAGCAGATGCGCTCAGGCCTGGCCGCCGCCGGTTATGTGAAACACGAAACTTGGGTGCTTCCGGAAAACCGAAGCTTGCTCAAGCAAATGGAGCAACAGCTACGCCAACCGATTCTGGCTGGCTCTTTCATGTCGGAGAAATACATGAGCGCAGGCAACAACTGGACCATCGACAGCCTCTTCAATGCCCTCAAGGCGCTGGACGAGGTGGCTTCCCAAGAGATTTCGCTGTCCCTGATCCAGAGCTCCGAGCCGAGCATCAAGCTGGAAATGAACGAATTCGGCGGCCTGCCGATTCACATTGCCCTGGCCGGCCAGCAGATCATCGTCGACACCGTGCTGGTGGACATCGATTCGATCAGCAATGTCCAGGCGTTCAACGATGCCGTGCTGCGCAGCCGCGAGATGTTCCCGCTGTCGTCGATCGGGATCGAGTCGATGCCGAACGGCCAGACCGTCTACAACATGTTCGGCGCCCTCAGTGCTGATTCGAGCCTGACCAACGTGGTCACCGAGGTGAAAACCCTGGTCGACAACGTGCAGCGCGCCAGCGAAGCCTTCGAACACTTCTTCAAGTAATCAACAGGGAATATCCAATGACTCAGTCCATCTGGAGCAAGTTGTTCACCGCGCTGCGCGGCGGCGCCAATGAAGTCGGCGAAGCCATCGCCGACCAGCAGGCCCTGCGCATCCTCGATCAGGAAATCCGCGACGCCGACACCGCGCTGTCCAATGCTCGCCGCGAACTGGTGACGATCATGGCCAAGCACAAACTGGCCGCCGACCGCGTCAGCGAATACGACGCCAAGATCAAGGACCTCGAAGCCAAGGCTGTTGCCGCACTGAATGCCGGCCGCGAAGACCTGGCGCTGGAAGTGGCCGAAGCGATTTCGACCCTGACCAACGACCTCGCTGCCGAGAAGAAACTCAGCGATGAATTCGGCGCCTACGCCGACAACATGCGCAAAGACATCAGCAAAGCCGAATCGCGGATCAAGAGCCTGCGCCAGCAGGTGGACATGGCCAAGGCCCGCGACAGCGTGCAGAAAGCCCAGGTCAGCGCCTCGATTGCCAGCGGCGGCGCCAACGGCAAACTGGAAACCGCAGTCGGCACCCTGAACCGCCTGCAAGCCAAGCAGCAGCAACGCGCTGCCGAACTGAGCGCAGCGGACGAACTGGCCGACGCCTCCACCGGCAACGATCTGGAACGCAAACTGCGCGACGCCGGCATCACGCCGAACGAAGGCAGCGCCAATGCGATCCTTGAGCGGCTGAAGCAGAAGTCCGCGCAGTAATGACTGATCGGTAACCTGTGGGAGCGAGCCTGCTCGCGAAAGCGTCGTGACAGTCAAAGAATCGAGTGACTGACACACCCCATTCGCGAGCAGGCTCGCTCCCACATGGTTTTGCGGCGTAATTGCCCCTGCTCGTTCACCGCTTCGCCCGTTACACTACCGCCACTTTTTCACCCTCGAACACCTCCACCCGCTTCAAGGAACGTACCCATGGGATGGTTTAAAGACTTGCTCGGCACCAGCAATTGGCAGACCGCTGCGCCAACGAGCACCGGCGCCAGCGGTCCACTGGGCATGGCACAAGGCAAAGGCGTGCGCTTCGACACGACCCTGGCATTGCTGCTGGAAGGCTCGACTTCGGTGCGGGTGCCATTCGATCAAGCGGTGTGGAGCGCCGGTTGGGTCGATCTCGGCCAGTCCAACAAGCTGCACCGCTACTACATGAACGACGAGGATTTCTGGGTGCAGATCCACGTCACCGGCGATGATCAGGTCGAGTCGGTCACCCTGTTCAATTACCTCAGCTATGTAACGGTCAACAGTGACGCCGAACTTCAGCGTCTGGCCGGCCCGAACAGCCTGATCGGTCTGCCGACCTACCACCACGACGGTGTTGAATACACCCGCGAATGGGGCACTGAACTGCATCAGACCGAACTGGTGCCAATGACCGAACACGTGGTCAACCCGGACGAGTCCTACACCATCAAGCACCACGCCATGCTGTATGCCCGCGACACCGGTCTGACCGATCGCCGCGAACTGCTGCTGTTCTCCGTCGAACAGGACGAAGAAGGCACCGTCAGCCTGAGCACCTCGCTGGGCATCTCGCTGTACACGACTGATTTGAGCGCCATTTAAAAAAGGAAGTTTTTCATGCTGGAAGTCTTGGCCGTTTCCCTGAACAAAACCGCGCTGGTCGGTTTTGTCGTCTACCTGATCGGCGCCGTGTTGCTGTTCATGCTGTTTCAATTCGTCTACACGCGCATTACCGCGCACAAGGAATTCGAACTGATCCGTGCCGGCAACACTGCCGCCGCCATTGCCCTATCCGGGGCAATTATCGGTTTCGCGATTCCGGCGAGCAACGTGATCGCCTACTCGGTCAACGTGCTCGACTTCGTCCTCTGGGCGGTCATCGCCGCCGTCGTGCAGCTGTTGGCGTTCGTTGCGACCGGGCTGGTGCTCAAGGGCACTTCCCAGCGCATCGCCAACGGCGAAGTCGCGGCCGGCATCTATGTGGCTGCCGTGGCGATCAGCGTCGGCATGCTCAATGCCGCGTGCATGACCCCGTCCCACTGACCGGCAGGAAGCCTCTTGATGAAACGCAGCAAATACGTGCAATTGTCCCTCGCCGCGTCGGTGGCGATGGCGATTTCCGGTGAAGCAGCGGCGCTGGATCAGCCGCGCAACTTCCAAAGCGTTGAACAGTGTGTCGACGCCGAATTGGCCGCCGATCTCTGCTCCAGCGCCTACGTCGCCGCCCTGAACGAGCACCGGCGCATCGCCCCGGCCTACACCGACAAGGCCAAGTGCGACGCAGACTTTGCCGCTGGCTGGTGTCAGAAAATTTCCGATGGCCGTTTCGTGCCGAAACTCGGCGGCTTCAAAGTGCCGGGCAATGCCGAGACGCCGCAAGATCTCGATGCCATCGCCAATTCGCAAATGCCGGCGGGCGGCACCACCACCAGCAGCAGTGCCAGCCACGGCGGCTCGCACTATTCCGGTGGCTCAGGTGGCGGCGGCAATGGCTGGCTGACCGGCTGGCTGATCGGCAACGCAATGAGCAACAACGCCGAACGCACCGTTTACCGTGATCGCGAAACGCGCCAGCCGTACAACACCTCAACGCAGTACCGCCGAGCTGACACAACCTCGCGCAGCCAGTCGGATTACGAGAGCAGCAAGAGCAAACCGGTGAACGTTGCGTCGTCGACTTCGCGCGGCGGTTTCGGCAGCCAGTCCAGCGCCCGCAGCGGTTGGGGTGGCTGGGGCAGCAGTTCCGGACGCTCGAGCAGCTGACATGAAAAAGATCCACTGCGCCGAGCGCCCCGACTGGAAACACACCGCCGAAAGCCTCGGTTTCCTGTTCCACACCATCGACGACGAACCGTACTGGGACGAAAGCGCCTACTACCAGTTCAGCCTCGCGCAGATCGAAAACGATCTCGAAGATCCGACCACCGAACTGCACGAGATGTGCATGGATCTGGTTGATCGCGTGGTCGACAGCGAGGAGTTGCTCGATCGCCTCAGCATCCCGGCGGCGTATTACGACATGATCCGCACCTCCTGGCGTGAAGGTCATCCGCATCTGTACGGTCGTATGGACTTTTCCTACAGCGGCAACGGGCCGGCGAAACTGCTGGAGCTCAACTACGACACACCGACCAGCCTCTATGAAGCGGCGGCGTTTCAGTGGGGCTGGCTGGAACAATGCATTGAGCGCGGCACGCTGCCCGGGCATGCCGACCAGTTCAACAGCATCGACACCAAGCTGCATCAGGCCTTCGCCGCATTGCAGTTGAAGCGGCCGTTCTACTTTGCCTCGATGAAGGACTCGGTCGAGGACAAAGGCACCACCGACTATCTGCGGCTGATCGCGGAAAAGGTCGGCATCGAATCACGCCACATCGACATCGAAGACATCGGCCTGACGGCTGAGGGCCGTTTCGTCGATCTGCAGGATCGCTGGATTCCGCACCTGTTCAAGCTGCACGCCTGGGAATTCATCTTCCATGAACCGTTCGGCGCGGCGATCGCCGAGTGTGACACGCAGTTTTTCGAACCGGCGTGGAAGGCGATTCTGTCGAACAAAGGTGCGCTGCCGCTGCTGTGGGAATTGCACAAGGGACATCCGAATCTGCTCGCTGCGCACCTTGATCCGAATCCGCAGAGTGCCGTGCCGAAGGGCTGGGTGCGCAAGCCGTACTTTTCCCGCGAAGGTGCCAACATCGAACTGCAAACGGCAGAAGGTCTGATCGTCAAAGAGGACGGGCCTTACACCGATGCGCCGTTCATCCTGCAGCAGTTCGCGCCGCTGCCGAAGTTTGGCGACAGCTACACGCTGATTGGCTCGTGGGTGATTGGTGATGAGGCGGCGGGGATTGGTGTGCGCGAGGACAATAGTCTGATCACCAAGGATTCCAGTCGATTTTTGCCGCACCTGATCCTGGATTAAGACGAAGTTACCTTGTGGGAGCGAGCCTGCTCGCGAAAGCGTCCTGTCAGTTACAGGTGCATCGACTGATCTGACGCCTTCGCGGGCAGGCTCGCTCCCACAGGAGATTGTGAGTAGCCAGGAATTTCCTGAACAAAAAAGGCCCGTCGTTTAAGCGACGGGCCTTTGTCATTCAAAGCGGTTACAGCGGCAAATCAGAACGGAATATCGTCATCGAAGCTGTCGAAGTCCGGAGCCGGTTGCGGTGCGGCCTGCTGAGGTGCCGGAGCCGAACGCTGCTGTGGAGCCGACTGCTGCGGGCGTGGAGCCTGCTGACGTGGCGCCTGCTGCTGGTAGTTGTTGCCGCCGCCTTGCTGATCGCCCTGTTGTGGGCGGCCGCCGAGCAGTTGCATGGTGCCTTGCATGTCGACCACGATTTCAGTGGTGTAACGCTTGATACCGTCCTTTTCCCACTCGCGGGTCTGCAGTTTGCCTTCGATGTACACCTGCGAACCCTTGCGCAGGTATTCACCGGCGATCTCGGCCACCTTGCCGAACATCGACACACGGTGCCACTCGGTCTTCTCGACCTTCTGACCGGTCTGCTTGTCGGTCCATTGTTCGCTGGTGGCCAGACTCAGGTTGGTCACGGCATTACCGTTAGGCAGGTAGCGAACTTCGGGATCCTGGCCGCAAGTGCCGACCAATATGACTTTGTTAACCCCACGGGCCATAACGTTCTCCTAAGCGTCGCACGCAGCCCCGGCCGGGTTGTTGACCAGGCGTTCGAGGGTGCTGCGATCCACTAATTCTTTGTCCAGTTTGATGTAAACAGCCGCCTCTTCGGCGACTATCACTGCATCTGTTACCCCTACCAGGGCCTTGAGGCGCTCGACCAGACCCGCTTCGCGGATCGCTTCGGGCGACAACGGCAAGCGCAGGCTCGTCACGTAGGGAGGTTCGCGCATGGTAACAGCAAAGGCCAGCCAAAGTGCAGCCAGCGCGGCGCATCCGAGGAACACAACCGACAGACCGCCATGCTGGAACAACCAGCCGCCGAGTATCCCGCCGAGTGCCGAACCGAGGAACTGGCTGGTGGAGTACACGCCCATGGCCGTGCCCTTGCCGCCTGCCGGTGAAACCTTGCTGATCAGCGACGGCAACGATGCCTCGAGCAGATTGAACGCGGTGAAAAACACCACCGTACCGATCACCAGAGCACGCAGGCTGTCGCCGAACTGCCAGAAGAATAGTTCAGTCAGCATCAATGTCAGGACGGCGCCGAGCAAAACTCGTTTCATTTTGCGTTTCTTCTCGCCGTAGATAATGAACGGGATCATGGCGAAGAACGAAATCAGCAGCGCGGTGAGGTAAACCCACCAGTGCTGTTCCTTGGGCAGACCGGCTTTTGTCACCAGTGCCAAGGGCAAGGCAACGAAGCTCGACATCAACATGGCATGTAACACAAAGATGCCCAGATCCAGGCGCAGCAAGTCCGGGTGCTTGAGCGTCGGCATCAGCGCCTGCCGGGCCACTCCGGATTCCCGGTGCTGCAACGGCCCGGTGGATTGCGGCACCATGAACATGATGATCAGGATGCCGACCAGCGCCATGGCGCCAGTGGCGAGGAACAGCCCGGACAGCCCGAACGCACTGGTCAGTAACGGCCCCACCACCATGGCCACCGCAAACGACAGGCCGATGGTCATGCCGATCATCGCCATGGCTTTGGTCCGATGCTGCTCGCGGGTCAGGTCGGAAAGCAGCGCCATCACCGCTGCAGAAATCGCCCCGGCGCCCTGCAGGATTCGCCCGGCGATCACGCCCCAGATCGAATCGGCCTGGGAAGCCAGAACACTGCCGAGAGCGAAGACGATCAGGCCGAGGTAGATCACCGGCCGGCGACCGATGCGGTCGGAAATGATCCCGAACGGAATCTGGAAAATTGCCTGGGTCAGACCGTAAGCGCCAATCGCCAGCCCGATCAGGGCCGGGGTCGCTCCCGCCAGATCCATGCCATAGGTCGCCAGCACCGGCAACACCATGAACATGCCAAGCATACGGAAAGCGAACACCAGGGCCAGACCGCTCGCCGCGCGGGTCTCGCTGCCACTCATGCGTTCGCTGTGGGGATCGTGCATGGAAAAACCTCGTGTGAACCGGCGGCGATTCTACCAGTCCCATCGGAAGACGGGGTATATCGCGACGCTATGACGCGTATAGATGAAACTCTCTTCATGAACGGCAAAACGCCCTTCGTTTGATAGTGTGCATCCATCCAGTATTTGCCCGTATACTCCTACGTTTTCGACGCCCGCCAAGCGAGGCCACTTTGGACAAGATCCTGATACGTGGGGCCCGTACCCACAACCTGAAGAACATCGACCTGACCCTGCCACGGGACAAACTGATCGTCATCACCGGCCTGTCCGGATCCGGCAAGTCGTCCCTGGCGTTCGACACGCTGTATGCCGAAGGTCAGCGCCGCTATGTCGAATCGCTGTCGGCCTATGCCCGGCAGTTCCTGTCGATGATGGAAAAACCCGACGTCGACACCATCGAAGGCCTGTCGCCGGCGATCTCCATCGAACAGAAGTCGACCTCGCACAACCCGCGTTCCACGGTCGGCACCATCACCGAAATCTACGACTACTTGCGCTTGCTCTATGCCCGCGTGGGTACGCCGCGTTGCCCGGATCACGACATTCCACTGGAAGCGCAGACCGTCAGCCAGATGGTCGATCTGGTGCTGGCGCAGCCGGAAGGCAGCAAACTGATGTTGCTGGCTCCGGTGATCCGCGAACGCAAAGGCGAACACCTGTCGGTCTTCGAAGAATTGCGTGCGCAGGGTTTCGTCCGCGCCCGGGTCAACGGACGCATTTGCGAGCTCGACGAGCTGCCGAAGCTGGATAAACAGAAGAAGCATTCGATCGATGTGATCGTCGACCGCTTCAAGGTCCGCGCCGATCTGCAGCAGCGTCTGGCCGAGTCTTTCGAGACCGCGCTGAAACTCGCCGACGGCATTGCCCTGGTCGCGCCGATGGACGACGAGCCGGGCGAAGAAATGATCTTCTCCGCACGCTTCGCCTGCCCGATCTGCGGCCATGCGATCAGCGAGCTGGAACCAAAGCTGTTTTCCTTCAACAACCCGGCCGGCGCCTGCCCGACCTGTGATGGCTTGGGCGTGAAGCAGTTCTTCGACATCAAGCGTCTGGTCAATGGCGAGCTGACCCTGGCCGAAGGTGCAATACGCGGCTGGGACCGGCGCAACGTCTATTACTTCCAGATGCTCGGCTCACTCGCCTCGCACTACAAGTTCAGCCTGGACAAGCCCTTCAACGACCTCAGCGCCGAGCAGCAGAAGTTCATCCTGCATGGCAGCGGCTCGCAGAACGTAGACTTCAAATACCTCAACGACCGTGGCGATATCGTCAAACGCTCGCACCCGTTCGAAGGCATCGTGCCGAATCTTGAGCGTCGCTATCGCGAAACCGAATCGGCGAGCGTGCGCGAAGAGCTGGCCAAGTTCCTCAGCCATCAGGCCTGCCCGGATTGCCGTGGCACGCGTCTGCGCCGTGAAGCACGGCACGTCTGGGTCGGCGAAAAAACCTTGCCGGCAGTGACCAATCTGCCGATTGGCGATGCCTGCGAATACTTCGGTGCGCTGAAGATGACCGGTCGGCGTGGCGAAATCGCCGACAAGATCCTCAAGGAAATCCGCGAGCGTCTGCAATTTCTGGTCAACGTCGGCCTCGACTATCTGTCGCTGGATCGCAGCGCGGACACGCTCTCCGGTGGCGAGGCGCAGCGGATTCGTCTGGCCAGCCAGATTGGCGCCGGTCTGGTCGGCGTTCTGTATATCCTCGATGAACCATCCATTGGCCTGCATCAGCGCGACAACGACCGGCTGCTCGGTACGCTCAAGCATTTGCGCGATATCGGCAACACGGTGATCGTGGTCGAGCATGATGAAGACGCGATTCGTTTGGCTGACTATGTCGTCGATATCGGCCCGGGCGCCGGTGTGCACGGCGGGCAGATCGTTGCCGAGGGCACGCCGGATGAAGTCATGGCGCACCCGGATTCGCTGACCGGCAAATACCTGTCCGGCCGGGTGAAGATCGAAGTGCCGGCCAAACGCACGCCGCGCAACAAGAAGCTCAACCTGTCGCTCAAAGGTGCGCGTGGCAACAACCTGCGCAACGTCGATCTGGACATCCCGATCGGCCTGCTGACTTGCGTGACTGGCGTATCCGGTTCGGGTAAATCGACACTGATCAACAACACGCTGTTCCCGCTCAGCGCCACGGCACTGAATGGCGCGACCACGCTTGAAGCGGCTGCACATGACAGCATCAAAGGTCTGGAACATCTCGACAAAGTCGTCGATATCGACCAGAGCCCGATCGGCCGTACGCCGCGCTCCAACCCCGCGACCTACACCGGGCTGTTCACGCCGATCCGCGAACTGTTTGCCGGCGTGCCCGAGTCGCGCTCCCGGGGTTACGGCCCGGGGCGTTTCTCGTTCAACGTCAAGGGCGGTCGCTGCGAAGCGTGCCAGGGCGATGGCCTGATCAAGGTGGAAATGCACTTCCTGCCGGACATCTATGTGCCCTGCGATGTGTGCAAGAGCAAGCGCTACAACCGCGAAACCCTTGAGATCAAATACAAGGGCAAGAGCATCCATGAAACCCTCGAAATGACCATCGAGGAAGCACGGGAGTTCTTCAATGCGGTGCCGGCATTGGCGCGCAAGCTGCAAACGCTGATGGATGTCGGCCTGTCCTACATCAAGCTGGGGCAGTCGGCGACGACCCTGTCCGGCGGTGAAGCACAGCGGGTCAAGTTGTCGCGCGAACTGTCCAAGCGCGATACCGGCAAGACCCTGTACATCCTCGACGAGCCAACCACCGGCCTGCACTTCGCCGATATCCAGCAGTTACTCGATGTTCTGCATCGTCTGCGCGATCACGGCAACACCGTGGTGGTGATCGAGCATAACCTCGATGTGATCAAGACCGCTGACTGGCTGGTGGACCTCGGTCCTGAAGGCGGTTCCAAAGGCGGGCAGATCATTGCCACCGGTACGCCGGAGGAAGTTGCCGAGATGAAGCAGTCTCACACCGGCCATTACCTCAAGCCGCTGCTGATCCGCGATCGGGCTTAACTGCCAGGCATGAAAAAGCCCCTGTCACCGTTGAGGTGCCAGGGGCTTTTTTGTAGCTGTTGCAATCAGGACGCGTGGGATTGCAGGTAGTTCTCGAGACCGATCAGCTTGATCAGGCCCAGCTGCTTTTCCAGCCAGTAGGTGTGATCTTCTTCGGTGTCGTTAAGCTGAACCCGCAGTATTTCGCGGCTGACGTAGTCTTTGTGTTGCTCGCAAAGTTCGATGCCTTTGCACAGCGCAGCGCGGACTTTGTATTCGAGGCGCAAATCAGCTTCGAGCATCGTAGGCACGGTGGTGCCGACATCCAGATCATCCGGACGCATGCGCGGCGTGCCTTCGAGCATCAGAATCCGCCGCATCAATGCATCGGCGTGGCCGGCTTCTTCTTCCATCTCGTGGTTGATGCGCTCGTAGAGCTTGGTGAACCCCCAGTCCTCATACATCCGCGAATGAACGAAATATTGGTCACGCGCGGCCAGTTCGCCGGTCAGCAACGTATTGAGGTAATCGATTACATCTGGGTGGCCTTGCATCGCCCTACATCTCCCTTCCTGAAAGTCTGTAGTTTGAACCAACCTGACCGGAAGGTCACTCGCTTCGCGCAATAAAAGCGAAGATATTCTGAGAAAAGCAGGCCAAATAACGCAAAAACCGCCCAAATGAGGGCGGTTCTGCTTCTCGTTTAGACTACGTTAAGCTGTCAGTTGAGCAGCTTTGCGATTGCTTCTCCATACGCCGGATCGGCTTTGTAGAAATGCTGCAGCTGACGATCCACGACGTCGCTGGAAACACCCGCCATTGCGCCGGCAATGTTGCTGACCAGCAATGCTTTCTGCTCGTCGCTCATCAAGCGGAACAAGGCACCGGCATGGCTGTAGTAGTCGGTGTCTTCGCGGTGATCATAACGATCGGCGGCACCGCTCAAGGCCAGCGCTGGCTCAGCGTAATGTGGCGCTTGTTTCGGCGACTCAACGTAGCTGTTCGGTTCATAGTTCGGCGCCGCGCCGCCATTGCTGCCGAAAGCCATGGAGCCGTCACGCTGATAAGTATTCACCGGGCTGCGCGGAGCGTTCACCGGCAATTGCTGGTGATTGGTGCCCACACGGTAACGGTGCGCGTCAGCGTAGGCGAATACACGGCCTTGCAGCATGCGGTCTGGCGACAGACCGACACCTGGCACCATGTTGCTCGGGCCAAACGCAGCCTGTTCAACTTCCGCGAAGTAGTTCAGCGGGTTGCGATTCAACTCCAGCTCACCGACTTCGATCAGCGGGAACTCCTTCTGCGACCAGGTCTTGGTCACGTCGAACGGATTCTCGTAATGAGCCGCCGCTTGCGCTTCGGTCATGATCTGAATGCACACGCGCCATTTCGGGAATTCACCGCGCTCGATGGCCTCGAACAGGTCACGCTGCGCATAGTCCGGGTCGGTACCGGCCAAACGGGCGGCGTCGGCCGGCGCCAGGTTCTTGATGCCCTGCTGGGTCTTGTAGTGCCACTTCACCCAGTGACGCTCGCCTTTGGCGTTGATCAGGCTGTAGGTGTGGCTACCGAAGCCGTGCATGTGGCGATAGCCGTCAGGGATGCCACGATCAGAAAACAGGATGGTGACCTGGTGCAGCGCTTCAGGCGAATGCGACCAGAAATCCCACATCATCTGCGCGCTTTTCAGGTTGCTTTGCGGCAGACGTTTTTGCGTATGGATAAAGTCCGGAAACTTCAGCGGATCGCGGATGAAGAACACTGGCGTGTTGTTGCCAACGATGTCCCAGTTGCCTTCCTCGGTGTAGAACTTCAAGGCGAAGCCGCGCGGATCGCGCTCAGTGTCGGCCGAACCACGCTCGCCACCTACGGTGGAAAAGCGCAGAAAGGTTGGCGTTTGTTTGCCTACCGATTCGAACAACTTTGCACTGGTGTATTCGGTGATGTCACGGGTGACGGTGAACGTACCGTAAGCGCCCGAGCCCTTAGCGTGGACACGGCGTTCTGGAATGTTTTCACGGTTGAAGTGCGCGAGCTTTTCGATCAGATGGAAATCGTCGAGAAGCAGCGGACCGCGTGGGCCGGCGGAACGGGAATTCTGGTTGTCAGCGACTGGCGCGCCACTGGCGGTTGTAAGCGTCTTGGTCTGGCTCATGCGGTCTTCTTCCTCTGTCAGTCTTGAACTGCCGGCTAATGGGCTTGGCGGGAAGTATTGATCATCGACGTTACAGCTACAAATTCATTAACTTGCAGGCATCGATAGATAATTACTAATTATGTTTTCCCGGCACATAGTGGCAGTTCAACCATGTCAGAAACTTGTACGGACGGCGCATTTCTTACAGGCACAAAAAACCGGGCACTAGGCCCGGTTCTTTGTTTCAGACTGACGTCTTACTCGGCGGATACAGCTTCGCCAGCAGTAGCACGATCAACCAACTCGACGTACGCCATAGGCGCGTTGTCGCCAGCGCGGAAACCGCACTTGAGGATGCGCAGGTAGCCACCCTCACGGGTAGCGTAACGCTTGCCCAGGTCGTTGAAGAGCTTACCAACGATAGCTTTCGAACGAGTACGGTCGAAAGCCAGACGGCGGTTAGCCAGGCTGTCTGTCTTGGCCAGAGTGATCAGCGGCTCGGCAACGCGGCGCAGTTCTTTGGCTTTTGGCAGAGTAGTTTTGATCAGCTCGTGCTCGAACAGCGACACCGCCATGTTTTGGAACATGGCCTTGCGGTGCGAGCTGGTGCGGCTCAGGTGACGACCACTTTTACGATGACGCATGGTTCATTCCTTACCAAACACTACGTTCGGTGATTACGACGATCAGGCAGTCGCCTTGTCGTCCTTCTTAAGACTTGCAGGCGGCCAGTTGTCGAGGCGCATGCCGAGGGACAGACCGCGGGAGGCCAGAACGTCCTTGATTTCAGTCAAGGATTTCTTGCCCAGGTTCGGAGTCTTCAACAGCTCTACTTCGGTACGCTGAATCAGGTCGCCGATGTAGTAGATGTTTTCCGCCTTAAGGCAGTTAGCCGAACGTACAGTCAGTTCCAGATCGTCAACCGGGCGAAGCAGGATCGGATCGATCTCGTCTTCCTGCTCGACAACCAGCGGCTCACTTTCACCTTTGAGGTCGACGAACGCAGCCAGCTGCTGTTGCAGGATGGTTGCAGCGCGACGGATAGCCTCTTCAGGATCCAGGGTACCGTTGGTTTCCAGATCAATAACCAGCTTGTCCAGGTTGGTACGCTGTTCGACACGGGCGTTTTCCACCACGTAAGCGATACGGCGAACCGGGCTGAACGAAGAGTCGAGCTGCAAGCGACCGATGCTGCGGCTTTCGTCTTCATCGCTCTGACGCGAGTCGGCTGGTTCATAACCACGACCACGAGCTACGGTGAGCTTCATGTTCAGGGCGCCGTTAGACGCCAGGTTAGCGATTACGTGATCGGGATTAACGATCTCGACATCATGATCCAGCTGAATATCGGCAGCGGTAACCACCCCCGAACCCTTCTTCGACAAGGTCAGCGTAACTTCGTCACGACCGTGCAGCTTGATGGCCAGACCTTTAAGGTTCAACAGGATTTCAATTACGTCTTCCTGTACACCTTCGATGGCGCTGTACTCGTGGAGCACACCGTCAATCTCGGCCTCGACTACTGCGCAGCCGGGCATTGAGGACAACAGGATGCGGCGCAGCGCGTTGCCCAGGGTGTGGCCAAAACCACGCTCGAGAGGCTCGAGAGTGATCTTGGCGCGGGTTGGACTGACAACCTGCACATCAATGTGGCGGGGTGTCAGGAACTCATTTACCGAAATCTGCATGGATGCACCTATTTTCTAGCCCTTACTTGGAGTAGAGCTCGACAATCAGGCTTTCGTTGATGTCGGCGGACAGATCACTGCGAGCAGGAACGTTCTTGAAAACGCCCGACTTCTTCTCAGTGTCTACTTCTACCCATTCTACGCGGCCACGTTGGGCACACAGATCGAGAGCTTGGACAATGCGAAGTTGGTTTTTTGCTTTCTCGCGAACTGCAACCACGTCACCAGCACGAACCTGATACGACGGAACGTTTACGGTCTGACCGTTTACGCTGATCGACTTGTGCGATACCAGCTGGCGGGATTCGGCACGAGTCGAACCAAAGCCCATACGGTATACAACGTTGTCCAGACGGCATTCGAGCAGTTGCAGCAGGTTTTCACCGGTTGCACCTTTCTTGCCAGCAGCTTCTTTGTAGTAGCCGCTGAACTGACGCTCGAGAACGCCGTAGATACGACGGACCTTCTGCTTTTCACGCAGTTGGGTGCCGTAGTCGGACTGGCGACCGCGGCGTTGGCCGTGGATACCAGGTGCTGCTTCAATGTTGCACTTCGATTCGATCGCGCGCACGCCGCTCTTCAGGAAGAGATCGGTGCCTTCGCGACGAGCGAGTTTGCATTTTGGACCAATGTAACGAGCCATTCTTTACAATCTCCTGGATTACACGCGGCGCTTCTTCGGCGGACGGCACCCGTTGTGCGGGATTGGCGTCACGTCGGTGATGCTGGCGATCTTGTAGCCACAGCCGTTCAAAGCGCGGACTGCGGATTCACGACCTGGACCTGGACCCTTGACGTTTACGTCGAGGTTTTTCAGGCCGTATTCCAGCGCAGCTTGACCAGCACGCTCAGCAGCTACTTGAGCAGCGAACGGGGTGGACTTGCGGGAACCGCGGAAACCCGAACCACCGGAGGTAGCCCAGGAAAGAGCGTTACCTTGACGGTCGGTAATGGTCACGATGGTGTTGTTAAAAGATGCATGGATGTGGGCGATGCCATCAACCACTGTCTTTTTAACTTTTTTACGAGGACGAGCAGCAGGTTTTGCCATGATTAAATTCCTGTCGATTCGCTGGGGCGATTACTTGCGGATCGGCTTACGCGGACCTTTACGGGTACGCGCGTTGGTCTTGGTACGCTGACCGCGTACTGGCAGACCACGACGATGACGCAGACCGCGATAGCAACCGAGGTCCATCAAGCGCTTGATTTTCATGTTGATTTCGCGACGCAGGTCACCTTCAGTGGTGAACTTCGCCACTTCGCCACGCAGCTGTTCAATTTGCTCGTCGCTCAGATCTTTGATCTTTGCTGCTGGGTTTACCCCAGTCACTGCACAGATCTTCTGCGCAGTAGTGCGACCAACACCATAGATGTAGGTCAGCGAGATAACAGTATGCTTGTTATCTGGAATGTTAACGCCTGCAATACGGGCCATTCAGTGGGACTCCAATTGACAGCTACCTACGCCCCGGAAGCCAAGAAATAGGGCGCGAGATAATATCGCTGTAATAACAAATAATCAACCCGGTAGCGCACTAGCTACCGGGCTTGAAGCACAATCACACTCAGCCTTGGCGCTGTTTGTGACGCGGTTCCGCGCTGCAAATTACTCGAACAACACCTTCGCGGCGAATAATCTTGCAGTTACGGCACAGCTTTTTCACCGATGCACGAACTTTCATCACCAACTCCTCGAACCTTATGGGTACTCAGCGCAACATGCCGCTGCCGTAACCCTTCAGGTTGGCTTTCTTCATCAGGGATTCGTACTGGTGCGAAACGAGGTGCGATTGTACTTGGGACATGAAGTCCATCACAACCACGACCACGATCAGCAACGAGGTCCCGCCAAGGTAGAACGGAACGTTTGCTGCAACCACCAGGAATTGGGGCAACAGGCACACGGCCGTCATGTAAAGAGCACCGAACAGGGTCAAGCGGGTCAGAACGCCATCAATATAGCGCGCAGACTGCTCACCTGGACGGATGCCCGGAATAAAGGCACCGGACTTCTTCAGGTTTTCCGCTACGTCTTTCGGATTGAACATCAACGCCGTATAGAAGAAGCAGAAGAAAATAATCCCTGCACTAAACAGCAGAATATTCAACGGCTGACCAGGAGCGATCGACTGCGAGATGTCCTGCAACCAGCCCATACCTTCAGACTGACCGAACCAGGCACCCAACGAAGCCGGAAACAGCAAGATGCTGCTCGCGAAAATAGCCGGAATAACACCGGCCATGTTCACCTTCAGCGGCAAGTGGCTTGTCTGCGCAGCAAAAACCTTGCGGCCCTGCTGACGCTTGGCGTAGTGAACAGCAATACGACGCTGACCACGCTCAATGAACACCACGAAACCGATAATCGCTACTGCCAGCAAACCGATGGCAACCAGGGCGAAGATGTTGATATCACCCTGACGCGCAGACTCGAAAGACTGCCCGATTGCTCTCGGAAGACCGGCGACGATACCCGAAAAAATCAACATCGAGATACCGTTGCCAACACCACGCTCAGTAATCTGCTCACCCAGCCACATCATGAACATCGCACCAGCCACAAATGTGGTTACCGCGACGAAATGGAAGCCAAAGTCACCAGTGAACGCGACGCCCTGCCCCGCCAGACCAATGGACATGCCAATAGCCTGGACCAGAGCGAGAGCGACGGTGAGGTAGCGGGTGTACTGGCTAATCTTGCGACGGCCAGCTTCACCTTCCTTCTTCAACTGCTCCAGCTGCGGGCTGACGGCGGTCATCAGTTGCATGATGATCGATGCCGAAATGTACGGCATGATCCCCAGTGCAAAGATGCTCATCCGTTCCAGCGCGCCGCCGGAGAACATGTTGAACAAGCTAAGAATGGTCCCCTCATTCTGTCGAAACAGGTCTGCGAGTCGGTCCGGGTTGATACCTGGAACCGGGATGTGTGCGCCTATTCGGTAGACGATAATCGCCAGGAACAGAAAACGCAGACGAGCCCAGAGTTCAGACATACCGCCTTTGCCGAGCGCAGAGAGAGCACCTTGCTTAGCCATTTATTCCTCGAACTTGCCGCCAGCTGCTTCGATAGCCGCACGCGCACCTTTGGTGGCGCCGATTCCCTTGCCGATAGTGACAGCGCGAGTCACTTCACCGGACAGCATGATTTTCACACGCTGTACGTTGACGTTGATCACGTTGGCATCTTTCAGGGACTGCACAGTAACGATGTCGCCTTCCACTTTGGCCAGCTCGGACAAACGCACTTCTGCGCGATCCATGGCTTTCAGGGAAACGAAACCGAACTTAGGCAGGCGACGATGCAGCGGCTGTTGACCGCCTTCAAAGCCTGGAGCGATGGTGCCACCGGAGCGGGAGGTCTGACCTTTGTGACCACGGCCACCAGTCTTGCCCAAACCACTACCGATACCACGGCCCGGACGATGCTTTTCGCGACGGGAACCCGGCGCTGGACTCAGATCATTGAGTTTCATCGATTAACCCTCGACACGCAGCATGTAGTAAGCCTTGTTGATCATCCCGCGATTCTCGGGAGTATCCTGGACTTCTACAGTGTGACCGATGCGACGCAGACCCAGACCCTTAACGCACAGTTTGTGGTTAGGGATGCGGCCGGTCATGCTTTTGATCAGCGTAACTTTAACGGTAGCCATGATTACTTGATCTCCTCAACACGCAGGCCACGCTTGGCAGCGATGGACTCAGGAGACTGCATAGCCTTCAGACCCTTGAAAGTGGCGTGAACCACGTTTACCGGGTTAGTCGAGCCGTAGCACTTGGCCAGAACGTTCTGAACGCCAGCAACTTCGAGGACAGCACGCATAGCGCCGCCAGCGATGATACCGGTACCTTCAGAAGCAGGCTGCATGTACACCTTCGAAGCGCCGTGAGCGGACTTCATTGCGTACTGCAGAGTGGTGCCGTTCAGGTCAACTTGAATCATGTTGCGGCGAGCAGCTTCCATTGCCTTCTGGATCGCAGCAGGCACTTCACGCGACTTGCCACGGCCGAAGCCAACACGCCCTTTACCATCACCAACCACGGTCAACGCGGTGAAAGTGAAGATACGGCCGCCTTTAACGGTTTTGGCTACGCGGTTAACTTGAACCAGCTTCTCGATGTAGCCTTCGTCGCGCTTTTGGTCGTTATTTGACATAACTTAGAACTCCAGCCCAGCTTCACGAGCAGCATCAGCCAGCGCTTTAACGCGGCCGTGGTACTTGAAGCCAGAGCGGTCGAAAGCCACTTGCGATACGCCAGCGGCCTTAGCACGCGTAGCGACCAGCTGGCCAACCTTTGTGGCCGCGTCGATGTTGCCAGTGGCACCATCACGCAGTTCTTTATCCAAAGTCGAGGCACTTGCCAGGACTTTGTTGCCGTCGGCCGAGATGACCTGGGCGTAGATGTGCTGCGACGAGCGGAACACGCAGAGACGCACGACTTCGAGTTCGTGCATTTTCAGGCGTGCTTTGCGAGCGCGACGCAGTCGAGTAACTTTTTTGTCGGTCATTTGCTATGCCCTACTTCTTCTTGGCTTCTTTACGACGGACGACTTCGTCCGCGTAGCGCACACCTTTGCCTTTGTACGGCTCTGGTGGACGGAAGTCGCGGATCTCGGCGGCCACTTGACCTACCAGCTGCTTGTCGATGCCCTTGATCAGGATATCGGTCTGGCTAGGAGTCTCAGCGGTGATGCCTTCCGGCAGTTCGTAATCCACTGGGTGCGAGAAGCCAAGAGCCAGGTTCAGAACCTGACCTTTTGCTTGCGCTTTGTAACCAACACCGACCAGCTGGAGCTTGCGCTCGAAGCCTTGGCTTACGCCCTGGACCATGTTGTTTACCAACGCACGCGTGGTACCGGCCATTGCGCGAGTTTGTTGATCGCCATTGCGAGCAGCGAAACGCAGCTCACCAGCTTCTTCAACGATCTCAACGGACGAATGGATGTTCAGTTCAAGAGTACCCTTGGCACCCTTCACCGAAAGCTGTTGGCCTGCGAATTTGACTTCGACACCAGCTGGCAGCTTAACGGGGTTCTTAGCGACGCGAGACATGCTTATCCCCCCTTAGAACACAGTGCAAAGAACTTCGCCGCCGACACCGGCAGCGCGCGCAGCACGATCCGTCATCACACCTTTGTTGGTGGAGACGATAGACACGCCAAGACCGCCACGAACTTTCGGCAGATCTTCAACGGACTTGTACTGACGCAGGCCTGGACGACTAACGCGCTTCACTTCTTCGATAACCGGACGGCCTTCGAAGTACTTCAGCGAGATGGACAGCGACGGCTTGGCGTCGGTGGTGATCTGAAAATCCGCGATGTAACCTTCGTCCTTCAGGACTTTTGCTACAGCAGCCTTCAACGTGGAAGACGGCATGCTTACGACAGACTTTTCAGCCATCTGGGCATTACGGATTCGAGTTAGCATGTCCGCTAACGGGTCCTGCATACTCATGGGCTAGACGCTCCTAATACAAAAAAATTAGCCTTGCGGCTACTACTTGTCGCCGAGAACTTCCGGGCAGAAAAACACGGGCTCAGGCGAGCCGGTCATTCTAGACACACCCCAGAAATGAATCAAGCCCCAAAAGGGGCTTGATTCAGATTCAAGGCCACCGATGGTCAGGTTCTTGCGAACCCGAACATCGAGACTTTGACTACTGTTACCAGCTGGCTTTAACCAGACCTGGTACGTCACCACGCATTGCAGCTTGACGCAGCATGTTACGGCCGAGGCCGAACTTGCGGTACACGCCGTGCGGACGACCAGTCAGGCGGCAACGGTTACGCATGCGCGAAGCGCTTGCGTCACGTGGTTGCTTCTGCAGAGCTACGGTAGCTTCCCAACGCGCTTCTGGACTTGCGTTCAGATCGACGATGATAGCTTTCAGCGCTGCACGCTTGGTGGCGTACTTGGCAACGGTGAGCTGACGCTTCAGCTCACGGTTTTTCATGCTCTTCTTGGCCATTTTCCTACTCCAATCAGTTGCGGAACGGGAATTTGAAAGCACGCAGCAGAGCGCGGCCTTCATCATCGTTCTTGGCAGTGGTGGTCAGGGTAATGTCCAGACCGCGGAGAGCATCGATCTTGTCGTAGTCGATTTCCGGGAAGATGATCTGCTCTTTCACGCCCATGCTGTAGTTGCCACGACCATCGAAGGACTTGGCATTCAGGCCGCGGAAGTCGCGAACCCGAGGCAGGGAGATCGACAGCAGACGATCCAGGAACTCGTACATACGCTCACGGCGCAGGGTCACTTTGACGCCGATCGGCCATCCTTCGCGGACTTTGAAGCCAGCGATGGATTTACGAGCGTAGGTCACAACGACTTTCTGGCCGGTGATCTTTTCCAGGTCAGCAACAGCGTGCTCGATGACTTTTTTGTCGCCGATCGCTTCGCCCAGACCCATGTTCAGGGTGATTTTGGTAACGCGCGGAACTTCCATCACGTTCGAAAGCTTAAGTTCTTCCTTAAGTTTCGGAGCGATTTCCTTCCGGTAAATCTCTTTTAGTCGTGCCATGGTCTTCTACCTAGCAGTGTTCAAGCATCAACCGCTTTTTGGGTCGACTTGAAGACACGAATTTTCTTACCGTCTTCTACTTTGAAACCAACGCGGTCAGCCTTGTTGGTTTCGCCGTTGAAGATGGCGACGTTGGAAGCGTGCAGTGGCGCTTCTTTCTCGACGATACCGCCCTGTACGCCCGACATCGGGTTAGGCTTGGTATGACGCTTGACCAGGTTCAGACCACCAACAACCAGACGGTTGTCAGCAAGAACCTTCAGCACCTTACCGCGCTTACCTTTGTCTTTGCCGGCGATCACGATGATCTCGTCGTCACGACGAATCTTTTGCATGTCGGATCTCCTTACAGCACTTCTGGGGCGAGCGAGACGATCTTCATGAACTTCTCAGTACGAAGTTCACGGGTCACTGGCCCAAAGATACGGGTGCCGATCGGCTCTTGCTTGTTGTTCAGAAGAACAGCAGCGTTGCCATCAAAGCGGATAATGGAGCCATCAGCACGACGTACGCCGTGACGAGTGCGGACTACAACAGCAGTCATCACTTGGCCTTTTTTCACCTTACCGCGAGGAATTGCTTCCTTCACGGTAACTTTGATGATGTCACCGATACCAGCGTAACGACGATGGGAGCCACCCAGCACCTTGATGCACATAACACGGCGAGCGCCGCTGTTATCGGCCACATCGAGCATGGATTGAGTCTGAATCATATAATTTCTCCGACCCCTAGCCCTTAGACTTCCACAGCGCGTTCGAGAACATCAACCAGCGCCCAAGACTTGGTCTTGGCCATCGGACGAGTTTCACGAATAGTGACTTTGTCGCCGATGTGGCACTGATTGGTTTCGTCGTGCGCGTGCAGCTTAGTCGAACGCTTAACGTATTTACCGTAGATCGGGTGCTTTACGCGACGCTCGATCAGAACGGTGATGGTTTTGTCCATCTTGTCGCTGACAACACGGCCAGTCAGCGTACGGACAGTTTTTTCGGCTTCAGCCATGATCACTTACCTGCCTGCTGGTTGAGCACAGTCTTCACGCGAGCGATGTCACGCTTAACTTGCGAGAGCAGATGAGACTGCCCCAACTGGCCAGTTGCTTTCTGCATGCGCAGATTGAACTGGTCGCGCAGCAAGCCGAGCAGTTGCTCGTTCAGCTGCTGTGCGGATTTTTCACGAAGTTCATTCGCTTTCATCACATCACCGTCCGTTTAACAAAGGAGGTGGCGAGCGGCAGCTTTGCAGCAGCCAGGGCGAAAGCCTCACGCGCCAGCTCTTCAGAAACACCCTCGATTTCATACAGGACTTTGCCTGGCTGAATCTGGGCAACCCAGTACTCCACGTTACCCTTACCTTTACCCATACGAACCTCGAGAGGTTTCTTGGAGATCGGCTTGTCCGGGAATACACGGATCCAGATCTTGCCGCCACGTTTTACGTGACGGGTCAGAGCACGACGCGCTGACTCGATCTGACGAGCGGTGAGACGACCACGAGCAACAGACTTCAGCGCGAACTCGCCGAAGCTGACTTTGCTACCGCGCAGTGCCAGACCACGGTTGTGGCCGGTCATCTGCTTGCGGAACTTCGTACGCTTTGGTTGCAACATTTGGCGTACCCCTTACTTAGCAGCTTTTTTACGAGGCGCTGGTGCTTGTGGTTTCAGTTCTTCTTGGCGACCACCAATAACTTCGCCTTTGAAGATCCAAACCTTTACACCGATCACACCGTAAGTGGTGTGAGCTTCGTAGTTGGCATAGTCGATGTCGGCACGCAGGGTGTGCAGTGGCACACGACCTTCGCGATACCATTCAGTACGTGCGATTTCAGCACCGCCGAGACGACCGCTCACTTGGATTTTGATGCCTTTGGCACCAATGCGCATGGCGTTCTGTACAGCGCGCTTCATAGCGCGACGGAACATTACACGACGCTCCAGCTGCTGAGCTACGCTCTGCGCAACCAGCATACCGTCGAGCTCCGGCTTGCGGATCTCTTCGATATTGATGTGCACAGGCACACCCATTTGCTTGGTCAGGTCCTGACGCAGTTTCTCAACATCTTCACCTTTCTTCCCGATAACGATACCTGGACGAGCGGTGTGGATGGTGATGCGTGCAGTTTGGGCCGGACGATGGATATCGATACGGCTTACGGACGCGCTTTTTAGTTTGTCTTGGAGATACTCACGCACTTTCAGATCTGCGAACAAGTAGTCCGCATAAGTCCGACCGTCTGCGTACCAGACGGAGGTGTGCTCCTTGACGATTCCCAGGCGAATGCCAATGGGATGTACTTTCTGACCCATCTCTTCGACTCCGTTACTTGTCAGCAACCTTGACAGTGATATGGCAAGACCGCTTGACGATGCGATCAGCACGGCCTTTGGCACGTGGCATGATGCGCTTCAGCGAACGCCCTTCGTTGACGAAAACGGTGCTGACCTTCAGGTCATCAACGTCTGCGCCTTCGTTATGCTCGGCGTTGGCTACGGCCGACTCCAGCACTTTCTTCATGATCTCGGCGGCTTTCTTACTGCTGAAAGCCAACAGGTTGAGCGCTTCGCCCACCTTCTTCCCGCGGATCTGGTCGGCGACCAAGCGGGCTTTCTGGGCGGAGATTCGAGCGCCCGACAACTTAGCGGCTACTTCCATTTCCTTACCCCTTAACGCTTGGCTTTCTTGTCAGCCACGTGCCCGCGATAGTTGCGGGTACCGGCGAACTCGCCCAGTTTGTGGCCGACCATGTCTTCGTTAACGAGAACTGGGACGTGCTGACGACCGTTGTGTACTGCGATGGTCAGACCGACCATTTGTGGCAGGATCATCGAACGACGCGACCAGGTTTTAATTGGTTTGCGATCGTTCTTTTCCGCCGCCACTTCGATCTTCTTCAGTAGGTGAAGATCAATAAAAGGACCTTTTTTCAGAGAACGTGGCACTGTCGTATCCCTCTATTTACTTGCGACGACGGACGATCATTTTGTCGGTACGCTTATTACCACGAGTCTTCGCGCCCTTAGTCGGGAAGCCCCATGGCGATACCGGATGACGACCACCAGAGGTACGACCTTCACCACCACCATGTGGGTGGTCAACCGGGTTCATGGCAACACCACGAACGGTTGGGCGAACGCCACGCCAGCGTTTGGCACCAGCCTTACCCAGCGAACGCAGGCTGTGCTCGGAGTTCGAGACTTCACCCAGGGTCGCACGGCATTCAGCCAGGACTTTACGCATTTCACCGGAACGCAGACGCAGGGTCACGTAGACACCTTCACGAGCGATCAGCTGAGCCGAAGCACCAGCGGAACGAGCGATCTGTGCACCTTTACCTGGCTTCAATTCGATGCCGTGTACGGTAGAACCGACTGGAATGTTGCGCAGTTGCAGAGCGTTGCCTGGCTTGATTGGAGCCAGAGCGCCTGCGATCAGCTGGTCGCCAGCACTCACGCCTTTAGGGGCGATGATGTAGCGGCGCTCGCCGTCTGCGTAGCACAGCAGTGCGATGTGAGCAGTACGGTTTGGATCGTATTCGATACGCTCGACAGTGGCGACGATGCCATCTTTGTCGTTGCGACGGAAATCGACCATACGGTAATGCTGCTTATGACCACCACCGATGTGACGAGTGGTAATACGGCCATTGTTGTTACGACCACCAGACTTCGATTTTTTCTCGAGCAGCGGTGCGTGAGGAGCGCCTTTATGCAGCTCCTGGTTGACCACCTTGACCACAAAACGGCGGCCAGGGGAAGTCGGTTTGCATTTAACGATTGCCATGATGCACCCCTTCCTTACTCAGCACTGCTGCTGAAATCGAGATCTTGGCCTGGCTGAAGGGAGATAACTGCCTTCTTCCAGTCATTACGCTTGCCCAGACCGCGAGCAGTGCGCTTGCTCTTACCCAGAACGTTCAGGGTAGTGACGCGCTCTACTTTCACGCTGAACAGGCTTTCGACGGCCTTCTTGATTTCCAGCTTGGTTGCATCGGTAGCAACCTTGAAAACGAACTGGCCTTTCTTGTCTGCCAGAACCGTAGCCTTCTCGGAAACGTGCGGGCCAAGCAGAACTTTAAATACGCGTTCCTGGTTCATCCCAGCAGCTCCTCGAATTTCTTCACGGCCGACACGGTGATCAACACCTTGTCGTATGCGATCAGACTAACTGGATCGGAACCTTGCACATCACGTACATCTACGTGCGGCAGGTTGCGAGCAGCCAGGTACAGGTTCTGATCAACAGCGTCCGACACGATCAGAACGTCGGTCAGGCTCATGTTGTTCAGTTTGCCCAGCAGATCTTTGGTTTTCGGAGTTTCAACAGCGAAATCCTGAACCACGACCAGACGATCAGTACGCACCAGCTCAGCAAGGATGGAACGCATTGCTGCGCGATACATCTTCTTGTTCAGCTTCTGGGAGTGATCCTGTGGACGAGCTGCGAAAGTGGTACCGCCGCCACGCCAGATTGGGCTACGGATAGTACCGGCACGAGCACGGCCAGTACCTTTCTGACGCCATGGGCGCTTGCCGCCACCACGAACGTCGGAACGGGTCTTCTGCTGCTTGCTACCTTGACGGCCGCCGGCCATGTAGGCCACGACTGCTTGGTGAACCAGCGTCTCGTTGAATTCGCCGCCAAATGTCAGTTCGGAAACTTCGATCGCTTGAGCGTCATTTACATTTAATTGCATGTCAGCTTCCCCTTAACCGCGAGCCTTGGCTGCTGGACGTACAACCAGGTTGCCGCCAGTAGCGCCAGGAACAGCACCCTTGACCAACAACAGATTGCGTTCAGCGTCCACGCGCACTACTTCCAGGGACTGCACGGTCACGCGCTCAGCGCCCATATGACCGGACATTTTTTTGCCCTTGAATACACGACCAGGAGTCTGGCACTGGCCGATAGAGCCTGGGACGCGGTGGGATACGGAGTTACCGTGGGTGTTATCTTGCCCGCGGAAATTCCAACGCTTGATCGTACCCTGGAAGCCTTTACCCTTGGACTGACCGGTTACATCAACCAGTTGACCAGCGGCGAAGATTTCAGCGTTGATCAGATCGCCAGCCTGGTACTCGCCTTCTTCAAGGCGGAATTCCATGGTGGTGCGACCAGCGGCAACGTTCGCTTTAGCGAAGTGGCCAGCCTGAGCTGCTGTTACACGCGAAGCGCGACGCTCGCCGACAGTGACTTGCACTGCACGATAGCCATCGGTCTCTTCAGTTTTGAACTGGGTGACGCGATTCGGCTCGATCTCAATGACCGTGACCGGAATGGAGACACCTTCTTCGGTGAAAATACGGGTCATACCGCATTTACGACCGACTACACCAATAGTCATGTTGTAAACCTCATGAGTGTACGGGGCTTTCACCCGCTATGGCCGCCCATTTCAGAGCGTTACACGACCAAGACCGAGTCTTAGCCGAGGCTGATCTGCACTTCCACACCGGCCGCAAGATCAAGCTTCATCAGCGCGTCAACGGTTTTATCCGTTGGCTGGACGATGTCCAGAACACGCTTATGAGTGCGGATCTCGTACTGGTCACGCGCGTCTTTGTTGACGTGCGGGGAAACCAGAACGGTGAACCGCTCTTTACGGGTAGGCAGTGGAATTGGACCACGCACTTGAGCACCAGTACGTTTCGCGGTTTCCACGATTTCCTGGGTTGATTGGTCGATCAGGCGATGGTCAAAAGCCTTCAACCTGATACGGATTTGCTGATTTTGCATTGGATTTCAGACTCCGGCTGCTATTCCCACCGGGCGCAATACGCCCGTTAAAAGGAGGCGCAATTCTATAGACGCCCCCGATAGGTGTCAACCCAATAAAAAAGCCCCCGCTGAGCGGGGGCTTTTTCAATCCATCAAGCTGACTTTAAAAGTCTTACTCGATGATTTTGGCTACGACGCCAGCGCCGACGGTACGACCGCCTTCACGGATAGCGAAACGCAGACCATCTTCCATCGCGATGGTTTTGATCAGGGTAACAGTCATCTGAATGTTATCACCTGGCATTACCATTTCAACGCCTTC